>NZ_CP083373.1:300000-600000 GCF_017488845.2 Ensifer canadensis
AGCCGCACACCTTCCCGCAGGACTTCGCTTTTCGAGCCATAACGACCTGTGTCGACGAGTTGCTGGATATAGCTTTCGAGCTGCTTTCCCAGATCGGCACTTATCATGCTGTACTCCATTGAATGTGATGGAAGTCAAGATAGGTCGTTTATCAACTGTTATCAATCCTCTTGGCGATCACCCGCATTCCCAATGCGTGAGGTGAAAGGGGAAAGTGGAAAGAAAGAGGAAATGGGGGAAAACCCCTCTCGCAGAACGGTCGACCCGTCGCCGCTTTCGCTCAACCGCTCCCTCCTCAACCCGGCCAGTCGTTCTCGCAAGACGCTCCGCCCCGCTCGCCCTGACCGGCAAGGTTGACGCCGGTTTGGGGGTCGATGTTGGCCAGGGAAATGAGGTCGCTGCCTCTGTTATCAAGTGCGTCGAGCGTTTTTCCGTCGGGCGGAAATGCTGCTCACCGCTAGCGTGTCAAATGGGGTTGTACGCGCAAGTCCTCGCCACGGTTACATCCGGGAGTTGCGGATCATATAGATACGATCGTCGTTGTAAGCCTTGTCGACGCGTACACGCGGTACGCCATCGATGCCGATGATCCAGTTTTCCGTCTTACCCCCATTTTTGGCGAGAAGTTGCTTTCCTCCTCCATCCGGCCGAACCGTGTAGAGATCGACGAGGGCGGGGGTCACGGTCTTTGGAGATAATGAGGCTGCGACCCTCGCTGGTGCGGGGCTGATCGCGATCGCGCAGATACGTGAGAACGGGACATACCAAAGAATTTCCAAGCGGTATTTCGGCTTCGACATTTATGGAGACTGAGATCTAATCGCATCAGCATGAACGACCTCTACCTGCTGCGTCTCGCCGACGAAGGAACTCCTGCACGACCTGACGTTTGAATTCAACGCTGTAACTGCGGTGTTTTGCCTTTCCGAAAACCCGGTAGGCGGTCGATCCCTCATCGCGACCTGTCTACTCCAAGGCGCGCACTCAACTCAAGACTGGGCCCCCGTGGGTGTTCTCGTCGACAGGCTTAAGATCGGATAATGTATCGAGGGGAACCGTTTAGCCGACAGCTCCGTCGCTGAGTATTTCCATGTAGGCGCGATAGACGAATACCCGGCCACGCCGTCGACCTGTTGCTTCTTCAACGATCCCGAGCCTCTGGAGTTGCTCGAGAGCCGCGTTGACGGTCGGCATTGTCAGGCCACTCCGCTTCATTGCCGTGGTCGCCGTCAGATAAGGACTTGTGCGCATGGTTTCGTGGATCTGGAGGACCGATCCCGTACGCTCAGATTCTCTTATGATGCGTTCGCGGTCGCCGTCGAATAGTCGTGCAATTTGGTTGGCGGTCTCAAACGCTTGTTCCGCTGTTTCGGCGATTCCGTCGAGAAAGAACTCGAGCCAAGCTTCCCAAGTACCGTATTCGCGGACTTCCTGCAGCAGGCGGTAATAATCGGCTCTGCGGGATTTAAAATAGAGGCTGAGGTAAAGCAGGGGTTGTCGAAGTACTCCCGTGGCGCAAAGGAACAGCGTGATCAGGAGTCGACCGAGACGGCCGTTGCCGTCCAGGAAAGGGTGGATGGTCTCAAACTGAACGTGAATGAGCCCCGCTTTGATCAGAGGTGGAATGTCTGGCGTGTCCGAATGAACGAACCTCTCCCATTCCCCGAGGCAGCTCATGACTTCATTGGGAGGTGGGGGCACAAACATGGCGTTTCCCGGCCGAGTTCCACCGATCCAGTTCTGGGACTTTCGGAATTCGCCAGGGCTCTTTGTCCCACCGCGGCCGCTGTCCAACAATCGCTGATGCATCTCCCGAATAAGGCGCAGGGATAATGGTAGTTGTTCCAGGCGCTCGAGGCCGAACATCATGGCGTCGACGTAATTGGAGACTTCGCGAATATCGTCGACGGGCTCGCCGCCAATCGCCTCTGTTTCGAAGCGAAGCAGGTCGGAAAGCGTCGATTGCGTCCCCTCTATCTGGGATGAAAGGACCGCCTCCTTGCGCACATACATGTAGAGGAACAGTTCCTTGTTCGGTAACAACACTGAAACACCGTCGAGCCGTCCGAGCGCACGCTCCGCTGCGCTGAGGCGAGTGAGCAGGCCCGTGATCGCGATTGGCGGAACTGGGGGAAGGGGAGGCGGCACAAACGCCTTGACGCGCTCGCCACCCGCAGCGGTTTCCACGAAGCGACCTAGTCGCCCGTTGGTGTTGGGGTCGTTTCTGACCATAGCCTTCCTGAGTCGATTGTTGTGCTGAAGTTAAATAGCACGGCGCCTTAATAAACGAAACGGCATTTTTGTTAATTAACGCATTCGCTTAATTAACGATAGGGCAATCGAAGCTGGTTCGAATCCTCAAGGCGAGGGATTGGAGACATCGGGCCTGGGGCGGCATGTTGCCGGCTGCCGGTCGTCTCAGTCGGGTGGAGAGTTCGCGATACCCGCTCTTGATCGGAACGCCCGGGAAGCGCATCAACCGCGGATACTTGGCCAGTTGACCCGAGCGTCTCCCCGACCGTCTGCGAGGAAACCCAACACAAAAAACGGACATTAGAGTTCTTGCCGCCTAGGTCTGGGATTGTGAAGGGTTTCGGATGCCGGCTATCCACGTGTTGGCCTGGCGCCGGGCCGGCGTCCGAAAGCCTCCAGAGAAAGAACCCGCGGGATGGAGAGGGCAGTTTTCCGGTCTATGGGGATTTGTGGTTTGCGTTGGGTGCTGGTCGGCCGATCTGATGCGGCTGACAGGTGGCAACGATCCTATTGGCGTTTGTGCCATCCTCGTCGCCGCCGCGCATGCTGTGGCATGGTCGTTGCAGGGCGGTCGATTCTGGTGTGTTTGGTTGCGCCGTTTGATGCGGGCGCACGAAGTCAGGCTTCCGGGGACGATGAGGTCCCTGGGTAGGAATGGTGCGTGGCGGGCGAGTCGCGGTCATGGCGTTTGCGCCCCGCTTGTTGAGGCGGCGGATGGCGGTGCTCGGGCGTCGTTGCCGCGCTCGATGGTCTCGATGATGATCATGCGCCCGCCGCAGCAGGGACAAGATGGCCGCCAGTCGGCCTGGGCAGCGGCGTCGGCATCATCGGATCGGCGGACTTCAGGCTGGAGCGCGGCGAGAAGCATGCGGGCGCGCGCGATATTTTCCGCGCAGCCGGCGCTGGCAAGTAGTCCATAGTGGCGGATGCGGTGGAAGCCTTTGGGCAATACGTGGAGCAGAAAGCGGCGGATGAACTCATCTGGATCGAGCGTCATGGTCCGGTAGCGCTCATGCCCGTCGCGGCGGTAGTCCTTGACGCGGAACGTCACGCCGGTCTCGTCAAGCGCGATCAGCCGGCTATTGGAGATGGCGACGCGATGGGTGTAGCGCGACAGATACGCCAGAACGGCCTCGGGTCCGGCGAAGGGTGACTTGGCGTAGACGAACCAATTCTTCCTTCTGAGCGGCACCAGGAATTTAACAAAGGTGCTGCGCTCGCTGAAGCGAGCATGATCGCCGAAGAACGTCAGCCGGCCGGCGGCATGGGCCTCAGTCAGCTTCGCCAGGAAGAGCCGCCGGAACAGCCTTGAGAGCACGCGCACGGGCAGGAGGAAGCCGGGCCGGCAGGACACCCATCGCTCACCATCGAGCGCGATGCCGCCGCCGGGCACGATCATGTGGACATGCGGATGATGGGTCATCGCCGAGCCCCACGTATGCAGCACGGCGGTGATGCCGATGTGGGCGCCCAGGTGCTTGGGATCGGCCGCGATGGTGAGCATGGCCTGCGCGGCGGCATGGAACAGGAGACCATAAATGACCGCCTTGTTGTGAAAGGCGATGTCGGCGATCTCGACCGGCAGTGTGAAGACGACATGGAAGTAGCCGACGGGCAGCAGATCGGCCTGGCGCGCGGCGAGCCATTCCCTTGCCGCCGCATCCTGGCACTTGGGGCAGTGCCGATTGCGGCAACTGTTGTAGGCGATGCGGCTATGGCCGCAGTCCTCGCATGCCTCGACGTGACCGCCGAGGGCTGCGGTGCGGCAGTTCTCGATCGCCGCCATCACCTTCAACTGGCCGAGGCTCAAGTGACCGGCATGGGCCGTGCGCCAGGCGGCGCCATGACGATGGAAGATATCGGCGACCTCTAGGAGCGGACGGCTCATCGCCGCCGCGTCACGCGCCCGGTCTGGTCTCGTCCTTTGCCAGAAGGCTGATCCGGTCGAGCGGGCTCATCACGGCGCGGATGGTCTTGGTGGCGACGCGGGCATAGAGCGCGGTCGTATCAAGTTTGGCATGGCCGAGCAGGACCTGGATGACGCGGATGTCGACGTCCTGCTCCAGCAGATGTGTGGCGAAGCTGTGGCGCAGCGTGTGCGGCGTCACCCGCTTCTTGATCTTGGCGGTTTCCGCGGCCGTATGGACGGCGCGGTTCATCTGCCGCGTGGAGAGTGGCGTGATCGGGCTGCGGCCCGGAAACTGCCAGCCCTGTGGCAGCATGACGCCGCGGCGCTTGCCCTCGCGCCACCAAGCGCGCAGCAACTCGAGCAGTTGCGGCGACAGCATGGCGTGGCGATCCTTGCGCCCCTTGCCTTGCTCGACGCGGATCAACATGCGCGTCGAGTCGATATCGCTCACCTTGAGCGCCACGATCTCCGACACCCGCAATCCGGCGCCATAGGCCGTGCTGAGAGCAGCCTTGTACTTCGGCCCCGGTGCGGCTTCGAGCAGCCGCGCCACTTCCTCGATGCTCAGCACCAGCGGCAGCTTGCGCGGCTGATGGATCAGGGTCAGGCGGCGAGACAGATCGGGCCGGTCGATCGTCACGGTGAAGAAGAAGCGCAGCGCCGAGACCGAACTGTTGATGCTCGGCGGATGCATGCCCATCTGGGTTTGGTGCAACTGGAACCGGCGCAGATCTTCAGCCGTCGCCGTGTCCGGGGAACGGCCGATGAAGGTGGCAAGTGCCTTCACGCAACGGATATAGTCACGGCGCGTGTCCTCGGTGAAGCCGCGCATGGACATGTCTTCGATCATGCGCTCACGAAGCGCGCTGCCGGACGGATGTGAATGGGGGACGGTCATCGGATGCTCCTCTCAAGCTGAAGGTTGACCCCTTCATGCTCGGAGGTCTTCGTCCGCCCGTCACCTCTGATCGATCAAAGCCTCACCGATGCCGTCAACGAGGCACACGTCTCAAGGCCCGCGCCTTCCCTCCCGCGCGAGCGGGTTCGTTCTGTGACCCGAAGCGGTCATCCGCCTTTTCGAGCGTGAGGTTGCGAAGCTAGTTGAAGGAGCCGATCCATCTCGCGATGCGAGTGGAGCACGGCTACCGGAACATTCGGCCCGTAACGCTCTATTTGCTTGATGAAAATAGGTGCGTATTTTTTCTCGAAGTTCCAGATATAGGAGAGGAACTCGCGATCTGGCAGTGGCTCAGGACAACCATCAGCCATCGCTGGTCGAACGGAGCCGTAGAAACGAGAAACCCTCTTCAATAAACCGAGGAGCGCGACCCGTCGGGGAACACGCACCCACAGAACTAGATCAGTTTGCGGCAATCTGATGTCGAAGGAAGACGCTCCACTGCCGTCCATAACCCATCGGCTCCGATGGACCATATCAGCGATGATTTCTCTCTGTTCCCGCGGATCACGCTCTACCCAGCCAGGAAGCCACCGCACATCTCGGTCGAGTGATTGAAATTCTAGGCCAAATGACTCTGCAATCTTGGCGGAGAACGTTGTCTTGCCGCCACCAGAACATCCAATGACAAGAACGCGCCCGACTGTCGCCAAAAGGTTAGCGGTTTCAGTCAACGATACATATCGAGGCATGCAAACTCGCCTTGCCGAAAGTTAGACCAACATGCGTGCGTGAGTCCGCTTATGCATTTTCTTTAACCGCGGCAATCAACAGCTGATGGAAAACAGGTTTAATCCAGACACCTCGCTTTCGATTTGCTTGAAGCCACGTGCAAGGTAGTAAGGCGAGTTGTCAGGCGTTGCACAGAGATAGCAAAATGCGTGTCCCCGCGCCGAAGCCTCTTTTCGAGCAGCGTCCATCAACTTCGCGGCGATACCGTTTCGTCGCATCTCCGGCTCAACCCAAAGAGCGGCAATCCACGGCGTGTATTGTGGCCGGTCATCAAGGTCATCTTCGATCAACAAGACTGATCCGACGTACTCGCCTTGCTCATGGGCGACAAGAGCGAGCGGAATGCCTTCGCCCTCAATCATTTGGTCAAGGTGAGCCCGATATTCGGCTAAAGACACTTCGCTCCCAGTCCACCACGCATTCCAAGCACGGTCAGCGATGATGTCCGCGCAAGTCGGAAGGGCTGTAAGATCGCAAATTTCCACTGAACATCCTCCGGAGCGGCTTTCGAAGCGACCGCAGGGTCACAAGGGGCGTGTGGTATCGTGCAACACCCAGACGAGCAAGGGGCGTTCGGTTCTGGCGCAATCAAGCCGTCCAGCCCTGTCGCTGGTGACGTCTGCTTTCGGGCAGCGGCCAAGTTGGTCTCTACGGCGGAGTTGACGGCGCAAATCCGCCGTCCCTGCTTAACGAATTAGTTGTCCGCTTCGGACTACCAAATCGTGTCCGTAGCCAAAGTGCCCAGTGATTGAAGGGGGTTCTTCACGAGCGCGTTGCACGGCTTGTTGCTGCGATGTTCGCCTTTGGCGTCTAAGATCGCGTAATGTATCGTTTGGAATAAGCACCTCGGCGCCGCTTTAAACGTTTCGAGAATTTTCAAAGCCATTGAACTGCTTCGTCGACGGGCAATCGCCACGCCTGATGTATCTAACATTATCGTTACAATTAACAGTAACGTACTTTCCCCACCCCCCGTGCAGCGGCGATAGCTGTTGGGAGGAAGCTCAGCGAGGCTTTCGCAAACTGCAGTCTCTATCGATGGTGGTAGCGCCACCGCGAGCATCTCATCTGAATACAATCGGGAGAAGTGAGAATGCGAATTCAGCGATATTTATCTAGCTTGTCGATCATTGCCATCATTGCGGCCACTGCAATGCCCGTCCATGCACAAAGTCCACAGCCGCAAAAGGACGCGACGGAGGCAACGAAAGTTGCCAATGGCAAACTGCTGCAACAACTTCCTTTCAGCGACACGACTGATTTCGAGGATGCCAAACGCGGCTCACATGGGGAACTTCGGGTCAAGAACTTTTAAAGGTCCATCGCATGTTTCCTTCGGTCGCTCTTTCGGCATCCAAGGCTGAGCCTGTTCGCGTGAACGGGCCTGTTTCCATTGCCGGTTCAAACTCACATTCGGTCGCCGCGCCGAGCGGCTGCACCATCATTCCGCTTGCGTTGCGGCAAAGGCTCAGGAGGACGAGACCATTCTTAGTAGCGGCGTTTGAAGCCATGTCGCGGATCGGTTCGTCCCCCTGGATCCGCCAGGATTGATCGCTCCTGGAAGATTAGAGAATGTGGCTTGTGTGCATTGTCAGGCCGTCTTTAACACCGCGCCCTCGATGACAACGCCGGCGATCACATATTTCCATAGAGCAACCAACAATTTGCGTGCCAGCGCCACGATCGCGCTCTTCTTCGCGCGCCCACCGCTGGATTGCACGCGGGCCGTAAACCACTGGCTCAACGCTGATTGCGGCTGATGGCGCAACCACAACCACGACAGTTGGATCATCGTGGTACGCAGGCGCGGGTTGCCCGCCTTCGAGACGCCTTGCTCGTGATCGATGGTTCCACTCTGCCAGGGTGTCGGTGCCAGCCCCGCGTACGCAGCAACCTGTCGCCGGTTGTCAAAATGGCGAAACAGCCCTTCGGTCCAGAGAACAGCCGCGAATTCCAGACCAATGCCTTTGACTTCGCACAACATCGCCCCAGTTGGGATCAGCGTTGCCGCCACGCTGTTCTTTTGCGCCGCCAGGAGCGTATCGCGCTCGTTCTCCACCGCTGTAATTTGCTCTAGCAACAATTCAAGGCGATCAAGTTCACGGCTTATTTGAGTTTTGAGGTGGGTCGGCAAAGGACGGCCATCACCCGTGTGAAGCTCGTCCAGTTGCTTGCGCCGGTTCTTGCGCAGCGGCTCGTAACCACTTATGCCCTGACCGAAGAGCAGGCCTTTAATGCGATTGACATGTTTGACGCGCTCGGCGATCAGAACCTTGCGCTCCCGGCAAAGGCGACGGCGATCTTCTTCCTCGGGGCTTGGCGCATTGACCATGGCGCACACCCGTGGCTCTCCGCGTTTGAAGGCCAACAGCGCTCGGACCAGCGCCTCACCATCCAATTTGTCCGTCTTCGCTCGCCGGCGCCTGCGCGAGGTTGCTATCGAGGCTGGATCGACGACGTAACTTTCTATCCCGTTCGCCTTCAGCACACGATCGATCCAGAAGCCGTCAAGCCCGGCTTCCTGAATGCTCACGATCGGAACCTGATTGCCCGTACGAGATCGCACCTTCTCCTGGAGCTGAGTAAAACGACCCAGCAATGCCGTCACATCGCCGCCAACCACAGAGTGCTTCGACATCTTCTCGCCGTTTCCCGGCGACAACGATGTGATCAGCCAGGTTGAGCGAGAGAGTTCCAACGACACGAAAATTGCGGCAAGATCAGTGCGGATAGCGGTCGGCGAATGCGGTTGGGAAGTTCCAGCTTCCATGACGGCGTCTCCTATGAGGTGAGTGCGTTATTGCAGCCTCACTCTGCCAGAGCGCCGGCCGCTATTCACTCCCCATGGAATCTTAGTCGCTCCCTTGCCGAGCGAACTTATCAAGGGAGAGAGCGGGAACGCGATCTGGAACCCTGAACAGTACGGCTTCATCAAGGAAGGGGCCGAAGCGCCGGCGACCGTCAATCCTAGCCTTTGGCGGCAGTCGCAGCTCATCAACATGAGCGGCCTGTTTGAAGTAACCGACGGGATCTATCAGGTCCGCAACCTCGATCTTTCCAATATGACGATCATTGAAGGCACCGAGGGCATCACCATTGTCGACCCGCTCGTCTCTGCCGAGACGGCAAAGGTTGCCATCGACCTCTACTTCAAGAACCGGGGCACCAAGCCTGTGAAGGCCGTCATCTACACGCACAGCCATGTCGACCACTACGGCGGCGTGCGCGGCGTGGTTTCAGAAGACGACGTCACCTCCGGCAAAGTTAAAATCTACGCTCCGGAAGGCTTCCTGGAAGCCGCTGTGGCGGAGAACGTGATGGCTGGTACGGCCATGAGCCGCCGGGCAAGCTACATGTACGGCAACCTGCTTGCGCCCGACCCGAAAGGCCAGGTCGGTGCTGGACTTGGCACCACGACATCGGCCGGAACGGTGACGCTCATTCCTCCGACCAACATCATCACCAAGACCGGTCAGAAAGAAACAATCGACGGCCTCACCTACGAATTCCTGATGGCCCCTGGCTCCGAAGCGCCTTCGGAAATGCTGTGGTACATCGAGGAGAAAAAGGCGATCTCGGCCGCCGAAGACGCGACCCACACGCTCCACAATACCTACTCGCTTCGTGGCGCCAAAATCCGCGAGCCTCTACCGTGGTCCAAGTATCTGAACGAGGCGCTCGTCATGTGGGGCGACAAGGCGGAGGTGATGTTTGCCCAACACCATTGGCCGACGTGGACCAACGAGAAGGTCGTGAACCTGCTTGAAAAGCAGCGCGATCTCTATCGCTACATCAATGACGAAACACTGCGCATGGTGAACCATGGGATGACTATGCGGGAAATCGCCGAGACGTTCAAACTGCCGCCTAGCCTAGATAATTTCTGGGCAAACCGCGGCTATTACGGCTCGATCTATCACGATGTCGCTGCCACATACGTGCTTTATCTCGGCTGGTTCGACGGCAATCCGTCGACGCTGCACGAACTTCCGCCGGTCGAAGCGAGCAAGAAATACGTCGAGTTCATGGGCGGTTCGGACGCCGTTCTGGACAAGGCGAAGAAGTCGTTCGAGGCGGGGGACTACCGCTGGGTTGCCCAGGTCGCAAACCATGTCGTCTTTGCCGATCCGAACAACCAGCCCGCCAAGGACCTCGTCGCCGATGCGCTGGAACAGCTCGGCTATCAGGCGGAGTCCGGACCCTGGCGCAACTTCTACCTGACGGGTGCAAAAGAGCTGCGCGAGGGTGTTAAAAAACTTCCGACGCCGAATACAGCGAGCCCGGACACCGTGCGTGCGATGTCGCTGGACCTGTTCTTCGACTATCTCGGCGTACGGCTCAATGCTGAAAAGGCCGGCGACGCTCACATCGTCCTCAATTTCGACTTTGGTGCCGATGGCAAGTATCTCGTCGAACTTGAGAACGGTGTCCTGAACAACACGAAAGACAAGCAGGCCGACGAGGCCGATGCCACCATCACCCTGACGCGAGCCGATCTAAACAGCATTGCGCTTGGGGAGACAAAACTCGACCAGGCCGTTTCCGACGGTAAGGTCAAGGTCGCCGGCGACAACGCCAAACTCGGCCAGCTCGTTTCCATGCTCGACAGTTTCGACTTCTGGTTCAACATAGTGACGCCGTGACATCACATGCTTCCCCTGCCGTCTGAAGGGGCGGCAGGAGGTCGCGCTTGTTAAGTGGGAGACCTGCTTGAGAGAACGCACGCGAGTTCGGGAGGCTTGCTTCGGTTTAATCGAGCAGGCTCCCCGTTCGAAAAACGCATCGATGTTTCACGCTTGGTAAAGTCACGACTATTCGTCAGCAAAAGCCGACGCGATCTCCTTTTTAACCTTCTTAGCCGCCCGTTTTTTTACGGGCGCTCTCTCGAATATGGTCAATATCCTTTCGAGGGATTTATCTGCTTCGGCCTTTCGCACCGCACTCTTTTTCATCGCTGATTTAAAGTCCGGTTCGCATCCCACTGAATTGACGCTGCGAGGTTCGTCGGCGTGCTTTGACGTATGAGAAGCATCTGGTAACTGGAAAATTTGCTCGGGTATCGATCTGCTCGACGGCACCATTATCACCGCTAAGCTTTTGGCCGCAAACTTCCCTCCAGGTGTTGTATCAGGGGGAGGTGGACTATCAGAACGCATGATATCTTCATGATGCCCAGTCGTGAAACTGGTTGCATCATTGGTGATGTGCTGGTTTTTCGGCCGGGGTATCTTCAACCACGCGCGTTTCATCAGTTGGTTGTCGGCATAGTAGAAATTCCGAACCCCAAAAATTGGTTGCTGATTTCGAAGCTTGATGATGCACCGCGTCTCGTTCAGTGAGCCCAGTTCGTCAGGGCGCATTAGGGGCCGCATCGTGGTCTTATGAGACATGGTCGCGCCCTTGCGATCGAACAGGGTCAAGCCCGTGGAAACGGCCTTGTCGACCGTCACTTCCTTCCGCTCGCCCAGCAGCTGCGAAATATACCGCTGATCCTCGGGATCCTGCGCTCCAAGGAAGATTTGAGCGCGAGCGGAGTTGACGAGCGTCTGACGGCCTTCGCGCGTATAGACGTTATCGATCGACCGGAGCGATTGGACAAAGAACCAGCAGGGAATGCCGTAGCCGCCGAGGACGGTCGCGACGGTGAGCGCGTTCTCCAGCTTGCCGAGGTTCTGGAATTCATCAAGCAGGACGAGCACGCGTCGCTCGTCACGCGCCATCATGTTTCGCGACATGTAATCCATGAACTGGACCATCAATACATTGAAGATCGGGCCGATCAAGCCGATCTGCTGGATGCGGAAATCCAGATAAAGGCTCATATTCTGCCGGCGCATGGTGCGGATGTCGAACGTCGATCGCGCCGTCGCCCGCAGGATCCGATTGTTCTTGAACGGCCGCACCGCTGCGGCGAGCGAGCCATAGACACCATCGAATTGCTTGCTGGCCATGACGGCGAAGCGAGCGAGGGTGGTGTATGTAAAGGGACTAATCCATTCGGCGCGAAGCTTAGAATTGGCGACTTCCTCCAACCACTCACGAAGCGGCTTGTTGCCGCCTTCGATCACATTGAGGACCGTTCCAAGGTTCTTATCCTTGTCGGAGACATCCGGATTTTCCAGTACCCATGACGTAACGCCGGCAAAGAGTGCGCGGGCGTCGGAGATCCAGTAAGCGTCGCCCTTCGGCGTCGGCAAAAGAGCCGTCGCGATGGAATTGATGTCGATATCGCGCTGGTCCGGGTCGATCGCGACGAAGTCGAGCGGGTTGTAGCATTCCGTATCGCCATTTTCGTCTGCCGGCGAGAAACGTAGCACGCGCGAGAATTTCGAACGATATCCGGCCGTGGCCTCATAGGTCTCGCCGCGGATGTCGAGCACGACGATGCTGTCCGGCCATAGCAGACAGTTCGGCACGATCAGCGATGCGCCTTTACCCGACCGTGGCGGTCCAATCACGAAGCCACCGACGTCATCCCCGTCGATCCAGAGCTTCTTTCCGCCGAACAGCATGGGCTTCATGAACCGACGTCGGCCGGACCCGCGCTGCGTGAATCCGCCCGGAACCTTCATCAAGTTGCCGCCGATCCGACCGACGAACACGCCACCGGTGCGCGTGAGGCCAAGGGCGCGGGCCTCCTGCGTACTGAGAAAGCGAGCGTCGGTCGATTTCTTCTTACCTGTTATGGCGGCAACAAGCACAGCGCCACCGGCGAACAGGCCAGTCGCGGCCGCTATCATCGGCCGATGCCAGTCACTGGCGGCGAGATCGAGCCGCGCCGCGCTATAGGATGCAAGGATATCGTCCTGCAGCGCCTGAAACATCCATGTCGAGTTGTCGAACGCATAGTAGAGGCCGGCATAGGCGAGCGAAGCGACGAACGAGGCTACGGCGGCGGCAATCACCAGCCCGAACAGCAGGATTGCCGGGTTCATAGCATGTCCCCCTTGGTAAAGACGATTTCAGAGACCACGCGGCGACCATCCGGAATGCGCGAGAGCTGGACAACGACAGGGATGACTTCCTTGAGGTAGTCGATAATCTCCTGCTTCTCGAGCGCAACGCCACTCTGCATGACCATGAGCGCCAAGCGGTCATAGGCCGAGCGCGCTGAGTTGGCGTGGACCGTTGTCAGCGATCCCGGATGGCCAGTATTGATCGCCTGAAGGAAGGAAAACGCCTCGGCGCCGCGAAGCTCGCCCAACATCAGCCGATCTGGACGCATGCGCAGTGAGGCTTCGAGTAGCTCCTGCGGCGTCACTTTGGCGCGGCCCTGGTCTCCCTTCGAGGCGAGCAATGCGACTGTGTTCGGGGTGATCGGCTTTAACTCGCGCGCGTCCTCGATGGTGACGATGCGCTCCTCTTCTGGAATCTCCTTGAGCAGTGCATTTAGGAAGGTCGTTTTGCCTGTCGACGTACCGCCGGATATGGCGATCGAAACTCGCGAGCGCACGGCAGTTTGAAGAAACTGCATGGCGTTGACCTCGCGCTTCATCATGGCTGCAAGCTCCTCCTCGGCCGTCGAGAGCCTGAGTTGCCGCCCGACCCTGGTATGCTCGAATGCGCCGCGGTTCTTGTAGACCTCCAGCCCTATGTCGTGGATGACCTGCTTGCGGATGGAGATCGCGCCGCCGTCGGGTGCGGCCGGCGGCAAAACACATTGGAAGCGCTCCCCGGTCGGAAGCCATGCCGACAGAATGGGATGCTCGTCGTTGACGACCTGGTTGGTAGAGCCGGCAACGCGCTCGCTCAAGGTCCGTATCCAATCGGCGGTGAACTGCGCATCGACCTCGCGTTCCATGCCGCCGACGCCGAGCCGCTCGATAAACAACTCGCCGGGGCGATTGACGGAGATTTCGGAGACTCGATCATCCGAAAGATAGGGCTTCAACCGCTCCAGCGCCTTTTCGAGAAAGGGGAACTGCTTCATTTGTGGATCGGCGCGATCGGATAATAGGGCGTCGAATCGACGTTGCGCCGGATTTGCCCGCCAAGCTTCAGCCGCATCATCTCCTGCCGGACCGGATCGGCATAGAAGTCGGAAAAATCAAGATCGCGCCGCAGATAGACGATAACCGACTCCCCCTGGGCGACATAGATCGTCGGCGGGATCTTCGAGCTTTCCTTGAAAGCCTCGTTGGCAATGTCTTGAAGGATCGCCGATGACTTCTCCGTGGCGATCGATCGCGCCTCCGCGGCCGTTCGGCTCGGTTCGGTTGTGATCGTCGTGACCGCGCCGGTGATCGGATCGACCGTCGAGATCGAACGAGCGCTTTCCGCCGCCGTGTCGCCGAGCGCCGAAACATATTCCGCCGCGCCGCCGATCACCGACAGCATGATCGCAGAACCGAAGCGTTCCCAGAAATGCGTGTCGATCTCGCCGGTGAGCCCGGCGCGGCCGAGACGGTCGGCGCCGGGCGAGGCGATCTCGACGGACAGGCCATCGGACCGGATCACGCGGGACCAGACGATGAAGATGCGCTTTTGGCCGCGCGCCAGGCCGGACTTGTATTCGCCGATGAGGCGAGAGCCTTTCGGAATGAGGACGCGACCGCCGTCGAGAGACCGGACATCCTCACGCACGACGGCTCGCACCATGCCGGGAAGGTCGGTGTTGATGGCCGTCTCCAGAAAGCCGCGGATCATCGTGCCCTGGGCCACAAGCGCGTCGGTCCGATCGAAGCGCGTCGCCTTCACGATGCTGACCGTCTGCTTTTCCGACTGAGCGAGGAACGCCTTGTTCGCATCGCTTTCTGCGCCGGGAACCGCGACGAGCTGGCCGTCGTCAGCAACCGTCACCGAGTGTTCGCCGGCCGACAGGCTTTCGCCGCCGGAGCCGTCGACGATAACCTGGTCCGAGCGGAGCCGCTCCCACCGTGCCTTTTCCTCCTCCTCCCGGCGCTTGGCCTCCAGCTCGGCCAGCCGAGCTTCCTCTTCGGCGCGCCGGCGCGCTTCCTCCATCCGAAGTCGTTCTTCCTCGGCGCGGCGACGCCCTTCTTCGAGCTGACGCAGTTTTTCCAGATCGTCGCCCGCGTTCACGGTAAGGTTGACCGCCGCGGACTCCACTGACTTCTTTTCGGCAGTCGGAATCTGCACAAGGTTCGGATCGGCCGCCTGCTTCAACGGTTCGTCGGGAAAGTTGCGGATGCTGGAGTTCGTCGTCTCGAAAGTCTCGCCTGAACCTTCGGTCAGGTTGGGGTTCTGCGGGCCGGTCGGCCAGTTGACATAGGCAAGCACACCGGCGCCGGCGACAAGCAGGAGGGGAAGGGCGAGCTTGCCGAGCCGGCCATTGCGGTCGCTGGCGACACTGCTTTGCCCGTCGAGGTGATCAAAATCGATCTTGCTCATCGCTGGCGCTCCTCTTTGCGGTCGAGGCGCTTCGGTCCATAGGCGTCTTCGATGAGATCGAAGGATTGGCGATTGGCCTGCCGATTGTAGAGGCAAAGCCATTTGTCGCCAGCGCGCAGTGTGAACTGCGCCCCGATCTTGTCGACGACGACGTATTTTCCCTGCGTGCGCAGGTTGACGAGGGATTCCTGGCGCTTGCCTTCGACGACGAAGATGGCGGGGATTTCGTCCGGAAATTCCAGATACATATGGGTGCCGTCATCGAAGGCGACCCGCGGCTTCAGGCTGGTATCGCCGCGGAAGACGTAATCGTAGTTCAGCCGGCTCGGGTCGAGATCCTTCAACAGGGGATCCTTGGCACTCTCCTGCGCGGCGGCCAACAGCCGGGCGTTGACATCCTCGTCGGGATATTTGAACCGAACCTGGAATGCAGCCCGAAGGTCGGCCGCGGCCGAGCCCTTCAGCAGAAGGGCGTAGATGCGCTGGTTGGTGACGATGTTGACGTTCGTCTCGGCGTTCTCGCGTAGCGGCTTGACGAAGAGGATCCCCGACCCCTTCTTCGGGACAATCGACCAGCTCGCCGTGTCGCCGGCCGAGATCGTCTCGATAACCTCGGAGCTTCCAAGCTGGATCATGGTCGAGACGCCGAGACCCGCAGGCACGGTCACGACCGCATTGTTGTTGAAGGTGATGTAGCGGATGCGGGGATCGGCCAGGGCTGGCGCTACCGCTACGGCAAGTAGCGATAGCGCCGCGAATGAAAGAAGAGATTTCCGCATCAGCGCGCCGCCTTGTCCGCCGGCAGAACTTCCGGCAGCGATTCCTGATCGCGCCGATACTCGGTGGCCTGGAAGCCAAGCGGGTTGTCGAAGCGATATTCGTTCTTTAGCGGCGCCGTCGTATAGCGGAAGCGGACCACCGAAACCCAGTGTTCGCGCCGAAGGGTGTTGTCGCGACGCGTCTCGGTTGAGAAGCGGACCGTCGCCGTGGAAGAGTTGAGGAACGAGACCGACTTTATGGTAACGGCGATGCGCGTATTGCGTCCGAGCATCTTGTCCTTCGACTGCGGGTTCGCGGGCTCGAAGTCGTGACGGAGATCCGAGGCGGCCTGGCCGGTCGAATAGAGCTGGGCTAGATCGTAATTGTCCTTGAGCGCCCGAGGGTCATAGGTCTCGCGCGCCCGGATATAGCGCACGATGTTCGCAGTCTTGACGGCGTCGTTTTCGGAAAGCTTGCTCTCGTTCAAGGAGCGGGCAACCTCCACGAAGCCAGTGGTTTTGTCGGCGATCACCACCACGGCCTCGAACTGCTTCAGTGGCACCAGCAGATTGAGGGCCGAGAGGCTGAGCAGTGTGGCTAAGCCAGCCACGGTCGCGACTGTCCATGCGATTTTCCGCGAGCGGCGCTCCTTGCGGTAGAGTTCCGCCTCCCATGATGCGCCTGCTACCCAGTAGGCGGTGAGATCGTTCGGCGGGGTTTTGGGCATATTCGCGCTTGCGTTGCTCATTGGGGTTTATCCGATGGTCCGCCGTCTGCGGTATAATTAACTATAGTTTATTCACTAGGCCAAGTGATCGCCTTTGCCGACCACATCGGTGCGGGGAGGGAGCCGGATAGCCTGGAATTCTGGAGTCGCTCAGCTCCGGCGCAGCGGTTAGGAAACTAGCTGCACCATCGCATCAGCATCCTCTTCGAAGCCGTGTTCGTGAAGTAGAAGGAGCGGTCATCCTTCACGTCGATCTTGACCGTGTCACGATCGCCGTCCGATTCATCAGAGCCGGTTTCGATCCACAAGACATCGAAAACAAAGGAGCCGCCTTCCCGTTTAACGGACAGAACTTTCCCTGTGGTTTTGTTCGCGCCGATCCCCTTGTCCTCGACATAGATGAACGCCGCAGCTGCGGCTTCGCAGCCGCCTTCGTCGGGGGCATAAGCGCCCGTCAGTACGGGCAAGATCGAGCTTGGCGTTTGAGACCATGCCAGGCCGGGAAAAAGCAAGCCGACTGCTATGATCGTCGAGGCGATCTTCTTCATCAAGGGACCTCCAAGCTCAAAAGCCGAATACACTGCCAAGGCTGTGAACATATCCGGCGAGCGTGTTGTAAAGATGGATGCAATACTCGGCGAAGGGCTTGAAGAAGATGACGGCGACCATGAATACAAGAAACTTTCGGTTGTCTCCTGGCTTGACGCTTTGCTTAGCCTTTTCTGCCATCTGCTCGTTCAAGCGATTTTGCATGTCGATCGCTGCGGCACGTCTACGGTCCTCATCCCACGGATACATCGGCGTTGCCTTTCTCAAGATTGTCCTTCGTCCAAGAGACTGGGATCGCTAAAAGTGCCCATTCTTTTCCGTCTCCCTTTGAATTGCTCGTGCTCGCGCGTTCTGAACGTCTGCGGATGTGCGGCGGCTCTGTAGCCCTCCACGAAGGATCCCGGTTCTGCCTCTATACGCTCGCCGAGCCCGAAGCATCGTTTCGCGGCCACCAACGATAGCCGAGTCGCCTTGCCCCAACGCGCCGCCCCCAGTAATGCCTGCGGCAAAGGCGGGGATAAACCGGAACACCACGATTCCCAGCAGGCAGACGATCACGAACGGCGCCACATAGGAGAGCTTGCTTTCCGTAGCGGTATTGTTGGCCGTGTTGATGGCAAGCTCGATGAGCTGGTAAAGGAAGGCAAGAAACGCCATCATCAAAGTCTGCGTCACCATCAGATTGACCATTAGCAACAGCCAGCCGTCGGTGAGGCGGAACGTCCAGCGATAGAGTGCCAGTATGATAAATATCGGTGCCAGCGCCAGTGTGATGAACAGCATCAGCTTGGCCGCAAGGATCGCGGCCGCAGCGACCGCGATGAAGATCATTGCGACGACGAACACGACAGCGCCGATCAGCGCCCCGACATATTCGAAGGTGCCGGTCGCCACCTGCTCATAAACCTTACCTGCGGTCTCGAAGACGGCGTCGAGGATCTTCACCACTCCCGTCGTATCGTCGGTTCCGCCATTGAGCACGCCGCCGGACCCAGCGATCGACTCGATAATCGTGTCGGAGATCAGGTTCGGCACGGACTGCACGAGCTTGTAGAGCGTGGCAGAGAAGGCGCCCCAGTTGGTCGCCATATAGTAGATGAAGAAGGCTCGGCCGAGCCGCCAGGCCGCCTCCGGCACAGAGAAGCTGTCGCGTCCGGCAAGGATCATATAGCCCCACCAGATGACATAGAGGGTGAGCATTGACCCGAACAGGACATCCACCTGAAGCGCAAGGCCCTCGTAGGTGTTCCGAATGAACGTCTCGCCTATCGCGTCCAGCTTTGCGAAAATGTCCGATATGATCGTGGTCGCGGCCATCCGTTCATTCCCTCAGGACAGGCGCGAAGACGTCGTTGACCGGCGATGCCAGACCACACAACTCCTCCGCCTCCACAAAACTCGATATCGGCGGACAGGGGGCATTCTTTTCACCCTTCGTCTGGCATCCGGCAACCAGCGCGAGACCAGAAAGCATTATCGCGACGAGCAATGGCATGCGGCCTCACTTGAACGGGTTGACGTCTTTGTATTGCAGCATCTTGGCTGTCTCGGACTGCTGAGTGAGCCGCATCTGCATTTCTGTGTTCAGCGCCGAAACCCCGCCGTTCGAGACACTGATCAGCTCGTTGATCGTGCGCGCCGTTTCCAGCTGCATGCGGGTATTTGCGTCGACCGAACCCTTGACGTCTTCGGCCGAGCCGATCTGGCCAGTTGCCGACTGCAGCGATTGCTCACGCTGCGAAACGCCTTGCGATGCCTGCTGGGTCAGCGCCGAGAGCAGGGCGGCCGTGTTGACTGTACCGGAAAAGGCATGGTTCATCGCCCCGGCATCCTCGCCTTCGACGATCGCCTTCACTTGCTTGACGAGCTGCAGCCCGTTGATCAGCGTCGCCGCAACGTTCTGTGCGTCGGAGCCAAGACCGCCGAATGACAGCGTGCCGCCGTTCATGATCGAGGAGAACGATGGCGCCGCCGAAACGGACATGTTGCCGCCGAGGCCGGTCGAGGAAATCCCCATCGACCCGTCGCGACTGCCGGACAGCGCGCCGAGGATCTCCTTGGTCTTTTCGAGGATGTTGGTGTTGGTTTTCATGATCTCGCCGGTGTTTTCGGCGTTCTTCCTGGCGATCGCCAGGTTCTTTTTATCGATCACTGGAACGTCGGCGAGGACCGGTGTCGAGAAGGCGAGGACGGTAGCCACGGCGAACGTCTTTTTCATTGCAGACCTCCTTGATCGGCCGCGTTTGCGGCATTCTGGATGAAGAGAAGATTGTTGCCGATCGCGCCGTCGGTGCCTTGGGTGGACATGATCGTGGTTTCCGCGTCTGCATCCACGACTACGGCGCAGCGTGGCCAGTCGTCGCGCGACAACTTCATCTGTTCTAGGATGACCGGATCGCAGCTGTACGGATTGACCTTTGGATCGGACTTCAGGGTTTTGGCTGTCTCCGAGATCTTCGACAGCTTCATCTGCATTCTGGCCTGAAGCAGCTCGTTGAAGAGCGTGCGTGCCGTGATCAGGTTATTCACCAGTTCGGCATTGAAGGCTCGCGCCTGTGTATTGTCATCCCACGCCTCCTGATAGATTTCCGAGGCCCCAGCGGACGCTGAAAGACTATCAATGCGCCGGCCCGCCTCCTGGACGCGTGCCGTGCTTGCATCGATGCCGAGAACGACGCGACCGACCGCGCCTACTGCCGCGCTATTCGAGCTGCGCGTAGCGCCGGAGCCATAGTCGACATAGGATTTGAACGACGGCGAAGAAATGTCCTCGATATTCGAGCCGCCGGCATAGGCGTTGAACCAGGCATGGTTCCGACCGACCTTGCCGGCCCAGTTGCTTTGCTCTGAAGCAGTCGAGCCGTTGTACCAGGAGGCTACGCAGGCATAGTCGGTGCTGCCGCATTTGTTTACGCCCATGCCGAGATATTTGACGCCGCCCTCGATGTTCTCCTCATTGATTTCGCGGTCGAAGCCCATACCCTTGCCTGTCTTCTTCGTCAGCTGCATGACGCCCTTCACACCGGTCGGAGAGCCGGAGCACGTCGATATTCCGGACTCGGCGTGGGCCACCGACAACGCAAGGCCGACAGGGACATTGTGCTTGTTTGCATAGTGCTTGATCAGGTCGACGTTTTTGGCATCCTCGTGCACCGCTTGCGCCGGTGAGCGGTAGAGACGGCGGTACTTCTCCTTATTTGAGATGTTGCAGTTCGTGATCGTCTGATCCTCGAGTTGGTGGCCTCGTGTCGCCGTGTCCTTCTTCGAATGCCCTTCATCCTCGGAGCGCTTTTCCTTCATGTCGTTGTCGTTAACAGGAATGTCCGCGATGGCCGCGGGTGCTGGTGCTGTCACCAGTGCAGCGGAGAGCAGGAGAAGGATCGTTCTACGCACTGGTCGCCTCCGGGAGGGTCCAGCCACAAAAATGTGGGAGCCAGGCGGCCGGCTCCTCGCCATAGCTCAGGCGTAGCGTCTGGCATTCGCGTACCGTTTCCGGCCGACCGGACAACACCTTCACCAGATCGGGCATCGCCGACAGGTCGAGCCGAGCGATAATTGAGTCCTGTGCATGCTTGATCAGGAACGTGCGGCTCGCTTTGTCCGCCTGCTTGACGAAGCTGAACTCCTTATCCGAGAGCCCGAAAGCTCTCCGGTAGCTCTCCTCATCGGCGGAGGCGTTGGGAAAGAAGATGTTGGTCATCGTCTGTTCGATGATCGTGTTGCGGAGATCTGAGAGCACCACGTCGGCTGCCGATTGCGTGCCGAAGCCGACGATGCCGTTCATCTTGCGGATGGTCTTCAGCCAATCCTTGATGAAGCCGGAGAAGACCTCATCATCGAGCAACCGCCAGCCTTCGTCGAGAAAGATCATCGACGGTCGGCCGTCGAGGATCTCCTGGATGCGGTGGAACATGTAGAGCAAAACTGCCGATCGCGTACGTTTGTCGGAGAGGATCTCCGTCATGTCGAAGCCGTTCACCGAGCCAGAGAAGTCCAGTTTGTCGGCGGGATTGTTGAACAGCCAGCCCTTGTCACCGGTGGTCCATTCCTTCAACCGGTCGGCGAGGTCGCCAATGCCAGAGCGCATGCGCCCTCGCATGGCCTCGGCGAGCATATCGAGCCGGCGCTGTTGCCGGTTAAAATCCGTATAGATGCTATCAATCGCATCGGAGATGACGGCCATCTCTTCGGCATTGAGCACACGGTCCGAAGGCGTGACCAAATAGGAGACGAGCGTCTTGCCAAAGCTTCGGTTGGCCGGCGTGTCTTCAAGCTGGAGCGGTGCAAAGCCAGTCGGCTCCCCCGGCGAAAGCCGTTCATAGCGCCCGCCCATGGCACGGACGAAAATCTCGCCGCCGCGGTCCTTGTCGATGAAGACGCAGCGCGGCCGTGGCTCGACACGCATGCCTTGCGCCAAGAGGAAGGAAAGCGCCACGGTCTTGCCCGATCCGGTCGGGCCGATGATGGTGAAGTTGCCGACATCAGCCTCATGAAAATTGAAGAAATAGGCGGTTTGGCTGGTGGTCTCCAACAGCGAGATGGGAACGCCCCAATGGACCTTATGTGTCTGGCCGGACGGGAAGTTATGCGCGGAGAACAGCCCTGCAAAGTTCACCGACGAGATAAGCCCTTGACGTGCGATATAGGAGAAGTTGGTTGGCAGTTGCGCCCACCAGGCGGCTTCCTGATTGAGGTCCTCGCGAACGGCGACAACGCCCATGCGCGCAAGTTCGGCGGATACGTCGGCTACGGCACGGTTTAGCCGCGAGAGATCGCGCTCGAACACCGCAACCGTCATGTGGTGTTTTCCGAACACGACTTCGCCCGAGGCGAGCCGGTCGCGCGCCGTCTCGATGTCGTCTTCGACCACCGTGCCGCCATCGTCGGAGTTTGCGATCTGCCTGCTGATCGTCACGATCGCCTCCGTGACGGTTGTCCGATCTTCCGGCGCGAAAGAATGGGTAACGATGAATTCGTAAGGCAGGCGCAGCAATCCGTCGAGCTGGCCGGGCGTCGTCATCGGCGGATATTCCTTGATCGACACCATCGCCGCTACCTTGGAGGTCGAGCCATCCGCCGACCAGATTTCTGTTGCCTTGCGGCCGAACATGATCCGACCGGTCCCGATATAGTCGGCAAGCGACATGCGAGGCAGCGGCATCGTCCGCTCGTCGCCGGCGGCGAGGATCTTGGCGAAAAACTCGGCTGGCTCGGAATAAATACCGCCGTCACGGGTAACGCAGGAAAGAATTTCCGGGCGATAGGAGCGAAAGTCGCCGACGATACCAGAGACCATGTCGTTTAGGTCGCGCAACGCCTCGCTGCTGGCTTCGACCTCATTGTCAGCCATGCGGAAGACGTCGAACATGCGGTCGACCTTGCCGGCGCGCCCGGTCATAGGCCGTCGGATGACCGTGAGGTAAAGCTCATTGACGAACATCGTCCGGTGCTTCAGCCCGTCCATGTAGCGGGCGTTCAGCTCGTCGGCGAAGGGATTATCGAAATCGCCGTCGATTGCTGGCACGATCTGACGACGGATGATAGTGGCGTAAAGGGCAAAACGCGACGATCCGAGCGACCGAACTGTCATGTTGCGGTTGGCCAGGCGCGCATTGATCTCCGCCTGATCCATCGTTTGGTATGGGAGGCCGGATAACCGGATTACCTGCAGAAACAGGCCGGATTTGGTGACGATCGTCGCTTCATCGACATGGCGGAGATACGGGACATGCGTGCCGATCCCCATGTCGCGGGCGCGTTCGCGCCCGAACTTCAAGTCGCGATTGACAATGTTCATGGGGCGTAGCTCCCCGCTTTCCAGAAGTGCCTGTTGCGGATCGCTCTGCGCATCGACAGGAACACCTGCACGACCCGGACGATGTGGATATCCCGCTGGCATAGGTAGAGCGCGACGAAGTGGATCGGCAGGACGACCAGCGGCGCCAGGAAATTCGATGATGCGATGAAGATGACGATCCCGAAGATGCCGTTCACCACGAACACGATGATATCCACCCCGAAATACATTGGAGGCCTCGTCAGCGGCAGGATGAGCGGTTCGACATCGGGAGCATCGTCTTGCATATCAGAGGCCCGCCGAGGACTTCATAGCGTCGACCAGCTCGGCCGCACCGAAAATGATCGCAATGCCGATGATGATCGAAATTGCAACCTGCCAGGCCATGCGTCCAGAGAGGAACAGAAAGCCGAGAAAGCACACTGCGATGATCATGAAAGATCGCGCGACGTTGCCCTGCAGGACACCGACGAACCAGTCAAGAATGCCTTCGATCGGGGCCGCAGATTGCGCATAGGCGAATTCCGGCACCAACGCGGCGGGCGTCGCCAGCAGCGCTAGTGACAGAATAACTTTGCTTCTCGATCGCTGCATCATGGGAAGAATGTTCATTCGAATGTCCTTCGTATTTTTGGGAGGATGGAAGTCGGGGTGAGCGTCGTTACTCCGCAGTCCACACGTGTTCCTCGCGCCATGGGGAGGGCGCCAATGCGACCGTCTCTTGTCGGTGCGCGCTACCGCTGCGCTTTTCCAGGGCCGCTGTTGCCTTTGCATTCAGCTTCCACCGGTTCATCACCTTGACAATGTACTGGGCGGTTTCATTGAATTCGGGGACGCCACCCTTCTGGTAAACCCGCTCTGCACCGGCATTGTAGGCGGCGAGCATCAGCAGCGGATCTTCGAACTCCCCGTAGAGTTTCTTGAGATAACGCACGCCGCCGCGGATATTGGATCGAGGATCGCAGCGATCGGTTACGCCGTAGTCGGACGCGGTTTCCGGCATCAGCTGCATGACACCGATAGCGCCCGCGTCGGAGACCTGATGTTTGCCGCCGGCGCTCTCAACGTCGACCACGGCGAGGGCCAGATCCGGATCTAGCTCCTCCTCGGTGGCAATCGTCCTCACCATCTCCAGAACGTCGGTAGTGTCGACCGCTTCACAAGCATTCGCCGTTACGGTCGACGCGGAGATGAGGAGAGGAAGCAGGGTAATTTTCAAATTCTTGGCCCCAGGTTGAACACCGGCGAATAAACTATAATTAATTCGCAATAGATTCCTCTGTCAACCTGGAAATGGCCATGCATACGCGCATAAAGCAACTCAAGGTTATCAGCCTTGCCGTCACGCTTCTTTCCGTAAGCGCGACACTCTTGAGGGCGGACGGTGAGGATCCCTATGCGGAGCCGTCCCCGAATTACCTTCGCCAGTTCGTACAGGAAGGGATGAAGATGTTCGTGCTGGAGCGCTTCGACGCCGAGGGCAAGCTTGTGGCGCGTTCCATGGAAAAAGTGGACGGCAAGGTCGGGATCGACGGCCCGGTCAAGCGAACGATAGGGGGCCGCGAGATCAGCCTACGGGGCCTGAACGCCTGCCCGTCAGAAAAAGTTCTCTATAATCGTGTGCAGACATGGAGCTGTGTCGATGCCGCGCGCGATTACGCCAAGGCTGTCTACAACGGGCGCGCCAGCGTCATCCTATGCAAGACCCTGCTGCTATCGCCGCCGGAGGGAGAAACAATACCAGCATCATGTTTCCTGCTCGTTGGCGGCAAGGGCGAGCCTTTCCGGACAGTGAACGACGATGACAGCATGGTCTTCCTTGGCCTGGCTGCAATCGGACGAACGCAAGATGGTCGTTCCCGGCGTCCTGACCTTGAAGAATCGCAATCTCTTTCCCAGTCCATGGGGTTTCGCAATGCGGACTAATCTTTTGCTTCTTATCGCTGTCAGTGAACAGCGGCTTCTGCTCAGGAGAAAACCACCGCGTTTGCTTCGGGCGCGAGTTTCGAGCAGTCCTTACAAGGTTTCTGAACCGCCTGCAATAAGCCTGCAAAGGTCGACCTCAAGCGCCTCGCAGATGACCGCAATTTCCCGAATGGTCAGATTTTTCCAGTCGCCCATCTGAATGAGTTCGAATCTGTTTTCGGCAACTCCAGTCAGCAGTGCGAGCTTGCGGGGACTCGTTCCTTTCTCCACCATTTGCTGTGCCAAGTGAGATACAATGTCTGCTGGACTCTCGATTGGCATCGCGGCCTCCCATTTTACGCTTACAACACCGCCAAGGACGAGCTCAATTATTAGATGCAGGTCCTCGGCGGTTCACGAAGCAAACTATTACGCATGGTGATGTAAATTATAATTTACGTCCGTGCGGTTTCGCGTCACGCTGCTAGACGAGATGCCTGCTATGTCCTGCGATCATCAGCCCAAGTCGCCAGTTCGGTGTAGGGTTCAGGATCGTAGACGTATTCGGCGGGGATTGCGGGCTGCGCCATCAATGAAAGATAGCGCCGGAGGTTTTCCTTGCTGTTGCTAGCGGCCAGCCCGTAGAAGTTCCCGCTATTCCACGTGATGACGCAATGCCTGAAATGAGCGTATACCGCTGCTGCCATCTCGGCTAACGTAACCTCGCTGTGGTGCATTGTCGCCAGCACCAGCTTGGACTTACGCTCTATTTCCTCGGCCCCGAAGTACCGGGACTTGAATCCGTAGTCCTTTTGAAACTCCCGCAACTGATACTCCCGGAGATCCGCCGCGCGGAATTTCTCCACGAAGAGCAGAATCCCATCTTCCTTGAGATGCTGCGCGACGAACGCGATCTGCTGACTTCGGTTGGGTGAGTACATTTGGAATGTCGTATCTTCTAGGATGATATCGAAACCGCCAGTGAACGGCTCAAGGTGGATTTCGGAATGGAGATGTTCTTTCGTCAATCGATGAAAGGGGCCGAGAAAGAAACTGGC
The DNA here is from genome assembly GCF_017488845.2 of Ensifer canadensis. NCBI lineage: Bacteria > Pseudomonadati > Pseudomonadota > Alphaproteobacteria > Hyphomicrobiales > Rhizobiaceae > Ensifer > Ensifer canadensis. The sequence continues at coordinate 325,996 of NZ_CP083373.1, forward strand.
GTGCGGCGGCTCGCCAAAAGCCAGGAAGCACTTGTAGTTTTCCTCGTTAGGGCTGCAGGACAAAGACTGGATCTTGCCTCGGCTCATCTCGGAAAGCGTGCGCGCCATCGTCCCTTCGGCGGTGCCGAGGCTATAAAGCAGAACCTTGGTCGTGCTCAGTTGGTTGTAGCGCAGGACCGCATGGGCCATACGGAATTCTTCCTCGACACGATAGGGAATGCTGCCGCGATAATGCTGATCGAAGAAGCCCTGGCGGCGCGAATGCAATTCGACGAGCCGATGCAACAACGGGTCGTCGGGCAGGAGGCGCGCATCCACGGTCGGTTTGCGAACTGGTGCGCCACCATTGCCGGCGGCTGTCTCGGCGAAGAAACCGGCTAGATGATTCAAACGCGGGGCACGGTCGCATTCGGTGAAAAACTCTTTAAAATTTTGCATCGCAATACACCTAAGCAGATAACCAGAGGGGCGACGCTGCCAGCTGCAACGGCAGTGGCGCACAAATTTCATGCGCTTAGATTTGCCTTTCCGCGGGCGGCGCCTTATTCCAGGGGTAATGCCGGTTTCGGCAACGCGCTTTCATGCGTGCCACTTTTGCACGAAAGTGCCACGATCACAACTGCGGGTTATCCAGAGTTGTTCGGCAGCTGATTCTATGATCCGGGTGTTTTGAAACGAATATTGAGGGATTGCTTCTCTTGACGGAGACGTTTGGCTTCCAGCCTGATGAGGTTCGCCGTTCTAATCACAAGACGGTCGTACACCAGCACATGGATTCCCGCGTAGGTGCTGAATGCCATTGACCCGATCAGGACAGCCCGCAGCCGGAACAATCCGGCGTCAGCGAGGGCTTTCGTGACGTCGCCCGCGAATGGATCGGGACCGGGGAGGCCAGCACGAGCGTGCTAACCATGCGCCTCCGTTCCCGGATGTTGCCCTTGATCTCCTTATGGGCCTTCACCCGTTCCGTGATCGCTTCATCGGAGTGGGGGCCGACATAGCTTCGCTTGTCCTTGCCCTCTGGGGTAGGGAGATCGAAATACCAGTAATCACGATCCTTCACGGTTAGGGTCACGAACCATCCCTCCAGGGAGAAGTCCGCCGCGAATCGTGGTCGACGGCATCGACGGGCGGACGCATCATCTTGGCGGTATCGATTCGGCGCGACGCGCTACCTGACGGCGCGGACAAGGAAACGGCCCGGATCGAATGGCAGTATGCCGGCGAGTTCCGGCGCTATCATCCGTTGATCGCAACCATAGCCGCCCAGCTCGGATCATGCCCGAGCAGCTCGAAACCATGGGGCGCGAGGCGCATAGCCTGTGATGGGCAATCGCGTCGTGCCTGCCAAGAGCCTTAAATCTAGAACTCTAAGCCGTCGAACTCCGGCAGTTTGCCCGGAATGTTAGCGGCGACGCTGACGAGCGTAAGGGGCTCGACGCTGTAGGTGGCGTAGCAACGAACCTGTGAAACCTCAACTTGAAGTCCAGTTTTCGCGGCGAACTTCACGGCAGCGTTAAACTCGCGCATCGCCTTAACCAGCCGTTCCTTGGCGCCGCGCTGATCGCGAGTTAGCGGAAATTCCAGGATGTTTGCCATTCGCTTCTCTCGCCTTCGTCCTCAGATCGCTCGCGTCATCACCTGAGCTGCGACTGATGCCAGTAAGGCCGCCAGTGCGACGGCCGTTCCAAATCACACAATCTTCATCCGGCGCCTGGGCGCGTCATCCCAATCATGCCCCATCCGCCCCGCTCCAACTGTTCCTGCCGTTGCGGTGATGATCAACCGTCTATGGCTCATTGAAACATCGCAGGTCCCTACGCGTTTACCACGAGATAGAGAATTGAGGTCTCAAATGTCGATCCACATGAGAGATATCGGCGAGGCGGTGTTCGGATTGTTCCATTGGCATGCTGCTGAAGTAGAGCCCGGCCTAACCGACGATCAGCGGTTGCTCATTGCGGCCTATCGATCCGGTCAGGTGCCGGAGGCCGCTTGGCAGGAGCACTTGGAACACGATCCGGTGCTCGCACAATATTGGCGGACAAATCCGAGGCATTGAACCTGGATTGCACTCCGCGGGGTTCTGCTGGCTCTAATCAGATTGCCAACGCCAGCAAAGTCGCGCCAATGATCAGCAAACCAGAAACCGTCAATCGCACGATCATCAGTAGATCGTGATCGTAATCCTTTTTCTCTCGCTCTGTGTGACGCATTTCAGCCTCCTCGCGTCGTTCCACTAGGAAAACGCCGCTCCTTGGCTGAAGTTGCAATTACGCACGGCGGCCTACTACCACCTCGCGTTCTTTTCACCTTCGATCATCGCTACCGCGTCTGCTTCCATGGCGCGGCACATGGTCTCTTATTCGGCCAGCAGCTCAGCGCGGACCGGATCCTCATTGCGCAGATCGTCGACCATCAAAACCAAAGTGGCGTAGCATTCGCAGAGACTGAGGGAATGCCAGCCATGGCGGCGAGGGCGTGTTGCTCACATAACGCTCGAAAAGCCGGCTCTGTTGCACATCAATCAATGCTCGCAACGCTGGAAGCCTCAATTTCAGACGGGATCTACCGATCCTTTCAAGGTCCATAGGGGCCTGATGCCTTGCCCCGACAGCCGACGCCTCGCGAGCTCTACTCGGCTCAGGGTTTCCCGGCCGACTACAAGATCGATTCCGATATCAATGGCCGCCCTTTCCCAAAGAACGTTCAGGTCTCGTGCGTCGGCAATTAGGTCTCACCTCCGGTGGCCGCTGCAATCGGTCCCTCGCTGCCCTCGAAAAGCGCGAGGCACCGGCATGATTCAGTTTCTCACCTCGGGCAGGGCAACATCAACGTTGTCGCAGGATGCCGGCCTCCTTGGCGGCGGCTTCAAACGCCGCCCTTGCTTGCGCGCTAGGGACTATTCCTTTGGCGGCATCCAGGCAGGCCTTCCGAGCTGTTGCGTAACTCGCGCTCTTCGTGTCGGGCCAGGACTTCATCAGGAACGCGACCGCCTCTCGGGCGCTCCTAATGACTTGAAAACGATCATCAATCTTCAACTCAACATTTTCATCCCAGATGGTGATCATCGTGTCCTCCGTTGGGCAGGTTTCCAAAAAACGCATATTAGAGGGATCTGTTCCAAGGCCGCGATCCTGCCGAAATTTTGGGTGGCAGGATGAGGCTCTTCCCCGACATGTGGCCCTTCGGCGACTTGCCGCCGCACTCCAATCTTTGGTGATTCCCTGGCTGTTCTGATTGCGAACCTCGATTAGAGGGAAAACTCGCCGGGCCTTAGGGAGGATGTCACCGCCTCCCGCCATAGCCTAATATTGCCTGAACTTCGGTGCTGACACCTTGCGAAAAGGGACAGGGACGCCATAGCTGGTCCAATGAGCATCGCCGCAGCCCACTATGAAATCTTCTACAAGGAAATCGCCGAGAGCGGGGTCGTTTGGACCATACGTGACGACGCGGGCTTTCCAACTTCGACAAACCAATCAAACGAAGCCGCCATGCCTTTCTGGTCGTCAGAAACTCGGGCTCGGCTCACTATTGAGACTGTTGCGTCGTATCGCGACTTTACGCCACACCAGCTTACCTTGGAGGTGTTTCGCGATCGCTGGTTGGTAGGGTTGGAGAAGGATGCCCTTAGGGTTGGCATAAACTGGAGCGGTGAGCGTGCGACTGGCTTCGATGTAGCGCCCGTCGACGTTCGCAGAAGGCTTGCATCCGGCTCGTAGAAGAAATACATCCAAAATCAGGCGGCCGAAACCGCCCTTTCTCGCGCCCGGTAGGACCTCCAGGAAGCGTCCATATTGAAGCGTTGGTTCGTTTGATGGGTGCGCTTTGAAGTTTGTACCGGGAATTGCCTTCGCTGTCGGATCTCTTTTGCTTTTTTCGTCTTGCAGTGAGACCGGCTCATCGCAGACGAGCAGTAATCGCGCGAAGGTCCAATCGATAGCAAAAGCAAAGGCGCAGCCGAAGCTCAAAAGCACCCGCAAGAGTAGGGCGATGGCGATAGCCGAGGCAAAGGCGCTTTCTGAAGCGCGCAGCCCACGGCAGTGCAAGACACCCAAAAAGGAATGCGGCTACGGCGCGGGTCCTGCCGGAGAAATATGCTCATGCTGGTCAGCAGAGGGTGCGCCCGAAGTTGGGGTCACAGTCAAGTGACACCACTCTTCAAACCGAAACGGCGAACGCCTGCGGTCACTGCGCGATCAGCTGTTTCAGCGGGTTATTGGGGGTGTCGGAGCTGTCTCGGATCCAAAAATCTTCTTTGAGCGCCATGAGGCTAAGTACGGCCCCAACGAGGACGCATAGCAGCACGATGAAGATGATGGCGGATCTGTTCATCACTCATATCAGGCTCAGAATGTGAGAATTCGTGGCGCAACCTTCCGGCGTCGCGTTCAGTTTCCAGCGCCATTGGTATTTGCCTCGCGCCTTAGCCCCGTAATGATTAAATACCGTCGCGCTCACGTGCGGCTACGAACTCGATCGCGTCCCCGACTGTCACGAGCTGTCCCATTAACTCGGTTGTGATGAATACTCCGAACTCTTCTTCGATCATCATCGACAGTTGCGAAATCTTCAAGGCATCTGCTCCTAGATCGTCGACAATCGAGGCGTCGTCCGGAAGGTCAGTAGCTTTGACATCTAACACTTCAATGAAGATCATTTTCATGCGGGTGGCAACATCGGTTCTTGTGATCTTCATAGGGCTGGCTCCGATGCGTTCTATTAAATCTTCTTCTGGTTTTCAGCTAAGGCGTTTGCCTTCTCTCGCGAGTTGCCGGCTTCCTAGATGATCTTGCGGACCTGGTCTTCGGTGAGGCCGTGCTTCCGCTTGAAGTAGTTCAATTCGTAGGCCTGCCCGGCGGCGACGCGGCCGCGATCCCGGCCAACGTTTTTCTTGTCGTCTGCCATTGGGTTCCTCCTTGTGTGTGGCCAAACACAACCGCGAGAGCCCCAGGTATATTCCAAGTTCTGTCGGAGTAGAGCAGTCAGGTGGCTCGCCAGCTCAGAAAGCTGGACGTCGCAGGTTCGAATTTTGCCGCCGCAACCGATTAATGCGCGGTGACTCTGGAGGCATCCGCGCCTTCACCCTGTCCGAGAAATTTCAGCAAGGCTGATAGCAAGGTTTCCGCCATTACCCGGTCGAGCGTGACCTCAATGACCTCGTCGTCCTCGGCCATCAACTCGAGGCGACCGACGAGCGGGTCAGTAGAGACCAAGTCAATATCCTTGCCTTGGTATTCAGCTTCAAGCACGGTCCAGTTGTACTGCATCGCCATCTCTCCTTCGTATTCACGGAACGATGAAACGCAATCGAGACGCGAGGTCTCACTTCAGCAGAAAGGAACCAGAATGCGCTTCCCTAGCTTCTCACATCACCACGGATTCCACCACTTGTTCGTGATCGCGGACATCTTCGCGGCGGTCGCGACGATCGTCGCATTCTTCGCACTCGCCGTCATCCGGTACGGCGCCGGTCGCACATGGCATTCGCAGCCTGGGCACCACTGCCTATCGCAAGATTGTCGATCTCCCGCCAGTCTACCGCGAGAGCTATGACAGCCACGGCCTCAGCCTCGAACCGGATCGAATGCGAACCTGATTCCGCTTGCCGGAAAGGAAGAGCTGGGCTTAATCGCCCGCTCTGCCGAACCCCTGCAAACCGTCAAGTCGGTTGACTGTAGCGCCGAGCGCGCTGACTGCCTCCATTGTGATCGCTAGGCTTTGCATAATCAGGGAAAGATCGTGGTCTTGATCCGGGTGAGCCAATTCGAGTGAACGCGTGTGAAGCCTCTGACTGACAGCGTTCAGCCGCTCGATAATATCCTCGTTCATTCAAACCTCCCGATGTTGTTGCTCCAGTAATGAAAAGGCGCGCGACAAACAAAGGTTCACTCCGGCGCTGACGAAAGGCAAATTATGATCGCCAAGCGCCCTACACCGCCTGAAACAATGTTCGGGGATGACTTCAAATCGTTCGTCCCGGCGGCTGATGTCGGTGAATGGGTCGAAGCGACATTCTTCGACTCTTCATCGCCGGTCGCCAATCCGGAACATGAGCATCTTGCCAATGCCCACATCGGCTATCTCTGGGGCAGATGCAGCCGGCGTCCGCGCAATGGTCGATGCAGCCAACCAGAAGCCCGAGATCGCAAGAGTGCGGATCGCACACGCATGTAGCACGTGTCAGCTAAGGGTGGCCTAGTCCATATCGAAAGCGGTCAGCTCTTCCATGGCTGCTCGCCCCTCGGCCTTCGCTCGGATCCGAGCCCCGACCAAGCGGCCCGATCGGATAGGCTTGCCGCCATCTAATAGGATCTGCCACTCCCACTGGTGCTGCCCGCGTCCAGTAAGCTGCAGTTTCAGTCTATCGGCGCTGTATCGTTCCAATTGCCGCTCCTTTGACGGGACTTTGACGGATCAATGGCCAAACCAAAACTCTCCGATGAGGTCAAGACCTACATCGTGCAGGCGCTGGCTTGCTTCGATAGCCCATCGGTCGTTGCCGCGGCAGTCAAGAAGGACTTCGGCCTCGATGTGAGCCGACAGCTCGTCGAGAGCCACGACCCGAACAAGAAAGCTGCCTCGGGCCTGCGTCCAAGTGGCGCGCTTTGTTCGAGGAGACCCGCAAGACGTTCCTTGAGGACACGCGGCCACCATCGCCATCAGCCACCGCGCAGTTCGGCTGTGGCTCTACAGCGCATGGCCGACAAGATGGAGCAGGCAGCCAAGGAAGTAGGGGACAGCTACACGAACCGGCGAGCAATCACCGGTCCAGACGGTGGCCCTGTAGAGGTGCGTAACGGTCTCTCCTGACCGTGCCTTCCCGCCTATCAACTATCGCATACTTCCCTGAAAGCAAAAGAGCTTAACACCATGAACCGACGCATCAACGCGGCGGGCTTCCGGAAATCTACAGGGAAGGCCGCTTTTTTGCGCCAAAAACTCGCGAGGCCAGCTATGGCTTCATCAGAATTTTGAGTGCTTGGATATCGTGAATCCGCTTTGATAGAAGTTGATGGGCATCGGTGCGCTCGGCGTGACCGGCATTGCGGCGATGGCGCTCGGTGTCAGCTTCGCCGAAGACATACGGCGAATCGTGTTGATTATAATCGGAAAGGTTTAAACCAATCGAGCGTCTCGCCATTCTTAGTTTAAACGCGTAGATTAGATCATTGCCAAATTCTCGCGGCCTTCCGTTCCGCAACTCTGCAGGGAAGGCCGCTTTTTGCGCCAAAAACTCGCGAGGCCAGCTAGGGCTTCATCAAAAGTTTGAGCGCTTGGATATCGTGAATCCCGCTTTGATAGAAACGGATAAGGTCTGCAGCAAGCGTGTCGGCTCGCTCGCTGCCTGGCGACAGATTCAATTCTTCCAGCAGATCATGAAAGACGCTCGCAATCTTTGCGAACTCGTCAGGGAGTATAATCTCGTATCGAGATGCAATCACCATAGCCCTAATCCCAGCCGACATCGAGTATGCGCCGTTGATGGGGATTACACTGGAAATTCGTTTGCCAAGTCTAACCCGATGATGCCGATCTCGTTCATAACCATTCTCCTCGCAGGAACACCCTCCACATATTGTCACATTCGAGGCCGTCGGGGGGCGTCCACCCCATCGGCTACCGCCTGGCCGTGCATGTCGAGCCGAGCGGCGTACGCATCATTGCCCGGGGCGGGCATGACTGGACCCAACGCTTCCCTGCGATCGAGGCCGCGGCAAAGGCGCTAGGCCATGATCCTCGACGGCGAGGCGGTCGTGCTAGACGATGCAGGCCGTTCGAACTTTGGCATGCTGCAGGCGGCACTCGGCGGCCGAGGCGGCAAGCGCGTCGCCGGCGAGGCGTTATTTTACGCCTTCGATCTCCTCTACTTTGACGGTCACGACCTGCGGGGCATGGAACAGCGGGAGCGTCGGACGATGCTCGAAGATGCGATCGCCGAGGGCGGCACGGTTATTCGATTGTCAGAAGAGATCGAGGGCGAGGGTGCGGCTATCCTTGCGCATGCATGCAAGCTCGGCCTTGAAGGTATTATCGCCAAGGACAGGCGGGCGCCGTACCGTTCCGGCCGGCTCGGTGATTGGCTCAAACTGAAATGCATCCAGAGCGACGGCTTTATCGTCGTTGGGTTCGAACCTTCAACGAAAGTGACCGGCGCGATTTCGCGGCTGTTGCTGGCGGCAAGGCGAGGCGACGAACTGGTCTATGTCGGCGGCGTCGGCACAGGCTTTGCTGACAAGATGGCCCGCGACCTCCGCAAGCAACTGGCAGCGATACCGGCGAAAGTGCCGCCGGTCACACTGAAGCGCAAGAACGTCGTGTTCTGCGAGCCCGCATTTGTCGCCGAGATCACCTATACGGAGTTCACCAGCGACGGGAAGCTCCGGCATCCATCGTTCAAGGGACTGCGCGAGCTGGCGGACAACGTCGATGTCTTCGAGCTCAAAAAATAGGCCCCTGCGTACAGGGGCCGAAGAGTGGGACAGCGGGTGCGGGGGGAGTGCCTGCCGTCCATGGGGTGCGAACAAAACGCGGTTCCCGGAAAATTGTTCCTGTGGATGAGCGCTGCCATAATGTCGACGACGCCTTCTTGGCTCGTTGCTGGATTTAAACCAAACCGCGGTGGTTTCGACACGCAGGGACTGTCGACGAGCGAGTAAGCCGAGATGGCCCCTTTTCATGGTTTCGCTGACAGTTTTTTGACTCGAGGAAGCCTTGCCCATTACTCCGCGACCGTTAGAAAGCCATTGTCGTAGGAGCAAAAAGACAGTCATGAAGAAGAGTGAACACTGGCCGGATGAAGCTTCAATCGTCACCTTCGCAGAGGGCGATCCTGATGAAAATCCATGGGTTGACGGGAAGCCGAAGCGCGAAGAGATTGAGGTCGAGGACTATAGTCCGCTGTGGGTTGAGACGTATGAGGTCCATAAGGCGCGGATTGAGGCGGTTACCCCGAAAATCGCGCTGAGCATCGAGCACGTTGGCTCGACGGCGGTGCCAGGGCTCCCCGCAAAGCCGGTTATCGACATTGATCTGATTGTCGCCGATCCTGAACGGGAGGACCAATACGTCCCGGCCCTTGAAGCACTTGGCTATGAACTAACGGTAAGAGAGCGCTCATGGTATCAGAATCGCATGCTGCGCCATGACAATCCGCGCATCAACCTGCATGTTTTTGGGCCGGGATCTCCAGAGCACGCGCGGCATATTCTGTTCCGAGATTGGTTGCGCGAGCGGCCAGCGGACAAGCAACGTTATGCCGATGCAAAGCTGCTGGCAAAAAACGGGGCTACAACCGCGCCTGACTACAACCTGAGAAAGCAGGATGTCGTGAGGGAGATCTACCGCAAAATCTTCGAGAGCCAAGGCTGGCTGGGAGATAGTTAGACGCGCGATTCACGAGCGAGCCGATAATCCCGACGTGTTTGAGCTCAAAAAATAGGCCCCGGGGAAGAGGGGCCTAATCAAGGTTCGGGGAACAACTTAAACAGAGTGTCCGGAAAAAGGTTCCCGCATCAATCCCGCTCGGCCAAAATTTTCTGCATCCGAGAGAGTTTGCTTTCCGCAATAGCAAGCCGCTGGACAAGCACGTTCGGTCTCTCGGCCTTGTCGTCCATTGAAAAGTCACCGATGATTTCCATCGGGTGGGCGTTCAGGACTTCGCAGATTTGAATCAAGGTTGGAACGGAAAGGCGGTTCGCCCCGCGCTCATATTTCTGGATCTGCTGGAACGTTATGCCAAGCGCCGCCGCCACCTTCTCCTGGGAAAGCCCCCGCATTTGACGGATTGTTCTGAGACGCTCACCAATTTGCAGGGAAAGCGCCATCGAGGTTTCGTTCATCTTGGCCATGTATACGCACTCCGCTTCTGAAACACGGGCCTATATGGAACAAGACCACTTGGCGTCACAACTCGCAGATCTGTGGGTAGACAGGCGCTTTCGAGCGGTGGCGGAGTTCACCCCTCGATGCTTGGCGCCGAGTAGCGCCACGGCGATTATCTCTGGCGCCGACCGGCGTCATCCCTGAACCGGGCGCACGCCACCAGCCGGCGCCTGTATCCGCACCTCGACATTCTTGCGGCCGCACTTGGCGCACTTGGCGTGGCCTCTGACATAGATCGGATGATCGCGCCCGAGCTTCTTCACGAACGGCTCTATCGGGCTGATTCCGCCGCGGCTGCAATCCAAGCACCAGAGATTAAACTGATAGCCGTCATCCAGCAGTTTTCCGAGCGTATCTATAATGACCGGCTGTTTCCTAGACATGCGCTTTCTTCCTCGATCGAGGTTTTGACAAGCCGCATGTCGTGAAAGGGCCCGCCAGCGCCAGTGGGTCAGGACTTCTTGGCCGGTGGCCATTCAATCCGGTGTTCGAAGCAATACCAGTTTGGCGCCGCCCGTCCGTGGGCATAGCCGAACGCGCCCCACTTCCTGCAGCCTGGATGTTCGCACAGGTGCTCGAACAGGCCGCTTTCCGCTCTCTTGGTAGCGCCAACTTCGTCGCTCATGCTCAATGCCTTCTGAGTATGTTTGTTCTACAAATGTTCTCATAGGCGCAGAGAGTCAACGACCAGTTTTAGGGAGGGCGTCAGTGATGTTTCGGTGCGAGCAGCACGACGCCGGCGCCGAGGTCAAACATTTCCGTTTCCGCATTCATTGTCAGGTAATTGTTGTCCGCCAACTCGATCAAAGCCTCGGCGACTTCATTTCGTGACCAACCGGCGGCCTCGGCTTTTGCGGCCAAATATTGGAATTCAGCCTCAAGCGCTTCCTGGCAGTGAAGGCTGCGATCGGGATGGCATTTCGAATGCTTCGGCGCGGGGATTTTCGGCATGGCGTTTCCTCCTGCACAATATGTTAGGACGCGGGTTGCCGTGCACAAGGCTTAGCTAATTCACAGATGCTCTCTCGAACATTATGTGCTCCATCCGCGCCGGTATGCCTCCTCGAGCATGTCTCGCCACATGTCGCCATCGTAACTTGCCTCAGCAAGCAGGAAGACGGCCACAAAGCAAAACCTCGCGCAGCCGGGCCAGTGGATCGAGTTCCGACCTATTTCTTAGGTCCGCAAATCAACGGTCGAAGCTCCTGCACGATCACGCCCGCCTTGGGCGATAGCATCACGCCGATCCAGCTGTCGGAAAATGTTCCAGCCTCATCGACAGGTGAAAGCCAAACCACTTCGTTTGTCGCGAGTTCGATTTTCACCTCACTGCCGATCGGACTGCCGGCGACGGTCTGGACGTAGTGGCGCTTGATCGGATGGTCGTTTCCCGCCTCATCGATCAGTCGGTTCTCGCTATAGTCTACCGCGATTTCGCCGATCTCCCCGCTCGACTTGCAATCGATCAGCCGCTCGCACCGAATGACCGAGGTGAAAGCGCAGGTCCAGGTGAGGCCGCTACGCCACATCGGATTGTCCCCCGCACTTGCGGTGGTCGCCGCAAGGAGCAGTGCCGCAGCCAACGGTTTCTTCAGGATTGTCTCATCCCCCTTTGGTCCGAATGCATAGTTCGAAGCGAAAACGTGGGGCGATGATAAACTATAATTTATAATTCGTGCAATGACTCCGTGACCGGACGATACACGTTCAGTTGTCGCTAGATTTCACGCCCATCATCAACTCTTGCAGAGGAACCTTCAGATTCGTGCTAATCCGCGTAATGACCTGCAATGATGGGTTGGCTGTCCCATTAAGGATTCCAAAATAGTAAGGATTGGTAATCTCACAGAGACGAGCCATATCTTTTTTAGCCAGCCCGCGCTTTTCCCGCTCGCGCTCCATGACCATCGCCATGTTTCGCAGGATCATCGTCCCAAGGTCTGTGTCGGGCTTCTTACGCTTGCTCGTCGCCATAGGATAAACTATAATTTACTCGTTGCTGTGTTTGATGGGATATTGCCGATGTTTGCCAAAGCTAAGTCTGTAACCGTCCTCGTCGCAGTGTTTCTGACGACCGCCGCGCTTCCCACCCCCGCTTCTGGGAGCGAATGGGGTTGCGAAGTCTTGCTGTGCGCGTCGTCTTCCAATCCCTCTTGGCGCGGTGTTCCCGCCTGCCATCCGCCGGTGGCTCGCCTCATCTCCGCGATGAAGAAGCCGGGATTCAATTGGCCGACCTGCCCCGAAGGAGGGACGGGATCGCCAGGCTACGAGAGATATGCGGAATGCCCGGAAGGCTATCAGGTGAGGAGCAGAAGGGACGGCGACGGCTTCCCCAGGAAGGGCGACCTGTGCATCAAGACAGTCAACATTTGCCAAGGCAATGCGCACGGTCTTTACAACTCTGATCGGCAGCGGCGCTGCATACAATCGGTCTCCATTTCTCGGCCTCTCAGGTCAGAGCCCTACTTCTTCGACATCAAGAATGATACTTCTGGCAAAACCGAGCGGCATTGGTTCGGCTTGCACAAGTAAACGGATTCGAGCGGGTAAGGAAGGTTTAATCCATGCGATGTGTCAACCGCCACACCCTTCTCGGCCACGTCTTGAAAGTGAACATTTGCCACCAATCGGGAATGGGTTGCCACATGGTGACAGCAAGTCGGCGACCGCCTGATTCCAGGTTGCGATCCTCGACAAAAAGCAGGCCGAGTGGATCAAGGATAGCCTCGGGCAGGTCTCGTCTATGTCGCTCCCGGATCTCGAATGCCAGCTACGAGCGGGACGGTGAACAGGTTTACACCATCGACGTCATCGCGCAGCATCTTCAACCCGCTTTCGGAGAGCAGGGCTCACAACCATCAATAAAACTCTTGGGCGACTTGTCCCTCTGAGCCACCGCCCGTTCCGGTCGGCCGCGCTCGATGCCGCCGGCACGAAGCCTGCCTTCGGCTGTCTCCGCCGATTGCGGTAACGATCGCTTGTCCAGTCGGGTGCTTCGCGCCCGTACAGGAAGCCCGTTCCGGGCCACATCTTTGTTTCCGCCCCATGACAGCGGTGCCCGAGCCGGTCAAGCGGCCCGTGAAGCCGTTGCATCTTCCGCGCCAGTCCGCCGAGGGCGGACCCGAGAAGATGCGCCACCTTCCGCGCCACACCGCTTGACAGTCTCGCTCCCCGCCGTGGGGCGGGCTCAAGCCCACCCCCTCTGTCCGGGGGAATGTCAGAGGCCATTCCCCCGGAAAGACCGGGGAGGCTTCGCCCGAAAGGGGCTTCCCTTCGGGAAACGGGAAAACAGGAGACAGACAATGAGCATCTACGCCCGAACCGCCCGCTTCGACACCGGCCGCGCCCTGACCGAAACCGAGATGCGCCATATCGCGCCGTCAATCTTTGCCGTGACCGCCCATGAGAGCCGGTCCGAACGTTTCGAACCCATCCCGACCATCGAGGTATTGCGCGGCCTTATGAACGAAGGCTTCATGCCCGTCGGCGCCAAGCAGTCGCGCAGCCGCATCGAAGGCATGGCCGATTTTACCAAGCACCTCATCCGGCTACGCCGCATCGATGACGGCAAGATCTACAATGTCGGGGATACGGTTTGCGAAATCCTCCTGAAAAACGCCAATGACGGAACCAGCGCCTACGAGCTGATGGCCGGGCTTTTCCGTGTCCGTTGCCTCAATTCCTTGGTGACGCAGACCGGCACCATCGATGCCAACAAGGTTCGCCATTCCGGTGACGTCCAACACAAGGTCATCGAGGGCACCTATCGCGTTCTCGGCGAGGCTGAGCGAACCCTTGCCGCCCCGCAGGACTGGTCGACCATGCGGATGAACCATGAGGAGGCGGGCATTCTTGCGGATGCCGCCCATGTTCTCCGCTTTGGAGACAACGAAGGCGAGACGACCACGCCCATCAGGGCGGAGCAGTTACTTGTCCCCCGCCGCCACGACGACAGCGCCAATGATCTATGGACCGTCTGGAATGTGGTTCAGGAGAACGCCATTAAGGGCGGATTGCGCGGCGTCGGCCGTGACGATCTCGGAAGGCCCCGTCGTGTGAAGTCCCGCGCCGTCAATGGGATTGATCAGGATATCAAGCTCAACAAAGCCCTTTGGCTCCTCGGCGAAAGGATGGCGGCGCTGAAGGCGTGAGCACGCAAGTCAGGTGTGCCGCCGAAAGAGGCGGCGCATCGCCCAGCGCTCGGAAATCCGTCCGTTCGAAGGAAGCATCATGACGACCAAACTTCGCACCCTCACCCCTGAAGAGCACGCCACCCTTCAGGCTTACGCGCTCGAAAACGGTCGCCGTTGGAAATCCAAACTCCGCGAAGACTGGATGAATGCTCGTACCACCGGCATCCTGCAGGCGCTTCGCAATTCGCACGGCCCTAGCTGGTTGGTGTCCTACTCCCTGACGAAGCGATCACCGCCAACCGAAGGCGAGTAGCCAGTGATCCCCGTGACGGCCGACAAGCGTGTAAGCGTCCGCTTCTCCCGGTCAGGAAATATCGGGAATCCGGTCCGCGATTTTCAGGAGATAGTCGTCGATCGCCTCCTCGATGTAGCTGTTGAACTTGCGGCGCTCGACGGCCGCGAGGATCTTCAACGTCTTGTGGACCTCGGCACGAATATGGATTCCGGTGGTGACCTTTTCGGTGTCGCGAAAGCGCTTTCCGGCGATCGGATCGCGGCTTTCGCCTTTGGCAACCAGGTCGCGGAACTGGGTTCGGCCAACGGTCGGCTGTTTTGAGATGGACGCCCCCTCATCTTCGCGGCTTATCCGAGGAGGAGAGGCGGCCGGTTTTTCGCGCACGGTTGGACGCTCGCGGCCAGTCGAAATCAGCCCAAGGACGAGATTCTTGCTGTCCGATCCTTCGCTCATAGCTGAGCCTCCTTCGCGGTCGATCTATAGAGAGCGAGGAGTTCGCCAAGCAGCGTTTCCATTTCTGCGATCGCCTTCGGATCCGACCTCGCCGTGGTCTGCAGCGTTCCGGCCGCGCCAATCGATTGATAGGAGGCGCGCCGCGCTATTGGCTGGGATGCGAGGGCGACCCCACTTTCCCGCAGGATTTCGCGTAGCGGTTCGTGCGCCTTGGCCCGGCCGGTGACGAGATCGTGCTGGTTGATGACGATCATCGCCGCGAGCTTGCGCTTCTGATCCTCCTCGACCACGGGGATGTGATTGAGCGCGAGTTGCATACCGGCGACGACGTCGTCCTGGGTCGTCTGCAGCGGGATCAGAACGATATCGGCGCAGTAGAGGCCGGCGAACAAGTTCTCGTTCGTCGTTCCCTCGATGTCGATGAAGACGACTTTGCCCTGGCGTTGGCGCTGGAGCGCCATTTTGTAGATGCGGTTCGGATCGAGGCAGCTTTCCGCTTCCAGGCGCTCCGGCCAGACATTCATCTGTTTCGACATCGTGACCCAGCGCATCGTGTTGGCGCGGCTATCGGCATCGATCAGAAACACGTCATTGCCCGCATGGGCTGCCGTCCCCGATAGCGCGCGAACGAGCGTGGTCTTCCCGGTTCCGCCCTTCGGGTTGGCGATAGTGACGATCATGGTGGCTCCTTCAGTTCAAGAATAAATTATAATTAATTACAAAAGTTGCCTTTCGCAACGTAATTATTGCCCGTTGCTCGTTCACCATTGATGATTGATGACCGATGATTGCCCGCTGACGACGGGTAATGGTCAATAGGCAATCAACAATGTGGCCATTAATGATGAACAACATGTGCACTGCTAATTGTTGATTATCAACGATGAATAACCAGTTTCCAGCGCTGCAAGTGGGGATGAGCGCGTTAACAACGGGTAATTGTTCGCGCCTGAGTTTGTCGGTTCGCGCCAATCGGCCGAGGTGGTCGGATCGAGATCGTCGGTATCTGTGGATTGAAATTGATAATAAATTATAGTTGTCTTTTCTGTGGCAGGATAGTCAAGTTTGTGGTACAAACTCGACGTTGCCCCGCCTCCGGCAGGGCCGTGGTTCGCGCCTCTGGCGCTCCGGGTCGCCTCCGGCAACCTGACAAGCGGGAAGGAAACAATGCGGAGCGAGGTGATTAGGGTCCGTTTGCAGCCGGAGGAGCGCGAGGCGCTTGCCGTGTTGTGCGGAGAAGACCGCACCGCCAGCGACGTGATCCGGCTGCTGTTTCGCGATCAGGCGGGCCTTCCGCTTCCGGTTGGATCGTCCGAGGCAGACGCGCTGCGCGACACCAATGAGGAGCTGCGGCGGATCGGTATCAATCTCAACCAGGCGGTCCGGGCGATGAATGAGGGGCGCGTCGCCTATGAACCGGATCTCGACGCGGCGCTGCGCACTCTTCTCGACGGCCTGTTTCGGCTGCGGGCCGACGTCGACCTGATGCTGCGGATCAGCTGTGGGGAGCGGAGGGGGACTGGCCGTGGCGCATGATTGGACCGGGCTGCTCGGCGCGATCGAGACCTATACCGTCCGTCGAGCATCGTCGCTGATTGACGAGGATGAGGAATCGCGCCGGCGGCGCGCGATCGGTATCGCGATGTCGGGGCAGGCTCCGCAGGAGCGCTTTGTACCGTCTGGCATTGCGAGCAAGACACGTCGAGGTCCGATATCGCCGAACGAGCCGACGATCGCGTCAATTCTGCAGGCTTCCCGGGCATCGCAGCGAGGTGTCATCGCCCTCGTCGGTGCCTTGGGTGCTGGCCGCAATCTGGATGACGAAGAGGAATTGAAGAAGTCGGCCGGCGGGGGAGGGGGCGCAGGCCTTTCCGTGCCTCGCATGGCTCGGCCGATCTCCACGCGACGCGCCGCAACGGATAGATCCTCAGCGGAAACCGCGAGCCGTGCAGCGATTGCCGCCGGTGCACAGCCGGTCGTGATCAAGGTGACGTCGACGGTATCGAGCCGGGCTTCGGCCGCCGGCCTGATGACCTATCTCGGAACGCGCGAAGTCGAGAAGGAAAACGGCGACAGGGGCAAGGTCGATATCCCGATCTACGATCAGGATGGCCTCGCGGTCGCAAGCCGCGAGGACCGGGCCGCGGCGCTGGCCGAATGGGGCGCGGAATTCCGTAACGCCTATGCGGTCAACGCGCTGGCCACATTTTCCTTTACCGTCGCCGATACGGTCGACGATACCGCACTTCACGACGCCCTGAACGCCGCCTTTGGATCAAAGCCTTTCCTCTATTCTCGGCATCCGGATGGCAAGGTCTCGGTCTACGCGGTGACGGACCTGCCGGCGAAGAAGATTGCGGATGCGTTGAAGATACGGGAGCGGGGCGAGGGTCCGGCACGCGCTGCGGAAAATGCGGAAGCCAGTTTTGCACGCCGATTGGCCGACGCTGGAGTGACGGCCGAGGTGCGTATTCTCGGCGCCGCCGTCTCCGAAAAGTCCGGCCGCTACTTCCTTGAAAAATTCCTGCGCAACGGGAACAGCATCACCACCAGCGCCGGTGATCCGATCAAGCGCGGTTCGAGCGTCAAGGAAAAGGCGGATAGGATTTGGCGGGACTGGTCATCCCACATTCGCACCGTCGAGCCACGTAATGCCTTCCATGTCATCTTCTCGGCGCGGACTGGGACCGATCCAGAGGCGATGACGCGGGCCGTGCGGGATTTTCTGAGCGAGCAGGTCGCCGGGCACAAGTGGATCACCGCTCATCATCCGGATACCGGCCATGTGCATGTCCATGCGATGATCTCGGCGCGAGACGACATCGGCAAGGCGCTGCGCCTCACCAAGCCGGAACTCTACGAATGGCGCGAGCGGTTCGCGGCCAAGGCGCGCGAACAGGGCATCGCCATGGTCGCCACGCGGCGCGCGGATGTGGCGGCTACCCGATCATACAGCCAGTCGCAGGCCGGCGCCTACGAGCGCAGCAAGAGCGATCCTCGCTATCTCAAGACGCCCGCCGTCACCAAACGCGTCGAGCGCAAGCGCGCCGGCGTCGTCGATCGCGCCTCGCTCATCAATGGCAACCTGGCTATCGCCGCGAAATGGCAGTCAACGGCGAGCGCCTTGAAGAAGGCCGGCGCGGAGCCGTCGGTGATCGCGGCGGCCGAGCGGTTCGCAGCCGCGGCGGCCGGACAAGCTGCGCAGCCAGCGCCGCGCCACGCTGCCGGCTTTGCCCTCCTTCGTCTGGAGACGGAGGAGGTCGCTGACTGCGACGCGATTGAGATCGTCCAGCGGGTGGCCGGCGTCGATAGCAACTTCGTTTCGGCCGGCGGCAAGACAATTTATGTGCTGGCGCCCACAACGGCGAGCGTCAGCAAAATAGAGCGCGAACTCGCCAAGCAGAACGACGAGTTTGACCCGGGCGGAGAGACGCTGTCCGTCGTCAGGGATTTCGAGGCGCGGATGCTCAAGCTGGGGATGCGTTCTGACGTAATCATTGAGGCGGTGGGCTCCTCGAAGGAGGGTTTACCGTCGCCCTGGCTTCAAAAGCGGTTTGAAGCCTTTGCGCAACGATCCGGCGCGCCGTCGAACGAGCCGTCGGCGGCACTCAAGACTCTCATCGCAAACATTCAACAGCAGAAGGAAAAGACCATGCCCCTATCGCTGGAACAGTTCGACGAGCGTGTTTCTCGAGCGAACAAATCGATGGACCGCCTCGAGACCATGGTCGACAGTAGTGCGGAGCGCCAGGCCGTCGAGGAGATGCGCAAGGAAATTTCCGCGCTCTTTGCCGAGCAGCGCCGTGACATCGAGATGCAGCAGATGCAATCGGTCGCTGACACCGCAGGGGGAGGGGGCACACCGCCGGCCGCCCGCGCCGACGAGGCGCGCACCCAGGACCGGGCCGCGCCGCCGACCGTCGATCCTGCTATAGCCGCCCAGCAGCAGGCAATTGCCGCCGGTCGTGCCGCTCGTGCGGCGCGGGAACAGGCTGCCACTGCCAAAGGTGCCCAGGACGAGCAGCGCCAGCAGATCCTCCGGCAGGCTGAGCAGGATCGCCAGCGCAGCAATGACCGCGATGGCGCGGAGCGGTAGGCTCGATACTACTCTTCCATCAAGCCGTCAGTTCAGGGTCTCAGGTCACCGCACCTCCACCAAGGGATCAACAGGAGCTTGCCAGCTCGAAGCCGGTCTTTTCGCTCGTCGAGAACACGCGAACAATCGACGCGTTTTCTTTCTCCGCCATCGGACCCTTTTCGATACGATTGCGGGGAGCGCGCCTCCCGTTTTTCATTGCGGTGCGGCTGGCGCACCGCAATGAACAGACGCGAGCGCCCTGCACCTACGCCGATGTGTATGCCGTCTTGACGGTTGTGTAGAATTCGGCGGCGTAGCGACCTTGCTCGCGCGAGCCATGGGAGGAGCCCTTGCGGCCACCGAAGGGCACGTGGAAATCGACGCCGGCGGTCGGCAGGTTGACCATCACCATGCCGGCCTCGGCATTGCGCTTGAAATGCGTCGCATGTTTCAGGCTGGTGGTGGCAATGCCCGACGACAGCCCGAACGGCGTGTCATTGGCAACGGCAAGCGCCTCGTCATAATCCTTCACCCGGATCACCGAAGCGACCGGTCCGAAGATTTCTTCGCGCGAGATGCGCATCTGGTTGGTTGCCTCGGTAAACAGCGCCGGCTGCAGGTAGAAGCCGGGCGTGTCGCGCTTCAAAAGCTCGCCGCCGAAGGCGAGTTTGGCGCCTTCCCGTTTGCCGATGGCGATGTAGTCGGTGTCCTGGTTGAGCTGGCTCTGGTCGACCACCGGGCCGATATGGGTGCCGGCCTTCAGCGCATCGTCGATGGTGAGCCCCTTCATGCGCTCGCCCATTGCCGCCACGAACCGGTCGTGAATGCCTTCGGTCACGATCACCCGCGACGAGGCGGTGCAACGCTGGCCGGTGGAGAAAAAGGCGGAATTGACGGCGGCTTCGACGGCAACGCTAAGATCGGCGTCGTCGAGCACCACGAACGGGTTCTTGCCGCCCATTTCCAGCTGGTATTTGCGATTGTGCTCGACCGAGGCCAGTGCCACGCGTTTGCCGGTGCCGGTCGAGCCGGTAAAGGTGATCGCGTGAATGTCGGGGCTGTCGAGCATCGTCTGGCCGACGACCGAACCCTTGCCCATCACCAAGTTCAACACGCCCTTCGGCAGGCCGGCACGATGGAGAATGTCGACAATCGACCATGCCGAGCCCGGCACGAGGTCGGCAGGCTTGAAGACGACGGTGTTGCCGTAGCAGAGCGCCGGCGCGATCTTCCAGGCGGGAATGGCGATCGGGAAATTCCATGGCGTGATGATGCCGACGACGCCGACCGGCTCGCGGGTGATCTCGACGCCGATATCAGGGCGCACCGAGGGGATGATTTCGCCAGCCAACCGCAGCGCCTCGCCGGCAAAGAAGTCGAAGATCTGGCCGGCGCGCACGGTCTCGCCGATGCCTTCTGCCAGCGTCTTGCCCTCTTCGCGCGACAACAGCCGTCCGAGCTCGTCCTTGCGCGCCAGGATCTCGTCGGCGGTCTTTCGAAGGATCGCATGACGCTCGAGGATGCCGGAGCGCGACCAGGCCGGAAGGGCGGCCTTGGCCGCGGCAATCGCCGCCTTCGCATCGTCGGCCGAGGCGCGGGCATATTCCCCGATCACGTCGTTGGTGTCGGACGGATTGATATTGCGGACCGCATCGCTGCCGTGGATCCATTCACCATCGATCAGGTTTCTGTATGTCATGTCTATCCTCTGATGAGCCTTGGAGATGCGTTTGCTTATCCAATGGCGGCGGGCTCCAACAAAGAGCAATCTTTCGACCCCGCCATTGCCGAAACGGCAAACCTGGGAAAAGTTGGGTGTTGCCGTATTGGCAATGCTTAGCGCTAAAAATTATGCTTTATGAGATGGCAAATTCGATCATCATCGCTCCCATAACAAGCAAGGGGAACGATATGTCTCATTTCATGATGAACCGCCGAGGGTTCCTTTCGAATGCGGCCGCTGTGGGCGCGATTGCCGCCGCGCACAGTCTGATCAATGTCTCGGCAGGCCACGCGGCAGATACTGCCACAATCCGCATGCAGCTCGGTTGGCTACCCTCCAACGGACTTCTCGGAGAGCTCGTCGCTCGCAAGAAGGGCTACTATTCCGAAAAGGGAATCGAGCTCGAAATCGTACCCGGCGGACCTAATGTCGATGGTGTCGCCGGCGTCGCCGTTGGTCAGTCGACGATCGGGCAGGTCTCCTCCAGTCCGTCGGTCATGCTGGCCCGCTCGGCTGGCGCGCCGATCAAGGCATTCGCGGCCGGCTACCAGAAGCATCCCTTCGCGTATTTCTCTCGAAAGGCAAATCCCATTGCCAAGCCCGAGGACATGATCGGCAAGACGATCGCTGCCATCCCCACGTCGGTCATCCTTCTGCGCGCGCTTCTCGCCAAGAACGGGATCTCGGAAGATCAGGTCAAGATCGTCAACATGGGGTCGGACATGAACCAGCTGGTGACCGGTCAGGCCGATGCGGTCTGCGGCTGGCTTACCAACGTCAACGCCCTGAAGGTTCTGGGGGACGACCGCGTCGACCTGACCCTCTGGGACGGCGGCATCCGGCTCTATGCCAATGTCTACTACACGACCGACGATCAGCTGGAAAATCACGCCGACCATCTTTCGGCATTCGTCGCAGGCTCGGCGCGCGGGTGGGGTTATGCGCGCGACAACAAGGAAGAGGCCGTCGATATCCTGCTCGAATCCTATCCGAACCTTGACAAGGCAAGCGAGCTTGAGGCTATCGGGCCGTTGATGAAGTTCGTGTTCAACGACGCCACCGCCGCGGTGGGTTGGGGTGGCATGGACCGCACGAACTGGGAGGAGCAGATCAAGACCTATGCGGACCTCGGCCAGTTCCAAGGGGCCGTGCCGAAGGCGGAGGACGTCTACACGATGGCAATCCTCGATGCCACGGCCGACATCCGCAAGAGCGTAGGATAAGGCGATGTTGGAAACGCTCAACAGACCCAAGCAGGCACCGATCGGCAACACCGGTGCCTCGGCGGTATCGGTGAAGAACCTTCACATTCGCTTCGGTGCGGATGATTCCAGCTTCACGGCCCTGTCCGACGTTTCGGTCGAGATACCGGCCGGCTCGCTCGTGACCATGCTCGGCCCTTCGGGCTGCGGCAAGTCGACGTTGCTGCGGACGGTCGCAGACCTGGTGCACATCAGCGATGGCTCGGTGTCCGTACACGACAAGACGCCGCGCAAGGCGCGTGAGGGCCGCGATTTCGCCTTCGTCTTCCAGGAGGCGACGTTGCTGCCGTGGCGCAATGTCATCGACAACGTGCGCCTCCCGCTGCAGGTGGGAAAACGAGAGGCGGGAGTGACCTACGCCGACCCGGAGGCCTTGCTGGCTCTCGTCGGATTGAAGGGGCGCGAAAAGGCGCTGCCGCACGAATTGTCCGGTGGCCAGCGCCAACGCGTGGCAATTGCCCGCGCACTCGTCACCCGCCCGCGTATCCTGTTGATGGATGAGCCCTTCGGCGCGCTCGACGAGATCACGCGCGACAAGCTGAACGAGGAATTGCTGCGCCTCTGGCAGGAAACAGGGACCACCATTCTGTTCGTCACGCATTCGATCCCGGAGGCGGTCTTTCTCGGTCAATACGTGCTGATGCTCGCGGCCCATCCCGGCCGCGTCAAGGAGTTCATGAAGGTCGACCTGCCACATCCGCGATCCCTCGCGATGCGTGACACGGTCGAGTTCATCCAGGTTACCGCCCACCTGCGCACACTTTTGGGAGAATGTTGATGGCAAATGCCCTTCCTTCGCAAGCGGAAGGCCGCGCTTTGACGGACGGCAACAGGTTCAGGATGCTAGATGCCGCCGCCGCCGCTGCCCTGAGACACCTGCCGGCAACACTCGCGATCCTCGGCTGCATCCTCCTTTGGCAACTCGTCGTCTGGGGCTTCTCGGTGCCAACGTTCATGGCGCCCGGTCCGGTCGACGTGATCAAGGCCTTCGGCGAAAATGGCGGCATCCTGTGGACGAACTTCTGGCCGACGCTCATGGAAGCGTTTCTCGGTTTCGTGTTCGGCAACGTCATTGCCGTCCTCTTGGCGGTCTGGTTCGTCTACAGCCCGCTTGCCGAGCGGGCGTTCTATCCGATCGCCGTGATCATCAAGTCGATCCCGATCATCGCGCTTGCGCCGATCCTGGTGCTGCTCGTGGGCAACGGCATCGCGCCGAAGATCATCATCGCCGGCCTGATCTGCTTCTTCCCGACGCTCGTCAACATGGTCCAAGGACTGAAGTCGGCGAGCCCCGCAATGATCGATCTCATGCGCGTCCTGTCCGCCAGCAACTCCGAGATTTTCTGGAAGGTCCGCCTTCCCAGCTCGCTGCCTTTCCTTTTCGCCGCACTGAAGATCGCGGCAACCAGCAGCGTCATGGGCGCTATCGTCGCGGAATGGATCGGATCCAGCTACGGCCTTGGCGCCCTGATCATCGAGGCGACCTATAATTTCCGATCGCCGCTGCTCTATGCGACCGTCGTGATCGCCGCCTCGCTCGCCGTGGTTCTCTTCTTCGCCGTTTCGTTCGCGGAATCGAAGATCGTCCGCTGGAAGCCGACGACGGACCACTAACCCCAAGACACCTGCAGCCGGACCTATCCAGGTCCGGCCACCCAACGAAGTCACTGGCTGTGAACTCTTTCACATCTCGCCGGACACTTTCCCTATGGAGGAACGACAATGGAAACAATCAGGGAGCCTTTGCGTGACGCCAAGATCGTCGATCGCTCGGACGTGGTCGTCGTCGGCGGCGGCCCGGCAGGCATCTCCGCGGCCGTGTCGGCTGCGCGCACCGGAGCCAGCGTCACTCTGCTCGAGCGCTATCCCTATGTGGGCGGCCTTGCCTCGGGCGGTATGGTCCTGGTGCTCGACGACATGGTCAACAACGTCGAAATCACCGTGCGCGGCATCTGCATGGAGATGATCGAACGGATGAAGACGCTGGGCCTCTGCGTCACGCCGACGGATGGCGACCGCCAGCTCGATCTCCGCGATACGCCGGAAGCGTGGCGTCGGTGGGCGCGCTGGGGGTTGTTCGATTTCCACACGCCGTCTGCGCCGCATCCGATCTGCTACGCGGCCGCATTCGATCCGGACGCCTTCAAGCGCGTCGCCTACGACATCCTGCGCGAATCCGGCGTGAAGCTCAGGACACACAGCTGGTTTTCGTCGGCGATCGTCGAGAACAACACGATCAAGGGCGTAGTCTGCCAAACCAAGGCAGGGCGCGAGGCCATCATGGGCGATGTGGTCATCGATGCGTCGGGCGACCTCGATGTTGCCGCAGACGCCGGCGCTCAGCATACCGACGGCAACTTCATCCTGACGACGGTTTCCCGCTGGGGCGGTATCGACACCGAGGCAGCCGAGCGTTTCGAGTTCGAGGAACCGGAACGGTTCAAGCTGCTCGATCACGAAGCCAAGCGCCTGATCGGCGGTTGCTGGTCGTTCTGGTGGCTGAAGACGCCGCTGCCCGGCGTCATCTGGCTGAACTGCCCACATATGCCGAAGCTTTCCGGTCTGCGCGTCGAAGACCTGACCTATGCCGAACTTGAGGGCCGCAGCCGCATCGCCCGCCTGCTCGATTTCGCCCGGGCGAACCTGCCGGGCTTCGAAAATGCCTATGTCATCGATTTTGCGCCGCAGACGGGCGTGCGCCAGTCGCGCCTGCTTCAGGGTGAGTATGTCGTCACCAAGGACGATGTGATGACCCGCCGCCACTTCTCTGACACGGTCTGCCGCGGTCGTGACTACTACACGCCTTACCGGGCGATGCTGCCCAAGGAAGTCGACCAGCTGATCGTCGCAGGCAGGCACTATTCCGCGACGATCCAGGCGCAGAAGTCGAGCCGCGAGATCCCGCCGTGCATGGCGATGGGCGAGGCGGCAGGTGTTGCTGCAACCGTCGCTCTCAACGCGGGCGTGAAGGTGCGAGACGCCGATGTCAGGGCGATCCAGAAGCAGCTCCGAGCCCAGGGCGCCGATCCAGGCGACGTTCCATCCGAAAATGCAACCTATCTGGAGGCCGCAGAATGACATCGCTTCCCCTCGACGGTATCCGCGTCGTCGATTTCACCCAGGTCATGCTTGGTCCTTGCTGCACGCAAATGCTGGCCGACTATGGCGCAGAGGTCATCAAGGTCGAAAAGGCCAAGATCGGCGATCTCTCTCGCTGGTCGCTAGGGTCGGATCCGGACGGCCTCAACAATCCGGTCTTCTCGTCGCTCAACCGCAATAAGAAGAGCCTGGCCCTCGACCTCAAGCAGGACGAGGCGCGTGCCGCCGTGCGCGCACTGATCGAAACGGCCGACGTGGTCGTCAACAATTTTCGGCCGGATGTCATGGAACGCATGGGCTTTGGCTATGAGGAGCTCAAGAAGACCAATCCGCGGCTCATCTATGCCGTCGGCACCGGCTTCGGCCTGGAGGGACCCTATCGGCACAAGGGCGGGCAGGATATTCTCGCGCAGGCGCTTTCGGGCGTCATGCGGCGCAAGTCGGACGCGAGCCACCCGCTGTCGATCTATGCGACACCGCTTGCCGATTATTCGGCCGGCATGCACCTCGTGCAAGGCATCCTGCTGGCGCTGCTACACCGTGACAAGACCGGTGAGGGCCAGCAGGTCTCGGTCAGCCTCTACAGCTCCATGCTCGCCATGCAGATGCAGGAAGGCACCACGCATATGATGCGGGAGAAGGACCTGAACTGGGGCGCTTTCCCGCTGACCGGCGTTTTCGAGACCACGGACGGCGCCATCGTCATGGTCGGCGCCTTCAAGCCAAATCCGCTGCGGGATATTTGCACCGCATTGGAGATCGAGGACCTGTCGCTGCAGCCGCAATTTGCAGACTTCGATGAACAGATGAAGCGCCGCCCGCAATTGCAGCAGGTGTTTCGCGAGACGTTCGCCAGGAACAGCAGCGCCCATTGGCTCGCCCGCCTGGAGCAGGTGGACATTCTCTGCGCGCCGGTGCGCTCGCTTCCCGAAGCCCTCGAGGATGAGCAGACCACGATCAATGGCATGATCCTGGATGCCGGCGAGACCAAAGCCGGCCCGGTCCGGCTGGTCGGTTCGCCGATCGACATGTCGGCGGCAACCGTGACGGTCCGCATCGCCCCGCCGAAGCTCGGCGAGCACAACGACGAGATCCTCTCGGAGATGGCCGTGCGTCAGGGAGATGCGGCATGAGCGTGGAGTTTGTCGTAAAGGGCCGCGTTGCCGCCGTCACGCTCTGCCGGCCGGAGCGAATGAATGCGGTGGACGCGGCAACCGAACGCGAACTGGAGGCGATCTGGCAGGAGATCGAAGCCCGCGACGACATAAGCTGTGTCGTGCTGACGGGTGCGGGCGAACGGGCATTCTGCGCCGGGGCCGATCTGAAGGGCGCCGAAACGACAGGCCTCGAATACTGGACCGAAAGCCGGCCGAACGGTTTTGGCGGGCTGGCTTTTCGCCGCTCGCTGGATGTTCCCGTCATCGCCAGGGTCAACGGCTATGCGCTCGGCGGCGGGTTCGAAATGGTTCTCGGCTGCGATATCGTCATCGCCTCGACGACGTCGGCCTTCGGTCTGCCGGAGGCTCGTGTCGGGCGCCTGCCGCTCGATGGCGGCATGGTCCTGCTGCAGCGCCGGATCCCGCACAATCTCGCAATGGGCGTGCTTTTGACCGGTCGTCAGTTCTCTGCCGTAGAGATGCAAGGTTTCGGCATCGTCAACGAGGTGGCCGAACCGCAGGAGCTCGATGCGGCTGTTGTGCGCTGGACCGATGAAATCGTCGCCTGTGCGCCGCTTTCGCTTCGGGCGATCAAACAGACCGTCAATCGGACCGGTCATCTTTCGCCGGCCGAGGCCCAGGGCTTGCGGACGCCCGCGCTCG
Organism: Ensifer canadensis; assembly: GCF_017488845.2. Taxonomy (NCBI): domain Bacteria; kingdom Pseudomonadati; phylum Pseudomonadota; class Alphaproteobacteria; order Hyphomicrobiales; family Rhizobiaceae; genus Ensifer; species Ensifer canadensis. Next base: position 352,747 of record NZ_CP083373.1, read on the forward strand.
TAAAGGCGCTCAAGAGTGAGGACGCCCTGGAAGGTGTCACCGCCTTCCAGGAGAAGCGCGCGCCCGTTTGGAGGGGACGGTGAGCGTGCTATAAGGTGGGCCCCAGGGGAGGGAAGGTTCCAATTGAATGCACGCCAGCATCCTGAAATACTTCGTCTCGGTCGCGCGGTCCGGATCCATTCGCAAGGCTTCCGAGGAGCTTCATGTGGCTTCCTCGGCGGTCAGTCGGCAAATCAAGAAGCTGGAGGACGAGCTTGGGATTGCGCTGTTCGAGCGGCTCTCGAATGGGCTGAGGCTGACTGTCGCCGGGGAGAACGTGCTGCGCCACGCCCGCGCTACGCTGGAGAATTTCGACCTTCTGCGCAGTGACCTCGGCGCCTTGCAGGGAAAAAAGACCGGCCGCGTCCAGATGTCCTGTCTCGACAGTCTGGCCATCCAGTTCCTGCCGGATATGGTCAACGCGTTCCACAGCGTTCACCCCGGGGTCAGCTTCCATATCCACACAGCCGGTCACGGCAACATCAGCAGCCTGGTCGCCGAAGGCGACGTCGACATGGGCCTGACCTTCGATCTGGCCCGGCCCGACGACACCGAGATGCTCTTTCGTGTGCCGATGCCGCTGATGGCTTTCGTCGGGCGTGGGCATCCGCTGGCCAAACAGCGGCAGGTTTCGCTCGCCGAGTGCGCCCAGTACGACCTTCTCTTGCAACTCGACACGCAACCGATCCGTTCGCTCATCGAAATCGAGCTCTCCGTCTTTGAGCGGACCGGACGGCCTTTTGTGCTCTCGAACAGCCAGATGATGCTCAAGCCGTTCATCATCTCCGGTCAGGGCGTGGCCTTCTTCACGCCGATCGGTTTCCTGGCGGAGATCAATTCGGGCGATGTCGTCGCCATACCGCTTTCCGGCTCGCGCCTTCAGAACCTGCACGTTGGAATTCTCGTGCAGCGGCGCCGGCAGCGCACACACGCGGCCGAGGCCGTCATCGAGTTCGTCGGCGCGGAACTGTTGAAGTTCAGCGACCAGATCATGGAGGCTATCCGCACGTGAGCGCAGGACCAATCCCGGGACGACTTCTCTTGCGCCCTGGTCATGAAGTCGCACGACGCGAGCCGGACCTCCTGCGTCATTTGCCTGATGGCATTTCCCCGGCAACGATCCCAGCCAATGCTCTCCTCATGCCACCGCCCGTCAACGCGCATGACCACGGCTATGGCATTCGCACGCTCGATTTCGGCAACATCGACGATGCCCTGGAGACGTGGATCCCGGGCCTCCGGCTCAGGCCGCGGACTGACCCCTACCTGGAAGCGCTCGTAGCATTTTCTCGGCTGGCGCAAACGGGCGTCGGTGCGACGATGCATTGCCACAACTCTCTCAACATCGACCGGCTGGTGGACGAGGCTGGCGCCGTGATGCGAGCCGCGGATGAGCTAGGCATCAGGCTCGCGCTCTCCTGCCCACTGCTTGATTTCGACCCGTGGGCCTATGATGGCGGGCCGGAGCGATTGCGCCCGTTCCTCGATCCGGCAGACTGGAAGGAAATCAGCGCCTCGATCCCGAAATACGCACCGCCCATGGTCCAGATTTCGGCAGCCGACGCTGTCGCTGCCGGCAACACCAGCCCGTTGATCGATGTTCAGTACGGCCCGATCGGGCCGCAGTGGTGCTCCAATGCGCTGCTCGAAGGCATCGCCGAGGCATCTGCAGCAACGGGCCGGCGCATTCACATGCATCTCCTCGAAAGTCCGCGGCAGCGGTGCTGGCTGGACCGGCGCTTCCCTCAGGGTGTCGTGCGATATCTGGACGATATCGGTTTCCTCTCGCCGCGCCTCGCGGTTGCCCATGGCGTTCAGTTGCGCCCGGACGAACTCGAGCTGCTGGCCGCGCGTGGGGTGCAGCTCGTTTCCAACCCGTCGGCCAATTTACGCCTGCGTTCAGGCGTGGCACCCGTCGTCGCCATGCCGGCGAATGGACCGGCTTTCGCTTTCGGCCTGGATGGGACAGGGTTCGATGATGATCAGGATCTGTGGCGGGAACTGCGCCTGGCCCATCTGTTGCATGGCGGCCGCGACATGACGCGGACCTTCACGGCCGGGCGGGTCTTCGATGCAGCGATCCATGTCGGCGCCAAAGTCCTGAATGCGCCGGTGAACGAAGACCTCGTGCTCGTGGATTACGCCGCATTAATTGCCGACAGCCTGACGGGCGATCTGGATGAGGCTGAGGTTCTGCTCGTCCGGATGACGGCGGCCCATGCAAAGGGCCTTTACGTCGGCGGACGGGAGATCATGCGCGATGGAAGACTGACCCGTGTCGACTACGACGGCGTTCGGGCCGAACTCCTGAAGCAGGCACGCGCTGATGTACCTCGGTTGGCCGGCGAGCGCGCGCACGTGATCAAGCTCGCCGCGGCGACGCGCGCCTATTGTTCCGGCTGGTAAGCACGCGCGGCGATCAGGTCAAGCGTCTCCCGATGCGCGTCGCTAAGGGTAGGCTGCGGCGGGGCGGCATTGTACCAGACTGGATTTCCTGACCTCTTGGCGACCAGGTATTTGACGGCCGGGATAAGCGGGTTGGCGGCAATCAACTGCCGTAACCGAAGCACGCGATCCTGCAAGGGGGTATCGTCCTGGCTCTTCCAGAGCTTGGCCGACAGGGCCGGGGCGATATTGATCGTCGCAGAAATCGTGCCGGCGTAGTTGTCGGCGCCCGCATCGGCGAGTGTGGCCTCATTGCTCGGGAAGACGGCGAAGTTCGGGATCCTCGACAACTGGCGCGCATAGTCGAGATCGCCCGAACTGTCCTTGGCCCCCTTGATGCGATCCGGAAATGCTTCGGCGAGCCTTGCGGCGAAGGCCGGACTGTAGGTGATGCCGGTCATCTGCGGAAAGTTGTACAGATACATCGGAATCGGGTTTTTGGCGGTGCCGCGAATGAGCCGGGCAAACCAGGCGAAGAGCCCGTCGTCGGGGGCGGGCTTGTAGTAGTAAGGCGGCAAGACCAGCACTGCCGCATAGCCGAGACGGCCGGCAAGGCTCGTCAGGGCGATCGTCGTCTCGAGATCAGGAGTTCCGGTTCCGACCATCAGCCTTTTGGTATCCAGCGCCTCGGCAGCGACCATGACAGCGCTGCGCTGTTCGAAAGACAGCGAATTCGCTTCGCCTGTCGTGCCGAGCACATTCAGGCCATCACAGCCATTGTTCAGGCACCAGCTGGCATGTTCGACAAAGGCTTCGGTATCGATCCGGCCTTCCTCGTCGAACGGCGTCGGCACGGCGGCAACGACGCCACGGAATTCTGTCACAGACATGTCTCGTTCCTGTTGCTGAAATGTTGTCATGCTGACGTTGCTACCCTCTCGAAGCCGGCAACGAACGGGTGGTCCAGCGCCGTCGAGCACTCCTTGCTCCACCCGCCCGGCGATCCCAATCCGGTCACGTCGGAGTCGAAGAACTCCTTGTTGACGGCGATGAAGTGGCGCTGGCTCTCCGGGATCTCGTGATCCCAGACAATGGCGTCGACAGGACAGATCGACAGACAGAGCCCACAATTTATGCATTCTTCGGGGTGAATGTAGAAGGTACGGCCACCTTCGTAGATGCAGTCCACGGGGCAGGCCGCGGTACAGTCGCCGTCCTTCACGTCGATGCAGGGCTCTGTAATGACATAGGCCATCTTGCTTGCCTCTGAGGAGTTGCTTGCAAGACCAATGTTTCAGAGTTTCTTCCGGCGAAGAAGCATAGATATTCGCCGTGACGGTTGCCAAAAAGGCAACATCTGGACGCTGTGAGCTTTTGGCCGCAATCAGCTCAAGATTTGGTATGGGGGTGATTTTTGGACGCATTTGCTTGCGCCACTGTTGTGCCGCGTTGCGACGACCGACGATGATATCGCGAATGGCGCGTTAGGAGACGAGATCGTCGAAGTCCCTGGCTCCGCGCATCAGGTTGCGGAAATCGGCCGCCGGCGTTCCTGGTCCGTATCGGCCGCAAGTATCCCGATCGAGCTCGACGCGGCAGGGGAACATCGCGGTTCACCCTTGGACATCAACCCTGGAGTCCAGCTTATGGATGTGGATCTGGGAAGCCATGCCTTTCGGACAGGGCGGCAAGGATTTTGTCTTTTTCGGAAATGAACGCTCTTCCTTGAAAAACATCAGTTTGATGCTTCGATGTTTCGCCGTCCGCCAGCACAAGCAGCGGCAGGGACTGATTCATGTCTCCTACTAGAGCAATGACGGGCGATCGCGGACGAGCACGCAATCCGTTCAACATCAATCTTTCGCGCAAGAATTGAGTGCGATCTCCGCGAAGGCATAATCCGAAGTTACGATGTTTGCAGGCACGGAAACGTCGTGCTGCACCGATCCCCATCGACATCCACAAGTCGATCACATCCCAGTGCTGACATGCGCCGAAGGGCGCTTTAAAATTACCAGGCGCACGGGAACGGCTTGACCAGGCACGGGGCTGCGGAGGATGGTTACGTCTCCACGCCCGGGAACTGCAACAATCCCCTGTCTCTATTGGAGAAGCCGGTTGAACAGATTTCCAAACGTCCCCGCGTCCTGATCGGGCTGCTCCGCTCCAGGGACCGGTTGCCTGGCCGCGGGTTCGAGAGTAGCGGGGTCTTCGTCAGCTTGGACGTCCGGCGGCGCCTCGCCGCTCTGCGCCACATTGCCGTCAATGATCTCCTCGATGGAAGGTTGGTTTCGCTCGCCCTTGAGGGTCTTGTCGATGGCGCCGCCGACGATGTCGCGCAAGGATCCTCCAGTCGCTTTGTCGGAGAGCAGGTCATCGATCCGCAGCGTGTCGGTCGGCAATCCGAACTTCTTCAGAGTCGCCAAGGCAGCGGTGGGGTTCTTCAAAAGTCCCGACAGATCGGGATATATGCGAGGACGGGCAAAGGGCCCCTCGATCAGGACCGGAACTCCGATTCCGTCAGTTGAGATCTCGGCGCCCTGTCCATCCAGCGACGCGACCACCCGCGGATCGAGCCGAAACTTCATCTGCCCGTCCGCAAGATTTGCCTCCCCGGTCCCGTTCATGCGCACGAGCGGGCCGATTAGCTTGATGTCCTCGGTTCGCGCAACGCCGCTATCAACGGCAAACGAGGCACTGAGTTCAGTGAACCCTGTCGCTTGGCTTTCATTCTGCTTGAAGCCCGACGACATCAGGCCAACGAGGTTGTTATAGGCGTCGGCGATATCGATGCCGCGGATGGCGCCATCGGAAAACCGGACATCCGCGCTGCCTTGAAGCGATTGTTTGAGTGTGCCGGTCGTGCTGCCAGCTCCCGTTATGTCGAGCTTGGCCTGCAGCGCGCCTTCAAGATGTCTGAAGCCTGCCATGTCGGTCAGAAGCGGCGCCGCCGAAGCGCCCGTGATCGAGGCGTTTAAAGCAATCGACGGTTCTGACCCGGAGCCGTCGGCCCTCAGGCTTGCGGTAATATGGCCGCCATAGAACGGGCTTTCAGGAAGGCTGAGACTTGCGACTCCATCGGCAACGGTAAGAGTGGTTGCCACCGGCCCTGCAAATACGTTGCCGTATCCAAGTTTATCGGCGTTGACATTAATGGATGCATCGATCAATCGAAGCGAGGAGAAATCCAATGGAGCATCGGGCGCAGGGTCAGCTCCCTGCGCCTTCGATTGAGGTGCACTCGAGCGCGCGCCGGCGAGACGCGCAAAATCTAGCTGTGCGAACTTGAGGGCACTGGATATCTTCAATGGTGTCGTGAATTGGACAGATCCACTCCCGGTCCCCTCGACACCATTGACCGACAAAGTGGCACTTTCGAACTGAACGCTCGCCGGGCTCGCGCTGACATCACCGTTGAACGCAAATAGGTCGATGTTGTCCGGGCCGCTCTGTCCAAGCCAGCCAAGGAACCCGCGAACGTCCGCTGTCGAAAAAATCAGCTTGCCGGCATAGCCGTTCGGAATGGCCGCTTTGCCATCAAGCGAAAGAGCCGCTCCCGGCATACGCATGTCAAGCTTCAGGGGTATACCCCCCGAGTTGAGGTCCCCGGCCAAGAGACTGCCTAACGGTAGCTGCAAGTCGACTTCGGCAGGTTTCCCGCGCCAGGCCAGGCTGCCCGACAGACGCCCCGGTTTTGCAAAGTCATCGATCCTGAGCGCCAGCTTCTTAATCTTGACTTCGCTCAACGAGGGATCGGCGACGCCCGGCGCGATGAAGGTGGCGCTGTGCAGGCCTAGGCTGCCGGTCATGTTGATTGTTTTTCTCAGGGCATCCCCCGAGAGGCCGCGAAACGCGAACCGGGTATCGATCGTGACAGACCCGGTCAAAGGAACGGATTGCCCGGTCAGATTTGCCACTTTGGCGACATCGAGCCCGCTGCTGGATATGCGGCCCTTGAAGGTCGGCTCAACCTCGCGAATATCGACAGAGATATTTGCCGCAACGCTGCCGGCATCGATGCCGAGATGTTCTATCCTTGCCGTAACCAGCCCGTCCTTAAGCGTTGCCGCCAAGGCAACGTCTGATGCCGAGATGTCACCAAGGACAAGATCCCTGATGTTCACGCCGATATCGGCATCGAACCCGGTCAGAAGCTGCAAACCCGTCGAAGCGCCCGACTTCTCCGATTTCGCGTTGGGTTGCGACGAAGCCGAGGTAGTAGCCTCAAGAAATGCGCTCAGGTCCAACCGGTCAGCGTCGATGTCAGCGAGAAACCGCGGGCGATTGCCGGGTATGAAGAGTGCGTCGAGGCCAAGAGCCTCGTCTCCAACAAGCAATTTGCCGCCGCGGATCTGGTAGCTGCCATTGGTGTTGAGGGCGACTTGTCCGGTGGCCTCGAATGCGGAGAGCCCGGGGGCGGGGGCGGGATCCGCCTCGAAGGAAAGGCTCAGGTCAGCTGGCTGTCGTTCAAGCAACGGGCGCACGGAGGAGATCGCGAGCGTCATCTGGTAGCGCCGTTCCTCGATACGGGCGCTCGCCGAAAGGGAAAGTTGATCGTCGATGTCGGGTACTGCGAGTGAAAGGTCGATATCGGTTATGACCTGCATCGCACCGGCAGTGCTTTGCTGTCTCAAAGTGCCACTGACAACCGAGACCGAGTCGATTGCACTTCGCTCCAGGAAAGTGACAAGCGCGGCAAGCGGATCGCCTGGTTTGGCTCGGCCCAGCTTGCCGCCTTCTGTGGGCGATGCTTTGCCTGTCTTCTCGTGCAATGTGAGGATCGGCTGAACCAGCCTGATCTCCTTGATGTGCAAGCGATCCGACCAGAGGGAGGAGAGTGTCACTGAGCCCGCAACCTCTCCGATTTCGGCTGTGACGCCCGCTTCTTCGCTCGAGAGCACGACAGTTTCGGCAACCACCGCCATATGTGGGAATACGGACAGCCTGACGGGGCCGTTCAAGGCAATTGAGCTGCCTGTTGCAGTCGAGAGCTTTCGGCTGAGTTCGGCGCGCATCCATTCGCTCGAAACGAAGCTGGGCAAGACGAGGATGGAGGCGGCAATGAGCGCACCGAACGCGAGAAAGCCAAGGAAGAATCGCATTATATGTCCCCGTCGCAAATACAACTGATTCGCTATCGTTTTCCGGGGTGAAAAGATTTGCAACTGCCGGTGGACTTGTCCGGCATTCCTAAGAAACACTCAGGCGGGCGTTGACGCGGGCTGTAGTGTGTAGCCAAGCGACCTTGCCCTTCGTTCGAGATTGTTGAGGGCGCGTCGACGGTAACTCTCCTCGTAATAGGAGGCTCCCGGATCACTGTATTCCATCCCGTGCCGCAGCGTGTTGTAGAACAAGACGGCGATTTTGCGGGCGGTTGCGGTGACCGCCTTGGCCTTGCCAACACGTGCGGACCAACGCCGATAGAATGCGCCCAGCGCGGTCTCAGTGCGCCCGACCGCAACCGCGGCAAGCCGCAGTAGCGCCGCGGCCCGGCTGCCAGATCGTCGGGTTCGTGAGGACAACACCTTGCCGCCGGAGATTTTGTTGCTTGGCGAGAGGCATAGCCAGGAGGTGAAGTGCTTGGCATTCGGCCAGGCCGAGAGATCGGTCCCGCACTCTGCGACCAATTTGTCGAAGATCACTTTCTTGGCGTGAAGCTGGTGACCATCATGCCGGGTAACATGAAGCGTAGGCTGCCTGCTGTCGTATCGACATACATGCTCTACGACGCCGTTACGGGCGAGCAATTGGCCCTCATGGACGGAAACACGCTGACGAGCCGGCGCACTGTGGCAACATCGGCGCTTGCGGCCAAATATCTCTCGCGAGAGGACGCCTCATCGCTTGTCATTCTAGGCGCTGGGCGCGTGGGAAGCCTAATCGCGGACGCCTATGTAGCTGTACGACCGGTTCGGCGCATCGTCATCTGGGACATCCATCACGAACAAGCCGATCGTCTCGACTCCTCCCTGCGAGACCGTGGCCTTCCCGCTGAATCGACGGCGGACATTAAAACCGCAATCGAAGCCGCTGACATCGTCAGCGCCGCAACGCTTGCAACTGCGCCCGTCATTCGAGGCGAGTGGCTAAAACCTGGCACTCACGTCGATCTCGTCGGGGCCTTTACCCCAGATATGCGAGAGGCAGATGATGAAGTGATGCGTCGCTCGTCTATCTACATCGATACCACGGTCGCGGTTGAGGAAGCAGGAGAACTTATCAAGCCCCTTGCCGCCGGCGTGATTGGACATAACGCCCTCCTGGGGACATTGACAGATCTTTGTCGCAACAACGAGTTCGCACGCACGAACCCGGACCAGATCACCTGTTTCAAGAGTGTGGGCTCCGGGCTTGCCGATCTTGCTGCAGCCCAGCTGGTTTACCAGCTTGCCTAGGCGGCTTCGCTATAGGGCATGCACTTAGTCGCGCGGGCCTGCCCCGATGGAGGGGCATGCCCAAGGAAGCATACGGACATCCGTTAAAACCCGGCAAGCTGTCGACTACCATGCTGCCTCTCCTCAATTCGCGACGAGGTCGCGAACACTTAAAAGTGGCATGCCGGTTTCAGGGCTCGGCGCAAGGTCTCATCGATCACCTCTCTAGCGGCGGTGCTTCTCCAACGACAGCTTGGCCGATTGTCCATCGCTCGAAACTCGCGGCTATCTGGACCTAGCTGCTGAGCTATTGCGCATATATTTGTGATCGCTCTAACTCCCGCTGAATACTTTTAAATGCTCAATTCGGATATCCTTGCTCATTTTTATATGCTATTTTCTTCGAAAATGGACATAAATATATGAACAAAAAACAAGCGGCCCTCGCTCGAAAACAGTTGGAACGACGTCTGGCGCCGGTGCGAGACCTAGAGCTCATTTCGCCGCCACGTGGTTGGATGAAGGCCATCCGCGAGGCCCTCGGCATGACTACGCGCCAGCTCGCCATGCGCATGTGTGCCGCTCCGTCCCGCATACCGGCAATCGAGAAGGCTGAAGTTTCGGGAGCGACAACGATCAGGACGCTACGGGAAGCGGCCGCGGCAATGAATTGCACCTTTGTCTACGCTTTCGTGCCGATCAAGCCGCTTGACGATATCCTTCGCGAGCGCGCGGCCGAAAAGGTCGGTGAGGAGATGACGCGACTTGATCATACGATGCGTCTGGAAAACCAGGCGTTGATCAAGTCGGACCTGGAGGACGAACGTCGCCGGCTTATCGACGCTTTGCTTGCAGACGCTGGGCGACGCCTGTGGGAAGAGGATTGACTCTATGGAGGAGGACCCTCTTTTCCAGGACGACGATGAAGCAAATACGCCGCTAACCGCTGAGGAACGGGAGCAGCTCATTCCCTCCTACATCACCTTGCGGCACGAATTGAACGAGGCCGAGCAAGTTAACATCGGCGAAGGCTTGCGATGGGCGACGTCGCGAAAAAGGGACCTGCTCGACCAGGAATTCCTCAGTGAGTTGCACCGCCGCATGTTTGGGGACGTTTGGCATTGGGCTGGCCATTACCGGACAACACCTAGAAACATCGGCGTCGATGCCTATCGCATTGCAATGGATGTCAGGCAGGTGGCTGACGACGTGCGCTATTGGGTCGAACACGAGGCCTTTCCACCCGACGAGATCGCTGTCCGGTTCAGCCACAGGCTGGTGGCAATCCATCCCTTCCCAAACGGAAACGGCCGATTTTCTCGCCTGGCGGGCGATCTGCTCGGGCGCCAGCTTGGACGACCGCCATTTAGCTGGGGCCGGGCAAATCTGGTCGATGCGGGCAAGACCCGAGCCCATTATGTTGCTGCACTTCGGGCGGCCGATAACCACGATATCGGACCCTTGCTGGAGTTCGCGCGCTCATGAGTTTTTCGAAAATGAGGAAGCGAGAAAGGAGTGACTTGAAGACATTCACGCAGTCGCAGTTGCAGGCCATTGCGGATGCGGAGCGCTCCATCCCCCGAGTGAGGGATGGCGACGAAATCATGCATATCAAAAGCGGCCCGCAGCTGGGCGATCTTCGGACAAGTCCTCAGAGCACGCGAACGTTGCGCGCGCTCCATTGCAATGAGAGCCGGACAAGCCCTTGTTCAAATCGTTGGCCACGCCCCAACGATCAAGCGGAGTGACTTGCCGGGCCTAGGCTTGCAGGATCCCGGCCGTTGGCCGTCGATGCTGATCCTCCGAGACGAGGTTCTTAACCGGTCAAGCCTCAGCGACACATTGCTCGCAACCTCTACACAGACGCCCCAGGAGTTGGCATCCTTGAATCGCGATGTCCGGCATCTCCGCGACGCCATCTATTCACAGATCGGCGGATGGGACGCGCCCGCTTGATCTGTGAAGGCGTCTCGATCCTAAGCTGTTGGCACAGTTCCTCCATCGATGGTGTATTCGGTACCTGTGATCGATTCAGCGCGATCCGATGCCAGGAAAGCAATCAGGTTTGCCACTTCCGTCGGCTTGGCAGGGCGCCCGAGAGGTATGCCGCCCAAACTATCCATGATGATCTTCTTGCCACCCTCAATATCCGTACCCGCCTTGTCCGCCAAGCGCTGGACCAAGTGAACGGACGCTTCCGTTTCGATCCAACCCGGAGACACTCGCACGACGCGGACGCCCTTGGGCGATACCTCCTTGGACATGGCCTTGCTATAAGTCGAGAGTGCCGCCTTGGCTGCGGCATAAGCCGTGGTCGCTTCCGGGAGAGGCAGCACTCTTTGGATGGACGTGACATGCACAACCACACCGGTTCCCCGTGCGACCATGTCTGGAACCAGTTCGCGATCGAGTCGAACAGCGGGAAAAAGATTGAGAGACATTTCTTTGTGCCACTCGGCATCAGTTAGCGCCCCAAAGCCACCGCCGGCTGCTGACGAGCCACCCAGCATATGAACGATGATATCGATGTTGCCGAGACGTTGACGCGCAACGTCCGCGACGGCCGCGCACCCCTCTTCAGTCGTGAGATCGGCCTCGACAAACAATTCTTCCGGCAGGTTCTCAGGACGCGCCCGCGCGGTCGTCAACACCTGCGCGCCGAGTTCCCGAAACAGGCTGACGGTCGCAGCCCCGGCGCCCTTGGTTCCAGCAGTAATGAGGGCTCGTTTGCCTCTCAGGTTGAGAAAGTCTGTCATCACCGGATCTCCAGCCTAGCGATCTTGCCGTCCTTGATGGTGAAGGCATATGAGAGCGTCACCGGACTGCCGGGAAACTGGCCGCTAACTTTGGCTCGGACGAGCACTTTGTTGCCGTCAAGGGTGGATTCCAAAGGTTCAGAAACGTACTGCGTCGCCTTCTTCGCAGCCACCCACCATTCACGGATTGCGACGACGCCTTGATGGCGCGATCCCTCATCTTCCACAACGGCTTCGATCGCAAACGTGTCCGACAGCGCATCCGCGTTGCTGCCGCTGTCAGCGTCAAAGTACATGTTCACGATATCGGGCATATCCATAGTGTTTCTCCTCAATTGGCTGACCCGATAGTAGCGCTCGACCATTGCGTAGATAAGTGGGATAAGCCGGCATGCAGCAATGAACAGATCGGGACAATGGAACAAGCCAACCTGAAGGAACTTGAAGCGGTCATTGCTATTGCCCGGCGCGGCACATTCCGCGCAGCGGCCATCGATCTCGGCATGTCTACGACAGCGTTGAGCCACACAATAGGCAGGCTTGAGGCGGAGCTTGGGGTGCGATTGTTCAACCGCACCACACGCAGCGTGTCGCTGACGGATGCCGGCAGGCTCTTTGTGCAGCAGGTGGCGCCGTCGCTCCAGGATCTCTATGCCGCTTTGGATTCGGTGCGTGCGCAACGTGAGACACCTTCCGGAACAATACGGATCAACGCGGCGCCGTTCGCGGCGCGCGCAATCATCTCACCGCTCGTGCTTGAGTTCCTGCGCCGCTATCCCGACATGAATGTCGATATTGTAACTGAAGGAAAGATGGTCGATATCGTCAAGGACGGGTTTGATCTGGGAGTCAGGGTTGCGGGCCTCGTTCCCAGCGACATGATTGCCGTTTCGCTCGGCCGGCCCCAGCGACATGCTGTGGTTGGGTCTCCTGAATACTTCGAGAGGCATGGGAAGCCGGTGGTCCCTCCAGACCTTCTCAGCCATCGATGCATTCGCGTTCGCCTGCCCGATGGCTCCCTGTTTCGGTGGCGTTTCGAGAAGGACGGGGAGCAGGTGCAAATCGATGCACGCGGCCCGATATCGCTGGACGAGGCTAGCCTCACAAGAACCGCTGTCCTGGAAAGCGCCGGTATAGGCTACATCTTCGAGCAAGACATTTTCCCGGACATTGAGGCGGGGCGCGTCGTCCGTGTACTGGAAGACTGGACGCCACCATATCCGGGGCTTTGCCTTTACTACCCTGGGCGCCGAAATCTGTCAGCCGGGGTCAGGGCGTTCTTGGAACTTGCGCGTGAGCTCGCGACAGTGAGCTAATTGAACCGCCAGTGGAGAAGCTTGTTTGTCTCTACAACGCTCCAAGCGGACACAGATTTGCAATGCGTGAATGACCGGTTTGCGGCCAGTAGGCGACTGGTGATCTGCGATTCCGGAAGGAAACGAGCGGAAAAGCAGACCGTCGGCCTCTAGGATTTCCTTTCAGTAGCCTGGACAACCGCATGGGGCGCAATGCTGCCGTTTGCAGAACTAAGCGTGTCCGTCGCACAATTGCCGGCGTCTTTCATCATATCAGCTCGCAGCATGCCGACCTGTATTTCCACGAGATCGGCTTCCCGCTGGTCACAGCATTGTTACGGGCCAGGCAGTGCGGAAAAGCCGAAATGGCAGGGAACGCATGAAAACCCTGTGGTCGCGGGTACCGCCGGCGCTGCAATTGCTGCAAGTCTTTCGCACCGCTACCGGCCGCCAAATGCGCAGAAGTCCGGATGGTGGGATCATCGTCAAATCAGCAGTCGCTGTCTTTGGTTGATAAAGGCCATGTATCGACTGGAATGTGCCGTGCCAGGGGCAGGGTCCGGCTATGCTGCTCTATCGATTTCCGGGATCAACTCCAGTTCGCCGTGAAGCGCTATTTCCACCGTCTTGAGGTTGAAGCTGGTCTGCATGTTCATCCAAAATTCCGGCGTTGTGCGGAAATACTTGGCGAGGCGCAGAGCGGTATCCGTCGTTATCGGTGTTTGCTCCGCCGCTATACGCTCGATGCGAGTGCGAGGGACATTGAGCTTTTTCGCCAGTGAACCGGCGCTCATGTTCAGCGGAAGTAGGTACTCCTCGCGGAGGATTTCGCCCGGATGGACCGGAGGAAGGATATGGGTCATCTCAAGCTCCTGTGTGCCACGATCGGCCATCAATGGTAGTCTACTATTTCGACGTCTTCGATACCGGCATCTGTCCATACAAAACATATGCGCCACTGATCATTGATCCAGATCGAATGTTGGCCTTCCTATCGCCCTTAAGGGCTTCAAGTCGATTTCCCGGAGGGGAACGCAGGTCGTCCAGAGCAGCAGCGCTGTTCAGGATCGTCAATTTACGAACGGCTGACCTCACGATGTCGGAAGGAAAGCCTTTTGGAGGCTTTGCAGCGCGCAACAGTCTCGGTTTTGTCATCGTTAAATGACCTGATCACGTCCCGCTCTTCATGCTTGTATCATATGGTGATACTGGTGAAAGTCAATTAATATGTATCATCATACGATACAGATTCGCAATCGCGATCCTGTTTAAGCCATCCGAAGGTGCCGATCCTCGGTTCGATTCCCCTCAAGAGCAGAGACTCGATGGTCGGCGGCTCTCCGGCCAAAGCGGAATAGGAGCCCCAGATTTTCTTAGGACGGTTTTGCCCCTGCCAACGCTAGGCCTAATACCGGCGCCCCCGCGTCGCGAAAACCTCAGAGCTGCGAGCCGATAGGGAGAATCGCATAAAATCCCGCCACGAATTGATCCCAGGGCGAACCCGTCGGCTCATGATAATAGATCCGCTGCGTCCCGTCCGGCTCGGTCTGCGTCCACGAGATCCGCTTGTCCTTGTTCAGCCTTACGGCAAAGGTTTCTTCTCTTAAAACGCCTCTTAGGGCATTCGAGGTCTTCCTGGTAAATTCAGGCGAGTCGATCAGAATGCCCATCTCGGTATTGATATTCACCGACCGCGGGTCCCAGTTGAACGAGCCGACGAACAGGTAACGATCGTCGATGGTAAACGCCTTGGCATGCAGACCCGATCGCGATTCACCCCAATTGACGCCGCGCCGCGCTTCTTGATCTGCGTCAGGCCGAAGTTCGTAGAGGTGGACTCCACCTTCCAGAAGAGCCCGCCGGTCCTTTGCATAATGCGCATAGACTGGTTTCACGTCGTTCGATGCCAGCGAATTGGTTACAACCAACACCTCGACGCCCCGCGCCTCAAGTTCCCGCAACCACTCTGTGCCGCGTTTGCCTGGCACGAAATATGCAGAGATGATCTCAATCTTTGATGTCGCATCGGCGAAATACTTTGACAGTTGAGAGGCAAGAATCTCTTCTTCGTTGTCTTCACCGGCCGCTTTTGAAGGGGGGTCCGAGTACATTTTGGCGGGAACCCACGCGAGCTTCAGCGTCGATGGCGTTAGATGCTGCTTCGCAGCCGCACGCACCACGCTGGCATATTCCGTCTCTCGAGCATCCCCGACGATCTCGTCAAGGCGATCGCGCGCTTCGTCGAGACTGAACCCCTCTGGTTCGCCAACGACGGCGCGCGCCGGCACTGCAAACTTGCTGTTCCAGTACTCATCAAAGTTTGTCGAGACTTCATCGACAACGGGTCCAGCAACCAGCACATCGAGATCCGAATAGTTCAATTCCCTCTTGGCCAGGAAATACTCATCGCCGATATTGCGGCCACCGACGATCGACATGGCATTATCGGCGGTCATCGACTTGTTGTGCATCCGGCGGTTGATCCGCTTGAAGTCGGTGAGGACGGCCGCGACAAGGCTCTGATTCCGCCAGAACGGGTTAAAGAGCCGGATTTCGATGTTTTTATGCGAGTCCAGAGCCGCAGTCACGGCGTCATAGCCCTTAGTGTCCATGTCATCGAGCAATAGCCGCACCCGCACACCCCGATCCGCGGCTTGCAGCAAGCTCCACGCAAAGATTTTTCCGGTAGGATCATTGTGCAGAAGGTAATACTGCGCATCGATCGTCTGTTCGGCGGCCGCTGCAAGCGCCAAGCGCGCCGCCAGCGCTTCTTCTCCGTTGCCGATCAGCCTGACCCCGGAGCGACCGTCCCTAGGATCACCAAGCCTTTGGACAGCTTGTGTCAGCCGCGTGCTTGTCGGCTGCGCGGGCGAATATGACGGTGTTTGCCTGAATGTTTGCACAGTGTGAGAACAGGCGGCGAGAAGGAACAAGGAAAGCCCTGCGGCCAGGAAAAATGATTTCATACTACGCCCCAGCCAGAATGCTCCACGCCCCGTCCCTTCGCGGCTCGCAAAGCTAGACTTTGGCTGCGTCGCGCACTTTGTCGCTACTGCAGACATGCTCTCACGTTTTGAGATTGAGCACCATTCCCGGAGTGATATCGTCGTCCACCAAACCTCATCGTCGCTCTGGGCCGGAAGTTTCCAAGGAGCCGCTTCCGCTTCACGCTATCGGCGGTCATCGCAGATCTTGATCGATCTCTTCACTCATCGCTGCAAGACTTGGATGAGACGGGAAAGCTCGGCGCGCAGAAAGGCGGTTCTGGTTGCCTTCAATCGGTTCTTGAATGCGGTGAGCTCCCCTAACGCGGCCGATCTTGCATTGACAAGTTCCTGTAGGGTCTCGATGGCCGGGGACGGTGGTGGGCTCGGCTCCGGTCGGAGCGCCTGGGCCAGCAGGGCCAAGAGGCAAGCGTCTAACCGGTCGGTCTTTGCGAGTTAGCCGCTGGAGCGGGCAACATGCGGGCCCGCAGCGGATCAACGATGGCGATGGGAAAGCCATCGGCACTGAGCGAGCGATGGGCGTGGCGATGGAACTTGCCCGTCGCCTCCATCACGATGCATACCGGCCCCAACCGAACCAGAAGCCACTTCAGCTGACCGATGCCGCTTTTGTCATTGCTGACCCGCCGGCTTTGGCCTTGGGGATGGATAAGGACATCGACATCGAGCCAGTCTTTACACGTCCACGCCGACGTAAACTGAAGATGCCGCGTCTTGTTTGGGTGAAACCTTGCCTTGCATACGGGACTTGCTCCCCATCATCTGTTCAGGACAAACGCGAAGACGGGCGGACCAAACTCACCTACGGTTCCAGCCAAGGGGCGTGCGGTCCCGACCGCAAGATCCCTTGGGGGCTGCATCCCTCGAGGGATTACGCCTAAGTCTATAAGCCGCAAATTGCGAACTGATCAGATGGGCAGCTCTGTCGTAACAGCATACAAATCCTTTAGAAGGTCGCTCAGGTAGAGGGCGGCCAACACGGCGCCGCTGACCGGAAGAGGGATCCGGCCCATTTTGCGATCCTGTGCTCATCCAACGGCCGGGGTCTGCTTCCAGATTAGATCGGCGGTGATGTCGTCAAGGCGGGCTTGGCCGGTAAAGGCCATGCAATGATCCAGTTCCTCTCGCAGGATCTCAAGAACGTCTCGGGCGCCTTTTTCTCCGGCTGTGGCCGTTCCGTAGAGCGTAGCGCGTCCGATGAGCACGGCGTCGGCGCCGGTAGCGATATATTTGGCGATGTCGCTGCCGCGGCGGATGCCGCTGTCTGCGAGGATGGTCATACGTCCGTCCACGGCGTCGGCGATCCTCGGGAGCGCGTCGATCGCCGTCGGCGCGCAATCCATGTTGCGTCCACCGTGGCAGGAGACGACGATGCCGTCGGCTCCCAGCTTCAGCGCCCGCCCTGCATCAGAGGGCGTCAGTACGCCCTTGAGGACGAGATTGCCGTCCCATTGGCGGCGAACCTCCGCAAAGTCGTCCCAGGTCAGCTTGCGCGCCAGCTTCACATTGTCCCACACGCTCGCCCGCGTGATGCTGGTGCGGTATTCAGGGGGATAGTGCGCATAGGTCGGCATGCCTGTCGTCAGGATGTAGCGCAGCATGACAGAAAAAGACCAGCGGGGATGTGCGAGTAAGTCGAGCCCACCGGCGACGGAGGGCTTGATCGGTATTCCGAAGCCGTTGCGCATATTCCATTCCTTTTTCGGCGAGCGCGGCGTATCGGCGGTGAAGAGCAGGTTGCGGATGCCGAGCGCTTTAGCGCGCACGAGGAGGTCGCGGGTCAGGCTGCGATCCTCGAAGACATAGAGCTGGAACCAAAGGTCGGTGCCCTTTGCGCGCTCGGCAATATCTTCCATCGAGGTCATGGATTGGGTTGCGACGCAAAACGGAATGCCCATCGAGCCGGCGGCGCGGGCCAGATGCACCTCGCCATCGTGCCATACCAATCCGGCGACGGCGGTCGGCGAGATGATGACCGGGATCGGCAGTTTCTTACCGAAAACGGTGGTGGAGGTGTCCGGCTGCGACACGTCGTTGAGAAGATTTTGGCAGAGTTTCGTGGCGTCAAGCGCGTTGCGGATGCCGCGCAGCCCCACCTCGTCCTCCGTGCCGCGATCAATGTATTCGAACATGCCGCGGGGCAGCCGCTTTTTGGCAAGCCGGCGATAATCGGCAACATTCAACGGTTTCATGCGTAGATACCTGTCGTGACGATGAACCTCCCGGCGCTGAACTCCGTTGGAAGGCATCGGGAAAAGCGGCACACGCCTTACGGAATGTAAGGCGTGAATTTCGTCATGGAGATCGACGTCGCGGCCACCTGGACATGGTGGGCGAGTTCGGCTTCCACGCTTTCGATGGTCCAGCGGGTCGTGGGCGCGGCAATGTTGACCGCGGCGACGGCGCGGCCGTGTTCGTCGGTGATCGCGGCGGCGACGGAAATGTCGCCCAGCACCGTTTCATTGGCGACGATGGCATAGCCCTTTTCGGCGGCTTCCTGAATACGGGCGCGCAACAGGCCCTTGTCCGTCACTGTCGATGGGGTGAGGGGCCGGAATTCCGTTTGCTCGAACACCTCGTCCTGTTCGGCGCCGGTGCGCCGCGACAGGATAACCGTGCCAGACGCCGTGAACAGGGCCGGAAGGCGGCTGCCCACCATGATATCGACATTCACGAGATGCTGGCCGGGAAAGCGCCCGACATAGACGATTTCCGGTCCGTCGAGTTCCTGAAGGTTCGCGGTTTCCCCGACGGCCCGGCTGATTTGAAGCAGGTAGGGCGCTGCCTTGTGCAGCACTTCATGGGCATGCAGGTAGTTGTAGGCGAATTGTAGCACCCTGGAGGTCAAGGCATAGTTGCGCGTGTTCTGCACACGGCGAAGATAGCCGAGCGTCTCCAGCGTGTAGACCAGCCGTTGCGCTGCGCTGCGGTCCAGTTCCGCCACCTTGGCGATGTCCGAGAGTGGCATCTGGCGCAGCGGGCCGTCGAAGGCATGCAGGATGCGGAACATCTTTTCGGACGAACCGACGAACAGCGAGGAGCTGCGCGGATCGATCTCGCCGCTTTCCGCGCCTTCCGGCCCAATCGGGGTTCCGTCCTTGCGTGCCATTGTCGATCTTCCGTTTCCGCCGTCGTTAAGTGTTACGACGCTCCTTGCGCATCAGCGATAATGCGTCACGCTGCAGGGATTCGGGTATGCCTGTAACGGCAGGCATACCCGCTTGTCCACAGGCGCGAGAGCACCGCTCAGGCGGCCTTCTCGAACTGGCCGAGAAGGCGCGAATATTCCTGCCGCAACGCGTCGCGCAGTTCGGTTTTCGGCTGGCGCAGCGGCATCAGCATTTGCGGCGCATCGACGCCGATGAGGTCCATTACGGATTTCATCGGTCCCGGATTGGTTTCTGCAAAGGCCAGGTTCATGAGCGGCATCAGTTCGCGGTGCAGGGCCAGCGCCTCTTCGGTTTTGCCCGAGGAGGCGAGGTCGAAGAGGTGGCGCCAGGTGCGCGGCAGCAGGTTGGCCGTCACGACGATACCGCCCTTGGCGCCCGCGGCGACATGCAGCGGAAACAGCGTGTCTTCGCCGCTCAGAACGGTGAAGGAGGTATCCACCCCCGCTACGACCCGCAGGTAGTGATACATATCTGTGTTGCAGGCCTTCATGCCGATGATGCGTTCATGGCGCGACAGCTCGTGCATCACGTCCGGATCGATAGCGATGCGGGTGCGGTAGGGGATTTCGTAGATTAGAATCGGCAGGGGCGAATTGTCCGCATAGCGCAGGAAGTAATCGCGGATTCCGGCCTGGCTCGGGTTGGTGTAGTAGGGCGTGATCACGAGAAGCGCATCCGCACCCGCGGCGGCGAAATCCCGCGCGGCATCGAGCGCGTCATGGAAGCCGGTGTCCAGCACGCCGGGGACGACCGGTCCGCAGCCGGCCATTGCCTTGGAGCTCATCTCGACGAATCGGTTACGTTCACTGCGCGACAAGGCGCCGTATTCGCCGGTGCCGCCAAGCGGCACAACGCCGTCGACCCCTTGCTGCTTCAGCCAGGAAAACAAAGCGTCGGCCGCTTTCACATCAATGGTATCGTCACTCTGAACCGGTGTCACGAGCGCCGGTAGGATGCCGCAAAGGCCTGTGGAGTCGAGCATGGTCATTCCTTTCATGCGATGGTACCGCGACGGAAAAACGTGGAGGCGGTTTTCCGTCGATGCGGTGATAGCGGGGTAAGGGAAGCGGCCCGTATGAAACGGGGCGGGCCGCTCCGGAATTCAGCGGGCCAGACTTCGCTGGCGAAGGCGATCCGCGATGAAGATCAGCGCCGAGATGAAGACGAGCAGGCAGGTGGAGACCGCCGCGATGACCGGCGAGACCTGTAGCGTCACCTCGTCCCAGAACTGCTTGGGTAGCGTCGCATTCAGCCCACCCGACGAGAACAGCGCGATGGTCAGCTCATCGAAGGATGTGGCGAAGGCGAAGAGGAAGGCAGAGAACATGCCCGCCGCGAGGATTGGGAACGTGACGTGGAGGAGGCTTCTTGCCGGATTCGCGCCGAGACTTTGCGCCGCGAGATCGAGACGCGTGTCGTAATTTCGCAGCACCGCCACCATGGTCATCACCACGTAGGGAACGCAGACTACGGTATGGCCGATGATCAAGCCGAGTGAGGTGCCGACGAGGTTCAGTTCTGCGAAGACGTAGAACAGGCCGACGGCGATGATGATGCGCGGCGCGACGATCGGCGACAGCACGAAGGCCAGCAGCGCCGCCTTGCCGCGTATCTGGGCACGGGCAAGCAGGAAGGCCGCCGGAACGCCGATCAGCATCGACAGCACGCCGGCGCCGAGCGCGACCGTCAGCGAGCGCCACAGTGCCTGCTTCCAGACTGGCGTGTTCCACATCTGCCAGTACCATTCGGTGGTGAAACCGGAGGGCGGCCAGTTGAGACCCGACTGGCTGAAAGAGATCGGCACCATCAGCAAAGCGGGCAGGCTGATGAGGATAAGGATCGTCCAGACGAAGGCGGTCAGCGGCCATGGGGTCTTGCCCGCATCGCTGCTCTTGCTGCTGGCGGGAAACAGAGCGATCAGACGGTCGCTCGCATCGCCGACCACCGCCAGCACCTTGGCGCCCGCGCGCCGTGCTGCGGTGTCGCGGTTGGCGTTCGTCGCGGCGCTTTCGCCGGTCAGGCTCGCAAAGCCGAAAATCCGGTCGTAAAGGAAGAAGACGATCAGCACGACGACAAGCAGCAGGACGGAAATCGCCCCTGCCAGTCCCCAGTTCAGGGTCTGCTGTACCTGGTCAATGATGAGTTGCGTGATCATCGTCTCGAACCGGCCACCGAGCAGGGTGGGCACGATGAAGAAGCCGATGGCGGTGACGAACACCATGATCGCGGCGGCGGCAACGCCGGGCACGGACAGCGGGAAATAAACCGTCCAGAAGGCGGAGCCAGGGCGCGCGCCAAGCGTGGAGGCCGCGCGCGGCAGGTTGCGGTCGATGTTCTCCATGACCGCGAGCATCGTCATGACCGCCAACGGCAGCATGGCATGGACCATGCCGACCAGCACCGCGCCGAGGCTGTAGATCAGGTTTGCAGGACGGTCGATAATGCCGACGGACAGGAGGAATTGGTTGACCACGCCGTTGCGGCCGAGGATCACCACCCAGGCGAAAGCGCGCACGAGAAAGCTCGTCCAGAACGAGAGCAGGACGAGGAAGATCAGCCGGCTCTTCATACGTTTTTCGGTGCAAGAGATGAGGTAGGCTACCGGATACCCGAGCACCACCGACAGGAACGTGGTGATGAGAGAGATCTTCAGCGTGATCCACAGGACATTCAGATAGAGGCCGGAGGCGAAGAGCTGCTTGTAGGCGGCAAGCGAGAAGCCGTCGGCGTCGAAGAAGCTCAGCGACAGGAGCCGGCCGACCGGGTAGACCAGGAAGGCGATGAGCAGCAGCAGAAGCGGCGCGATCATCAGCCAGTTCTTGACCCAAGTCGGCAGGGGGGCTGCATGCGGGCGGTTTGGAGCCGTGCTCATGGGGTCATGCTCCCGCGTTGCCGGTGATCGCCACGGCGTCCGTGCCATGCCAGGAGAGGGCGACCACATTGCCAATGCGGAAGGTCTGGCCGCTGGCGCGGGTCGGGAACGCGGCGAGCAGATCTGGAAGCTCCTCGTCGGAGGCTTTCATGTAGACCTTGGTCAGGCTTCCGGTCACCATCACATCTGTCACGGTGGCGCCCAGCCTGTCGTCGTCACCATCCTTGGCCAGTTCGATCGAGAGGTTCTGCGGGCGGATCATGATGTGGATGGTATCGCCGGTGGAAACCTTGCCATCGGCAAGGGCGCGGGCCTTTACGGCGCGCGATCCGATCGCGAGCGCGATCTCGTCGCCGGCAATGGCCTCGACCTTGGCGGGCAACAGATTGGACTCGCCGAGGAAATCGGCGACGAACAGCGTCTGCGGGCGGAAATAGAGATCGCCCGGCGTGCCGAGCTGCTCGATCCTGCCAGAGTTCATCAGGCAGATGCGATCCGACATGGTCATCGCCTCTTCCTGGTCGTGGGTCACATAGACGATCGTCGCGCCGAGTTCCCGGTGAATGCGTTTGATCTCGAGCTGCATGTGTTCGCGCAACTTCTTGTCGAGTGCACCGAGCGGTTCGTCCATGAGAATGATGGAGGGGCGGTAGACCATGCAGCGGGCGAGCGCCACGCGCTGCTGCTGGCCGCCGGAAAGTTCCTTTGGATAGCGCTGTGCGATATGCGGCAGGCGGATCATTTCCAGCGCCTCCTGCGCGCGGCGGCGCGCCTCTTCGGCCTGAACCTTGCGCATCTTCAGCGGGAAGGCGATGTTTTCCAGAATGGTCATATGCGGGAACAGCGCGTAGTTCTGGAAGACGACGCCGATATCGCGCAGATGCGGTGCGCTATAGGTCACCTCGTCAGTGCCGATCAGCACCGCGCCGCCATCGGGGCGGGCAAGGCCGGCAACAAGGCTGAGGAGCGTCGTCTTTCCCGAGCCAGACGGCCCGAGCAAGGTGAGGAATTCGCCCTCGGCGACGGTGAGGTCCGTCTCGGCGAGTGCGACGAACTCCCCGTAGCGTTTGGAGAGCTTCTGCACGGTCAGGCTGGATGAAGACATGGCGGCCCCGTTGGGTGGTAGTAACTTGAAGGGCGGGGCCCGCTCGCAATCGAGCCCCGCATTCGATCAGCTGAGGAGCCAGCTGTTGTAGCGCTCGATGACGGCCGCCTGGTTGTCGAGCCAATATTTGGCATCGATCTGGATGCCGCGTGCGATATGTTCGGGATAGGTCGGCGAATCCTGGGCGACCTTCGCGTCGATCATGTCGAACACTTCTGGCTGGGTCACGCCGGCTGCGAAATATTCCATCAGGGCCGCCTGGCGCTTGACGTCGGAGGCGAACTTGATGAACTCGCGGCAGGCATCCGCATTCGGCGTGCCGGCGAGGATCGACCAGCTGTCGAGGCCCCAGATGTTCTGGTCCCAGACGATCTCGACGGGCGCGCCGGCCGTGCGTGCAGACTGGGCTCGGGAGACCCAGGTCGGGATCAGATCGACTTCGCCGGAGGTCAGCATCTGCTCGACCTGTGCGCCGCTCGTCCAGAACACCTCGACATTCGGCTTGATGCGGTCGAGCGTCTTGAAGGCGCGGTCGATATCGCAGGGGTAGACGTCCTTGGCGGCGATGCCGTCGGCCATCAACGCCTGCTCGATCGTGTCAAAAGGATGCTTGCGCAGCGCCCGGCGACCGTCGAAACCCTCAACATCATAGAAATCCTTCCAGGATTTCGGCGCTTCGCGACCTTCGAACGCATCGGTGCGATAGGCGAGCACTGTGGTGTAGACATTGTTGCCGACACCGTATTCGGACATGTACTGCTTTGGCAGGGTCGCAACCACGGGGTCGCTTTCGAGGCCGTGCGGCTCGAGATATTTCTTGTCGCCGGTCGTCAACATCAGGATGGCCGGCTGGCTGATCTTTGCCATGTCCCAGGTGTAGGAACCGGCATCGACCATGGAGCGGATCTGCGCGGTCGGCTCGGCATTGGCCTGCACGCCGACCACCTCGATCCCCGTCGCTTCCTGGAACGGACGGTAGAAAACGGCGCCGTAGGCCTTGGTATAGATGCCGCCGTCGTCGCGCACGACGATACGCTTGCCCTCGGCGCGCGATGGCGTCCAGATCGCGGGGGCGGCGAGCGCGGCGCCCGCGACGGCGGTGGTTTTCAAGATCTGGCGACGCGACCAGCCCTGTTTCAAGATGCTCATGCCTGTTCTCCTCTTGCACTGTTTCGTTGCTGATGCCGGCTCTCTGGCCGATACGGGTGGACTTGCGGAACCGCCGGTCTATGTCGCCGGCGGAAGGAGGCGGCCCGGGTTGAACAATCCCCTGGGATCGATGGCCGATTTGATGGCGCGCATCAGGGTCAGGTCCGCCGGCGTCTTGTAGCGATCCATTTCCTTGAGCGAGACCTGGCCGACGCCATGCTCGGCGCTGAACGTGCCGCCCAGCGCATGCGCGACGTCATTGATGGCGTGACGAATGGCTGTTGCGATCTCGTTGCGCTTTTCCAGCGCGTTCCAGTGCTCGAACGAAAAGAACGGAATGAAATGGACATTGCCATCGCCCATATGGCCGACGATGACCAGCGCCGCTTCGGGAGCCAGCGCACGAACGGCTGCGCCGGTGCGGTCGATGAATTCGGCCGTGGCCGAAACCGGGACGGCGCAATCGGTGGTCAGGCCGACGCCAGCCTTCTTGTTGGCCTCCGAGACGCTGTGGCGGATCTCCCAGAGAGCGGCGCGCTGGCCGTCGCTCGCGGCGATGACCGCATCGGCGATGAGGCCGCTTTCGAAGGCCCGTTCCAGAACGGACTGCAAGGCCCCGTCGAGATCTTCCTCGCCGCCGGTGTCGGACAGTTCGACCAGGAGATGCCAGTTGTGTTCGGTCTCGAGCGGCGCGCGGCGCTGCGGCACATGACGGACGACGAGATCGAGCTGCGTGTGGTTCATCAGCTCGAAGCCGGAAAGCTTCGCGGCGTTGCGCTCCTGCATCAGCGTCAGCATGCGGACAGCGGCCTGAGGATCGGAAAGGCCGATCCAGGCCATCGCATGACGCGTGGGCAGGGGATGCAGCTTGAGGACGGCGGCGGTGACGATGCCGAGCGTTCCCTCGGAGCCGATGAACAGGTGCTTGAGATCGTAGCCGGTGTTGTTCTTACGCAGTGCCTTCAGGTCCGACCAGATGGTGCCATCCGGCAGCACCGCTTCAAGCCCCAGGACGTTCTCGCGGGTATTGCCGTAGCGAAGGACGGATGTTCCGCCGGCATTGGTGGCGATAGTGCCGCCAATCTGGCAGGAGCCTTCAGCGCCGAGGCTGACGGGATAATAGCGGCCAGCCTCACGTGCGGCCTCCTGCACATGGGCGAGCACGCAGCCGGCTTCGATCTCCATGGTGTTGTTGACCGGATCGACTTTGCGGATACGCCGCATGCGTTCGAGGTTGACGATGACGGGCGCAGGGCCGTCGGACGGCGGAACTGAACCGCCGACGAGGCCCGTATTGCCGCCCTGCGCCAGGACCGGAACCGCATGGCGATGGCAGCAAGCCACAATGGCGGCGACCTGATCGGCAGTCGCCGGCCGCGTGACGCACAAGGCCTTTCCCCGGTAGCGGCCCCGCCAGTCTTCGGTAGCAAACGCCATATCTGCGTCTTCGACGAGGATCGCATCCTTGCCGACGAGATCGACCAGTTCCTCGACTAGTGTCATCATGTCGTTTCCATTTAATTGGTATGCGATTACTGTAATTGCTATACGATACAGATGATCAACCCTCTTGGCAAGAGGCGGCGACATTCGCATAAAATGCGAGGTGATTTGTTCTCGCGGATAATCGTGAAAGGTGCAGTCGGTCCGAATGCGAAACGATGCAATGGCCGATAGCCCATCTGGCGACGCCGACCATGCCGACGGGTCGGACGGCAAGCTCTTGAGCCGCAGCCTTCCGGCCGCGGTGCGCACCGACAGCGAAGAGATCCCGCCCGCGTCATCCACCCCATCGAGGAGGGGCAGTCCGGTCGACGGCGGCTCCATTCCGCTCGGTGGGCGTTTCGTGCTCGCTCAGAGCGCGATCAGCTGGGTGCTGCCTCGTCATGCCCGCTTGATCGGCGAGGCAGTGAAGCGGGCAAGTGGACGAATTAAGTCGCTCACCATGCCGGATAGCGAACCCCGAGGGCATTAGAGAGAGGCGAGGTCGCTTTTGGGTGCACGGCCTCGCTACGCCCGAGATGTTGGGCCCGTGCTTTCACGGGGGACGAATTCGACCGGCAGCAGCGCCGTGGAGGCCAGCGGCTTTCCCGAAATTGCATCGACAAGCACTTCGACCGCGCGCGCGCCCATGGCGGCTCCGGGCGTGCGCAGGGTCGTCAGCGCGGGGCGAACATAGGCTGCGACGTCGAGATCGTTGAAGCCCAAGACAGAAAGGTCGTTTGGAACATCCAGCCGCAGCTCGATCGCCAGCTGTATCAGGGCGACCGCGATCACGTCGTTCACCGCGAAGACTGCCGTCGGCCGGTCCTCGCGCAACAATTCCGGTGCTGTTCGCTGGCGAACAGCCTCGACGGTGTAGTGCTCGGCCTGCCAAACTTCGACGGACAGACCCAATCTCGCAGCCGCCGCCTCGAAACCGGCGCGCCTGCGGACAGGGCCGGGCCAGCTCGGCTTCACGGTCATAATGGCGACGCGCCTATGGCCGAGCGCGGCAAGATGTGCCGCAGCTTGGTCTCCCCCGTCCTCGTCCGCCGCGGCGACGCCGCATATGAAATCGCGCTTACGGTTCTCCTGAAGCAGCGCGATGGGAACCTTCTCGGTCCGGGCGATGCGTTGCAGGCGTTCCAGCTGCGCTTCGGGCATCAGTTCCGTGCTGCAGATCAGCGCGTCGGCACGCCCTTCCCGGACCAACCGTATGGCTTCCATCTCCGCCGTTCCCTGCCGGGTCAGGACGGGCGTGACGTAGTAGCCGAGTTCGCGCGCTCTGTTGGTGGCCCCGTAGAGGAACATCCCGTGAAGCGGTTCCCAACCTTCCCGCATGCGCTCCTGCGAGAGGTCCGCGCCATCTTCCAGCAGCATCGCGATCATGCCCGATTGCTTTAGCCGAAGCGCGCGCGCGGCGGCGCTCGGCCGATAGCCAAGTTCGCTGATGGCGGCCTCGAGGCGTTGAAGGTTCTGGCCTCGTGGCTTGAAACGTCCGGTCAAGAAGTTGGAGACTGTTTGCGCGGAAACGCCGGCCAGGGCCGCGACGTCCGCAATGGTCGGGGGCTTCGTCTTCTTGTCCATCTGTGTTCCTCACCCTGCTTTCGGCCAACCACCACGTTAGTACGCGATCCCTCGGGCGGACAACGGTTTCGCTGTTTCGTCAGCCAAAGATTGCGACGGGCTATCTGTCAAACCTCCTCGCGCAATTCGGCCCCGCTTGCCCCGTTACAGGATTTTTCCGCGCCACCGCCCTTGTGTTTTTTCTATTTCGTAGCTCTAATGTTTATATCGTTAAAGTTTTTTCGGCAAGCGGCCTTTCAGCCTCTTGACCACGAGCAGCTTTCATATATCGTTTCGTATATGAAGTGGCGAAATAAGCAGGGGAACGCGCGCCATGAATGACGATAGACAGATTCCAGCACAGTACGGTCTGAACGAGCGTGGCGAAGCCGCCGAGGCGGCGAGCGCAATTGTGACGGTGATCGCAAAGGCGGCGGCCTGTCCCTTCGACGGGGTATCAGCGCCTTGCGGCCAGCCCTGCGGCGGCTGCATCCGGCGCGGCCGCTTTCCCGACCGCCTGACGGGAGGGTTTTGAGATGTTGAAAATGCTGGTGGGACGCTTGGGCAGCGGCGCGGTGACGCTCATGCTCGTGTCCCTGATCATTTACTTGGCGACGATCGCGCTGCCGGGGGATGCCGCCGTTGCCGTCCTTGGCAAGACCGCGACGCCGGAATCGCTTGCCGCCTTCCGGGCCGAGCATCATCTCGACCAGCCGGCGGCGCTGCGCTACCTCGCCTGGATCGGCGATCTGGCGACGGGCGATTTCGGGGTGTCGGTCGTCAGTGGGGAACCGGCGGGCGACCTGATGGTCAGCCGGGGGCTCAGGACGCTGACGCTGATGGCTTTCGCCGTCGTCATCGGCTTTCCACTTGGCACGGCCATCGGCGTCTTCGCGGCCGTGCGGCGGAACAGCCCGGCGGACCACGCGATTTCCCTCACCATGCTGGTGATCACCGGCATTCCGGAATTCGCGCTGGCGGTGCTGACCGTGCTCGTCCTCAGCACGACCGTCTTCCAGCTTTTCCCGGCCGTGTCGATCTATAATGCGGACCAGTCGATTTTCGCGCAATTCGACATGCTTGTCCTGCCGATCCTGACGCTCGTGCTGACGATCCTGCCCTACATCGCGCTCACCATCCGCGCGTCGATGATCGAGATCCTCGACAGCGATTTCGTGGCCATGGCGCGGCTGAAGGGCGTGCCGGAGGGACGCGTGGTGCTGCGCCATGCGCTTGCCAACGCGGCCGGTCCGCTCATCCAGGTCTTTGCCGTCACGCTGGTCTACATGGCGGGCGGCGCCATCATCGTCGAGACAGTGTTCCAGTTCCCGGGACTGGGAAGCGCCCTGGTGGAAGCCGTGCGTAACCGCGATCTGGTCGTGGTGCAGGCAACGACGCTGGTTCTCGCAATAATCTATATCGGAGTGAACATCCTGGCCGACCTCGTCGTCGTCGCCCTCACTCCGCGTCTGCGCACAAAGGTGACGGCATGACTGTCCTGCAAGCCCACGAAGACCATCCCGCACCCGTCGTCAGGAAAAAGCCCGCCGGCATCTTTCTTTCGACGCTCCGCACACCCAAGGGCCGCATCGGCGCAATCCTGCTCGGATCGGTCGTGCTGCTCGCGATCCTAGGACCCTGGCTGACCTCGGTCGATCCCGAAGACCTTGTGGGAATACCCTTCGATCCACCCGGACCGGACGCCCTGTTCGGCACGGATTATCTGGGGCACGACACGCTGAGCCGGTTCCTGCACGGTGGGCGCGCCATCATGGTGCTGGCGGCCATCTCGGCCCTTCTCGGCGTCGGGCTCGGCACGGCGCTCGGGCTGGTCGCGGCCTATATGAAGGGCACGGTCGGTTCGATCGTCATGCGGGCGCTGGATGTGCTCTTGTGCTTTCCAGCCCTCGTCCTCACGCTGCTCGTCGCCTCGATGATCGGCACCTCGCTGCCGCTCGTCTGCATCGTGGTGGCGCTCTCGCATGTGCCGCGCACGGCGCGCGTTATCTATGCCTCGGCATTGCAGCTCTCGGAGCGCGAATTCGTCGTCTATGCGGAGATGATCGGCGCCAGCCGCTTTGGCGTGATGCTGCGCGAACTGCTGCCCAATCTTGCCGGCCTCGTCGCGCTCGAACTGGGCCTGCGGGCAACCTGGTCGATCGGCATCGTCGCATCGCTCAGCTTCATCGGCCTCGGCGTCCAGCCGCCGGCCGCCGACTGGGGCCTGATGATCAACGAGAACCAGCCGGGCCTGCTGCTGCAACCCTGGCCGGTCCTCTTGCCGGTGGCGGCGATCTGCATCGCGACGATCGGCGCGAACCTCTTCACCGACGCCTTCAGCCAGAAAACCGCCGGCGTGAGCCGCAGCATTACCTCCGGGGGTGAGTGATGAACGTTGCGCCGAACCACCTCAGCGCGCCGGCGGGCGAGACGCAAGTGGCCCTTCAGGTCGAGGGGTTGCGGGTCGATGTCGTCGGCTCGAAGATCAATATCGTTGCCGAAGTCAATTTCAGCCTGCGGCCGGGCGAGATCATGGGCCTCGTCGGGGAGTCCGGCTCCGGCAAGACCACGGCGGCGCTGGCGCTGCTCGGCTATGCCAAGATCGGCACGGCCATCACCGCGGGCTCGGTCCGCATCCGCGGCGTCGATCTCCTGCCGCTCCCCTGGCAGGAGATCCGCCGCCAGCGCGGACGCCTCATTTCCTACGTGCCGCAGGATCCCGGTGCCTCGCTGAACCCCGCCATGCGGATCGGGGCGCAGATGCTGGAGGCACTCAACAAGGATGGAAAAGACCCTGAGGCGACCGGCCGGATGGCGCAGGCGCTCGCGGATGTCGCCCTTCCGGCGACGCTCGAATTCCTCAGGCGCTTTCCGCATCAGCTTTCCGGCGGCCAGCAGCAGCGCGTCGGCCTTGCCATGGCCTTCATCGGCCGGCCGGCTGTCGTCGTCCTCGACGAGCCGACGACAGGGCTCGACGTCACCACACAGGCCCATGTGCTGGCGACGGTCCGGGATCTGTGCGCGCGCTACGGCACGGCGGCGGTCTATGTCAGCCATGATCTCGCCGTCGTGAACGATCTCGCCGACAGCGTGGCCGTCATGTATCTCGGCCGCATCGTCGAATCCGGGCCGACCCATCTCACGCTGCGCTCCCCGGAACATCCCTATACGCGGCTGCTGATCTCGGCGATCCCCGATCCGCTGGTCCGTCGCAA
This sequence comes from Ensifer canadensis, assembly GCF_017488845.2. Lineage (NCBI taxonomy): Bacteria > Pseudomonadati > Pseudomonadota > Alphaproteobacteria > Hyphomicrobiales > Rhizobiaceae > Ensifer > Ensifer canadensis. The sequence goes on from NZ_CP083373.1 coordinate 383,160, forward strand.
GCTGCGCGGCATCGCCGGCCATGCCCCCTCGGTGGCGAGCCGGGACGGCGGCTGCGTCTTCGCATCGCGCTGCCCGGACGTGCTGGACAGCTGTCGCCGCTCGGAGCCGCCGCTGCTGCGGCTCCATTCGGATGGGCACAAGGTGGCGTGCCTGCGCCGGCAGACGACGGATGATACCGTTCCGTTCCGGGTGCCGGACATCGAAGCGGCGGCGGAAAGGGCGGAAAAGCCCGTGCTGCTCGGCGTATCGGGGCTCGATGCCGGCTACGGCACTGTCCGCATCCTCAAGGGCCTCGACCTGGAGATACGGCAGGGCCTGTGCACCGCCATCGTCGGCGAATCCGGCAGCGGCAAGACGACGCTCGCCAAATGTCTCGGCGGCCTGCACACAGACGCGAAGGGCAGCCTCCAGCTGCACGGCGAGACGCTTCCCTTTGGCACCCGCCGGCGCAGCACGGAGCAGCGGCGCGCGGTGCAGTACATTTTCCAAAACCCCTACAGTTCGCTGAACCCGCGCCGCACGGTGCATGAGCTGATCGCGCAATCCATCGCGGCCTTCACAGAAAAGGGCAGGGCGCCGCGCCAATCGGTGGCCGACCTGTTGTCGATGGTGGCCCTCAACCCGCGCCTTCACGACCGCTACCCGCAGCAGCTCAGCGGCGGCGAGCGCCAGCGCGTGGCGATCGCGCGTGCGATCGCAGCAGACCCGGAAATCCTGATCTGCGACGAGATCACCAGCGCGCTCGATGTCTCCGTTCAGGCGTCGATCGTCCAGCTTCTGAAGACGCTGCACCGGCAGTCCGGCACCACCATCGTCTTCATCACGCACAACCTCGCCGTCGTGCGCGCCATCGCCGACCGGGTCGCCGTCGTCAAATCCGGGGTGCTCGTGGAAGAGGGGCCCAGCGATGCCGTGCTCGATGCCCCGCAAGACGCCTACACACAGAATCTACTCCAGAGCACGCCGCGGCTCTGGTGGAGCTAACCAGCCAAATGAGGAGTGAATAAATGAGCACGATGCAAGCCCCCGACGTCAGCCATCTGGTCGACCTCGAGCGCTACCCGATCGACGATCTGGCGAGCCCGAAGCGCCGTGAATTGATCGAGAATGCCAAGGCCTCACTGCGTGAAAGCGGCCTTGCCAGCTTTCCGGGCTTCTTGACCGAGAAGGGCTTGGCGACCTGCGTCGCCGAGGTGGAAAGCCTCAAGAGCAAGGCCTATGCCCGCGACCTCCTGCGCTTCATCTATCCGCAGGAAACGCTCGACCCGTTGCTGCCGGCCGACCATCCGTTCCGCAAGCCGCAGCCGCTGATCCAGCGCATGCTGTCGGCCGATATTTTCGATGGCGAGAGCGAGCTGCGCAAGATCTACGAATGGGGCGGCCTGCCGCCGTTCTTCGCGGAAATCCTGGACCAGAGCGTCCACCACATCGTCGATCCGTTCCTGTCGCTCGCCGTCATCATGATGAACAACGGCCAGACCCACGATTGGCACTTCGACGGCAATGACTGGGTGGTCACGCTCTTGTTGCAACGCCCGGAATCGGGCGGCGAATTCGAGTTCGTGCCGCATACCCGGGACAAGGCAAATCCGGGCCTGGATCGTGTCGAGGCGGTGCTGCGCGGCACGTCGGAGGAGGTGATCTCCGTGTCCCAGGATGCCGGTACGCTCGTGCTCTTCTACGGCGACCAGTCACTGCACCGGGTCGCGCCGTCCAACGGCACGCGCGACCGCATGGTGGCGGCGTTCTCCTACGACAACGCGCCGGGCTTCGTCTTCAACGAGAAGGTCCACATGAACGCCTCGGGACGCACGACGCCGCTCTACGTGTCGCCGCGGCTCAGCGCCATGGCGGATGCTGCCAACTGAACCTGCAAAATTCCTGATCACTCCAAGGCCGAAGGAGCCGGTGATGAAACCTACTTTGCTCATGCCCGCAATGGTTACACGACGCAACGTCCTCCTCGGTGGGGGCATTGCCGCCGCCACGGTGCTCGCCGGCCCCTCCCTCCTGCGGAGCGCTTACGCGACCGACAATGCCATCCCGAAACGGGGTGGCACCTTCCGGGTCGGCGCGGAGGACGCGAGTTCCAAGGACAATATGGACCCCGCGCTCGCCTTCTCCGGCTTCGCCGCCATGATGTGCCGGGCGATGTACGATTCGCTCGTCAAGGAGGATGCGACCGGAAAACCCTACGATTCGCTCGCGGAGGTCTTCGAGCCTGACGCCACGGCGCAGGTCTGGACCATCCGCATCCGCGATGGCGTGACCTTCCACGACGGCAAGGCGGTGACGATCGATGACGTCATCTTCTCCATCACGCGCGCCATGACGACGACCGGGTCCCTGGCTGCGCGCAACCTCGAAGCCCTCGATCCCAAGGGCATCGAAAAGGACGGCAAGCATACGGCGCGTCTGCGCCTCAAGTATCCCTATTCTTTCTTCAAGCAGGCCTTCTTCCATCCGTCCCTGTCCATCGTTCCCACCGGCTTTGATCCGAAGAAGCCTGTCGGCTCTGGGCCGTTTAAGTTCGTCTCTTTCGAGGACCAAAAATTCATCGCCGAGCGCAACCCGAACTACTGGCTCGACGGAAAACCCTATCTCGACCGCATCGAGGTGATCGGCTTTGCCGACGCGACCACGGCGCGGATGAACGCGCTGATGAGCGGCCAGATCGACGCCATGCCGAACCTCGCCTTCACGCAGGCGAGAACCATCGAGGGACGCGAGGACATCAAGCTGCTTTCGGCAGCCGGTGCCTCCTTCGAGCCCTTCACCATGCGGGTGGATCAGCCGCCGTTCAAAGATCCGCGCGTGCTCGAAGCGTTCAAGCTGATGGTCGATCGCGAACAGCTCTTGCGCAACGTCTATGCCGGGCGCGGGCGGATCGGCAACGATCTCGGCTGGGCGCAGGATCCCTACTACAATGCCGGCATCCCACAGCGGGCCTATGATCCGGACAAGGCGAAATTCCTGCTCAAGGAAGCCGGCCAGGAAGGCCTTGAGATCGAACTGTATCCCAGCCCCGAAGCCCCGTGGAACTCCGCGGCGGCGCAGGTTCTCGCCCAGCAGGCCAAAAAGGTCGGCGTCACCATCAAGCTGGCGGCCTCGGCCGACCTTTCCAGCTTCTACGACCAGAAATACCTGAAGGTCGAGTTCAGCCAAGACATGTTCGGCCCCAACCCGCTGTCGGTGACCGCGGGCTATTCGCTGCTGCCGGATTCGCCCTACAACGAATCCCACTGGAAGGACGAGAAGGCGGCCGAACTGTTCAAGCTGGCTTCCTCCACCGGCGACAGCGAAAAGGCGCGCCAGTATCTCAATGACTTCCAGCAGCTCGTGCACGACAAGGCCGGCTGGATCGTCTGGGGTTTCCGCGACAGCCTGCAGGCCGTCACCGGCAAGTTCGGTGGGCTGGAGCCATCCTTGCGCGGCGTCAATATGCACGACCTGTCGGGTGTCTGGGCGCTTTAGCCATCGCCAAAGATATCGTGGCGCTCCGGCGCCACGCCCTGTTTCCTCCCCCGCCTTGCGCGCCGTCCGATCTTTGGGCGGTGCGCAAGCTCGGTTTCCCTTTCCCATGAGGCCCCGCCGATGACACCGAACCGTTCAAGCCCTTCCGCCAATATCCGCGCCGAGGACTGGTACGAGGTCGTGCCCTTCGCCGACGATGTCTTCCTGATCCACGAACCCTGGATCCATCCCTTCTTCCGCTGTAACATGTGGTTCGTGCGCGGGGCGGAACGCGATCTCCTCGTCGATACCGGCCTTGGCCATTTCGGCCTGCGGGCGCATGTGCCGCTGCTCCGCGGGCGGCCGATCGTCTGTGTATCGAGCCATGCCCATTTCGACCATATCGGCAGCACCCACGAATTCGACATCCACCTTGCCCATCCGGCCGAAGCGGAGATTTTCGTCGATCCCCGGCCGGAATGGACGCTCGCCGCCGGCTATGCGAACGAGGACATGTTCATCGCCCCGCCGGAAGGCTGGGAAAGCGCCGCCTATCGCGTCAAACCGTGCCCGGCGACTGGCTTTGTCGAGGACGGCGACGTGGTCGATATCGGCGACCGGCGCTTCGAGGTCATCCACACGCCCGGCCATTCGCCGGGCGGCATCGCGCTGTTCGAGCGGGCGACCGGCACGCTGATCGCCGGGGACATTGTCTATGACGGCGACCTTATTGACGACACGTTCCACTCCGACAGGGCGGCCTATCGCGCCTCGCTGGCGCGTGTGGCGGATTTGCCCGTCCGCATCGTGCATGGTGGCCATTTCGCAAGCTTCGGACCGACGCGTTTGCAGCAAGTGGTCGCGGCCTACACAGGCTGAGCGTCACATAACCTCGCGCAGGTCGGCCGACGACTGGCGCAGATGGGCAACGATGCCGGCGCGGGAGGCCTGTGGATCGCCGGCCATGACCGCATCCGCCACCTGCTTGTGGAAGTCGCCGTCGGAGGATTTTGCGCGCAGGCGGTCGCGGCAATAGTACCAGAGCCGGACGCTGAGATTGAGATACTGGTTGAGCGAGGCTTCCAGGAAGGGGTTGTGCGCGGCGCGGTACAGGAGGCGGTGGAATTCCGTGTCGAGCGCGTTGATGCGCAGCGGGTGCGATTCTCCGAGCAGTGTCTCGACACAGGCCGTGATCGCCCGCCTTTCCTCGACGCTCGCACGCGCGGCGGCGAGTTCCGCCGCCAGCCCCTCCATCTCCACGCGGGCTTCCGTCAGCCATCGCTCGTCCGCCAAGTTGATCTCGCTGACGAAGGTGCCGCGCCGCGGATAGACGACGATCAGATGTTCGAGCGCCAAGCGCTTGATCGCATCGCGAACCGGCGTCAGGCCGACGCCGAGAGGACCCGCCAGATCCGCCTCGTTGAGCGGCGCACCGGGCGGAAGCGCAAGCGAGATGATGCGGTCGCGGATGCTCTCGTAGGCAAGGGCGACGGCCGGGGTCGCGCCGTCACGCTGATGTCTGCCCTGCACTTCAAAAATTTCAGATCGCATCGGTTGTTCCTGCTCGCATCGATTTCCCAGAAATAGCGTTGACAGGCGCTGAGGAAAAGATACGTTAACTGAAATTTCAGTTGCACGGTTAAAAAAACTTTAGGCAAAGGGGATTGTTCGATGTCCGCATCTCAAAGTGGCGTGGAGCTACGATCGCTGGTCTGTCGCTACGGGCCGGTGGAAGCCGTTCGCAAGATGGATCTTGTGATCGAGCCGGGCGAGTTCTTCACGCTGCTGGGGCCGAGCGGCTGCGGCAAATCCACGACCCTGCAGGCGATCGGCGGTTTTGCGCCGCCGGCCGCCGGCCGCATCCTCGTCGGCGGTCAGGACATTACCGGCCTGCCGCCGGCCCGCCGGCCGACGAATTACGTCTTCCAGAACTACGCCCTCTTTCCGCACATGAGCGTCGCGGAGAACGTCGAATACGGGCTGAAGCGCCGCAAGGTGCCGGCTGCTGAGCGGCGAGCGCGGGTGCTGGCAGAACTAAAGCGCGTCGGCATGCAGGATTTTGCCACGCGCTGGCCCGCGCAGCTTTCCGGCGGCCAGCAGCAACGCGTGGCGCTCGCCCGCGCGCTCGTCAATCGCCCGGCCGTGCTGCTCCTCGACGAGCCGCTTTCGGCACTCGATTTCCTCATGCGAAAGCAATTGCGCGAGGAGTTGAAGACGATCCAGCGCGAGGTCGGCACCACCACCGTTTTCGTGACGCACGACCAGTCGGAAGCCCTCAGCATGTCCGACCGCATCGCCGTGATGAATGCCGGGCGGATCGAGCAAATCGGTACGCCGAGCGAAATCTACGAGCGCCCGAAGACGCGCTTCGTTGCGGAATTCGTCGGTAGCGCCAACCTGCTGCCGGGCAGGGTTGGGGCGAGCGGCTCCGCCGTCGCGCTCGATGCCGGCATTACGCTCCGGCTCGCCAGCTCCAGGGTCTGCGAGGGGCAGCGCTGTCTCGTCATGGTGCGGCCGGAGCATATGTGGCTCACGGATACTGGCGGCCTCACCGCCACACTCGCCAAATGCACCTATGTCGGCGACCACCACGAAATCGTGGCCACGCTTGCCCATGGCGGTGAGCTCACGATCAAGCAGCGGGAGTGGCCCTCGCTTGCGCCCGGCGCCCTCTGCCACATCGCCTTCGACGAAACCAAGGTCCACGTCATTCCTGCGTCCTAGCAGGCAATCCGAGCCGCCAAGCGGTCAGTATCATGCAAGAGGAACACTATGCCAAAGGACAACACCAACGACACCGCCGCAAAGAGCGGCGTCCAGGTCATCAAGTTCGCCGATCCGGCTAACGACTGGCACGATTACGGCGACATGCCGGGCGACCGCACGCCGGGCAATCCGATCGGCCAGCACGCCTCCGTTTGGAAATCGGACGATGGCCGCGTGACGGTCGGCCTCTGGCGCCGCGACGCCGACTTCGGCGACTTACTGGGCACCGGCCAGTGCTTCGACTTCGTCATCGAGGGCGACGTGACGGTGACTGACCAGCATGGCCGAGCCCATGTCGCCAATTCCGGCGACCTGCTCATCTACAACGAGGAGGACGAGGGAAGCTGGGAACAGCCCGGCCCGATCCGCAAGATCTTCATCCACGTGCGCGACTGACAGTATCACCGACCATAAAAGGGGAACGTCCATGAACAGTTATCGCTTCACGGCCAATCGCCGGCAGGCCCTCAAGCTCATCCTCGCCGGAGCGGGCGTGATGGGTGGCCGGTTCGCCATTCCCTTCTCCGCGGCCCGTGCCGCGGAGAGCACCATCGTCTGGGCCGCCAATGCTGGCGAATGCGACCCGGCCGATATCGCCCGATTTAAGGAAGCAACGGGCATCACGGTCGACTATCGCGAGGTCATCTCCGATGCCGACCAGTTTTTTGCGAGTGTGCGCCCGCAGTTCACCGCCGGCCTACCGATCGGCTACGACGTGCTCTGCATCTCCAGCGCCTATACGTCCTTCTATGCGGAGAACGGCTGGCTCGAGCCGCTCGATCCCGGAGCGCTTCCGAACGTGCAGAAGAACCTGCTGCCGAGCCTCAGATCGGTAAAGCATGCTGACGTGGCGATCCCCTTCGACTTCGCGCCCGTCGGCCTTGCCTTCAACCGTGCCCATTTCAAAGAGGGGCTGCAATCCTGGGGCCAACTGCTCGATCCGGCAGTAAAGGGCAAGGTCGGCCTCTATGCCACGCCCGTCGTCAATGTCGCGGCCTGGGGGCTCTACCTCAAGTCGGAGGGCAAGGTCGACAACGTTCCCGCCGAGATGACGCTCGAAGAAGCCATGGAAGTTCTGGCTTTCCTGAAACCGCATATCGAAAGCGGGCAGCTGTTGCCGGCGCAGGGGGAGAATGCGGGGCAGAAGCTATCGAACGGCGATCTCATCGCCGCCATGGCGCCGCCCGTCAACATCTCGCAGCTCGATCCGAAAAAGGTCGGCTTCGCCGTGCCGAACGAAGGCGCCCCCGCCTATGTCGACCGGCTCGGCATTCCGAAGGGTGCGGCGAACCTGGAGGCGGCGCTCGCCTTCATCGACTGGTGGTTCCGGCCGGAAAATGCCGCGAGCTTCTGTCGCTACACGCTGCAATATCCCTATGCCGTCGGCGTCAAGGAAGAGCTTGCGAAGCTCGATCCCGCCCTTGCCGCCAATCCACTAATCTTTCCGCCCGCCGATGTGCTCGACCGGCTGTTCCCCTATCCGGCGCCCTGGGATCAGCGCGAACGTGCCCAGATCGCCCGAACATGGACGCAGATGATCAGTGGCTAAGGTAACCTCCGCCCAAGACGCCGGTCGGCCGGTGCGCTCTTTCGGGGTGCGCGCCGGCTGGCCGGAAATGTTGCCGACGCTCTTCTGGCTCGCGGCCCTTTTGGTCGTGCCGCTCGTCTATATCCTGCGCATGTCGTTCAGTGCCGATCCCTTCGCGCTGACGGCAACCGGCTGGTCGATTGCCAACTACGTGGATTCCATTCCCTTCTACTGGAACAATCTGCTCAATTCGGTGCTGATCGGCCTATCGGCGACGCTCCTCGCCTTCGCGATCGCCATGCCGGTCGCTTATGGCATTTCGTTCTACGGCAGGCGTTGGAAGACCGTGCTGCTCTTCGCCTTCTTTGCGCCGTTCCTCACGAGCTACCTCATTCGTATCGTCGCTTGGCAGACCCTGCTCGGGACCAATGGCCCGCTCTTCGGTCCGCTCCAGCAGTTCACGGGCCTTGAAGTACGGATCCTCGGAACGCCCTTCGCCGTGGTGGCGGGCCTCACCTACCAGCTCGTGCCCTTCGTGTTGCTGCCGCTCTACACGGCTTTCAACCGGGTTGATCGCACGCTCTGCGCGGCCGCCGACGATCTCTACTCGCAGCGGTGTGGCCGAACGGGTGCTATCCTCGGTGCGGCTGGCGGGTTTTCGATCGGCCTGTTGCTGGCGTTCGTCTTTTTTGGCTGGGGTGGCTTTGTCGCGCTGGGGCCGGTGCTGTTCGTGCTTGCCGGGACGGTTCTCGGCGGCACCATCGGCGTCACGATGACGGAGCGGTTCGCGCTAATCGTCTTCCCGCTCAGCCGCAATGGCTTTGTCGCTGCGGCGGTCCTGTCGTTCATTCCGGCGCTCGGCGACTATGTTAACGCCGCCCTTCTCGGCGATATCCGCACGCAGATGCTCGGCAACGTCATCCAGGCGAAGTTCCTGGTGGAACTGGACTATGCCGGGGCAGCCGCGCTTTCAGCCACGCTGCTGGTCGCCGCGATGATGTTGCTCACCCTTCTCCTGCGTCTGATCCGCGGTACGGAGCTTCTCGATGTCGTCTAGCACCACCAACACGCGGGAAGGATGGGCTGTCAAGCTTGTGATCGGGCTGGCGCTGGTCTTCATGTTCGCGCCCGTCGTCACGATGATCGTCTTTTCCTTCAACGATCCCGGTGGGCGCTTCAACTACGAGCTCGGCACCTTCTCGCTTGCGGCGTGGCGCAGCCCTTTCGCCGTGCCGCAGCTCGGGATGGCGCTCGGCAACAGCCTTATCGTGGCGGCGGTCTCGGCGCTGCTTGCGGCGCTTCTTGGCACGCCGGTCGGTTTTGCGTTGGGCCGGCGGCAATTTATCGGGCGCGGCGCGGTCTCGGGCCTCACCTTCATTCCGCTCGCGACCCCGGAAGTGGTGCTCGGCGCGGGCATGCTGATCCTCTTCGTGGCCACGGCGACGATCCCCTTCCTGAAAACCCTGACGGGCGGTCTCTTCTATCCGCTCGGGTTTCCGAGCGTCATCGCCGCGCACACGACGCTGGGTCTCAGCTTCGTGATTATCAATGTGCGCTCCCGCGTCATCGGCGCCGGCGTCACGCTCGAACATGCCGCGCGCGATCTCGGCGCCTGCGGTTTCACCGTATTCCGCACAATCTGGCTGCCGATCATCCTGCCGGGCATCCTCTCCGGCGCGCTGCTGGTCTTCGCGATCTCGCTCGACGATTTCGTGCTAACCAACTTCACCGCCGGTGGAACGACCATGTTCCCGACCTGGCTCTACGGCCTGATGCGCCGCGAGCTGCCGCCGCAGATCGCCGTGGTCGGCACGCTGATCTTCCTCGTCTCGCTCGGCCTCGTCGCCCTTTCGGTAAAAATCTCGGGGCGTCAGCCGGCCTGACGCCCTACCAATCGCCGTCAGTCCCGGTCGAGCCGGCGGCTGACGCGCCAGCGATCCTCGCCCCGGTTTTCCAGCAGCCACGATTTTTGCGCGATCGCCGTTCCCTTGCCGGTCCTGTAGGCGTCGATCCTCAGTGCGATCCGACCCTCGTCCAGGCGCTCGACGCGGGCGCCTGCCACCTCTCCGTCGCTGAACTCCACATGCACGGGCCCATCCTGCGGCAATGCCTCGGCAACGACCGGGCAGCCCGGGTAGGCGTGGCTATCCATTATTCTGATCATGCTCTCGCTCCTTTCGAATGATCGCAGCCGAGGGGTGTCTTGACCACGCATATTTCTTCATATACGAAACCATATATGGAGACGTGGCCAACGGCGATCTCCGATGCAACGCAACAAAAATGGGCGCAGTTTCCACCGCCCCATGGAAGAGGTTTTTATGTACTACTTCGCCTATTGCACATGGCTGCACGACATCGAGGTCTCTCGTTTCATGCCGGAGGCAAAGCCGGTCACCAAGGCCTATGCGGCCAACCATGCGCTGCGCTTCCACGCCGCAGGCGATCGCACTGACCGAGGCTGGTGCCATTTCCTCAACACGGCGGATGCCTGGGGCGAGCGCGCCTATGGCGTCGTCTTCGAACATGACGAGACGCATTTCCAGGAGGATTACGACGACTTCGAGCGCTGCTGTATGACGGTCTACGGCGAGGACGGCAAGCAATACGATTGCTGGACCTATCGCCTGATCCGGCCGGGCATCGCCATGCGTCCGCCGAACTTTTACTGGGAGCACATCCCGGCCGGCATGAAGCAGTGGAACTTCTCGCCGGAATACATCGCAAAGGTTCAGGCGGTCTTCGACAATGCTGCCGAATGCCCGCGCGCCGACCGGCCGAACCCGTCGAAGGTGCCGGGCAAGGGCGCCGATACGCGCTGACAACCGCGGCGGCGGCGCCAGTTGCCGCCGCCGCCTTTCCATGCGGACTGCAAACAAGATCAACAATGACAGGGGTAACGCAATGAAACATGGGATCATCCGCACGTTTGTACTGGCGGCTGCGATGACGGCGGTCGTCGCCGGCGCCGCGCAGGCCGGGGCGGGGGCGAAGCTCGTGCCCGAGGCCGTTCGCCAGGCAGGCAAGATCACTGTAGGATCGCAGCAGACCTTTCCGCCGATCGAATTCCGTGAGCCGGGCGCAAGCGAGGTGACGGGCGCTAGCTCCGATCTCCTGCACGAGATCGCCAAGCGTCTCGAGCTGAAGCTCGAGTATGTGCAGGCCGAGTATGCGGCCCTCATTCCCGGTATCGAAGCCAAGCGCTTCGACGTCGCCTCCGGCGGAATCAGTGACACCGAAGAGCGCGAGCAGAAGCTCGATTTCGTGAACTACATGTTGTCCGGCGGCTCGGCCATGGTGCGCACCGAGGATGCGGACAAGTACAAGACCATCGCGGATTTCTGCGGCAAGTCCGTCGCTACACTGCTCGGCAGCCGCGTCATCATGGCGAAGGTCGAGGAGGCATCCGCCGCCTGCACGGCCAAGGGTGAGGCGGAAATCCGCGCCGAGCAACTTCCCTCGGCACCCGATGCCCGCATGCAGCTCGACCTCAAGCGTGTCGATGCCTATCTCGGTGACTTTCCCGCACTCGTCTACATGAGTGGTCAGTTCCCGGGCAAATACTCCATCGTCGGCGGTAACTACATGCTGACGCCCTACATCACCTCCTGGGGTTTTTCCAAGGACAACACCGGCCTTCGTGATGCGGTGAAGCTGACGCTACAGGAAATGCTGGCTGACGGCGGCTACAAGAGCATCATGGACAAGTGGGGTGTTGGCGGCGCCCTGCTGCCGGAAATTACCGTCAACCTGCCGGCCAGCAAGCGCTGACGGGGAGGAAGGGTCATGGCCATGACGAACCGTCTTTCTGCCTCGGAGCTCCCGATCGTGCATCGACGCCGCTGGGGAGCCTGGCTCCTCGGCGCCGTCGCGCTGGCGCTGGTGGTGACGATCGTTCATGCGGCTATCCGCGCGCGGATCGTCAACCTCGGCGTCTTCGCCGACTACATCTTCGATCCGCTCATCGTCATGGGGGCGGTCAACGCCCTCATGCTCGGCACGCTGGCACTGTTCATCGCCACTGCGATCGGGTTCGTGGCCGCGCTGATGCGGGTGAGCGGCAACCCCATCCTGGTCGCGATCTCCTCGACCTATGTCTATCTCTTCCGCGGCACGCCGATGCTGATCCAGCTCATCTTCTGGTTCAACGCGGTGCCGATCATGTTCCCCTCGATCACCATCGGCCTGCCCTTCATGGCCGAACCGCTATACTCGACGCCGACGACCTCACTCGTGACGCCCTTCCTTGCCGCGCTCGCCGGCCTCAGCCTTGCGGAAGGCGCTTACATGAGCGAGATCATTCGCGCCGGCATCCTTGCGGTCGACAAGGGCCAGCGGGCGGCGGCGACCGCGCTCGGCATGACCCAGCCTCAGGTGCTGGCGCAGGTCGTTATTCCGCAGGCCAGCCGCATAATCATCCCGGCGGCGGGCAACCAGTACATCATGCTCTTGAAATCGTCGTCGCTTGCCTCGGCCATTGGCTATCTCGAACTCTTGCGCGTGGCGACAGACATCTATTCGTCGAACTTCCAGGTCGTCGAGCTGCTGGCCGTCGCGGCCTTCTGGTATCTCGTCATGACCGCCTTCGCGACAGCGATCCAGACCGTCCTCGAAAAGGTTTTCCCGCAAAGATGAGCATCGCACCCGAACATTCCCACGCCGTTTCCGTGGTTGGCGTCTCCAAAAAATGGGGAACCGTCTCGGCCTTCACCGATGTCAGCTTCGACGTGCCGCAGGGCGAGGTCGTGGCGCTGCTCGGTCCCTCAGGCGCCGGCAAGTCCACGCTGCTGCGCTGCGTCAACCATCTGGAAACCATCTCCGCCGGCCGCATCTACGTGCACGGCGATCTGATCGGCTACCGGCTGGGCGATCAGGCGCTTTACGAACTGTCCGACGCGGAGATCAGCCGCCAGCGGCAGAAGATCGGCATGGTGTTCCAGCACTTCAACCTGTTCAAGCACATGACGGCGCTCCAGAATGTCATGAGCGGACCAGTCCATGTGCTAAAACGGCCGAAGGCAGAAGTGGGCAAGCTGGCGATGGACCTGCTCGCCAAGGTCGGGCTTAAGGCCAAGGCGGATGCCTACCCCTCGGAGCTATCCGGCGGCCAGCAACAGCGGGTCGCCATCGCTCGGGCTCTTGCCATGCAGCCGCGCGTTCTGCTGCTCGACGAGCCGACCTCCGCGCTCGACCCGGAACTCGCTCAGGAAGTCGTCGAGACGATCCGCAAGCTGGCGGAGGAGGGCCAGACGATGCTGATCGCTACCCACGACATGGCCATCGCGCGCGAGGTGGCCGACCGGGTGATCTTCATGGAGGGCGGGCGTCTCGCCGAAGACGCGCCGTCCAGCGAATTCTTCACCGCACCGAAGAGTGACCGTGCCCGGCAATTCCTGGCGCGACTCCTGCCTGCGGTGCACTAGGGCAATTCTGGACGTAAAACCAAAGCACTGCCGGTCCGACCTCACCATTCCCCGATCCGCCTGCGCGATTTCCGCGCCGGCGAAGCCTTGTCCGCATTCCGAAATAAGGAGCCCGCCATGACCGGAATCTTCCAGCACCTGCATCACGTTTGCATCCTCGTCCACGACCTGGAGAAGACGGTTTTCTATTACGAAAGCCTCGGCGTCGGTCCTTGGTTCGACTATCCGAAGAAGGGCACCTATGTCGAACTGGAGGTGCCCAACAAAGCGGCTTCGGATGCCATGCGCTACAAATGCTGCGACCTCGACAATGTGCAGCTCCAGCTCTGCCAGCCCGGTGAGCTGGACTCCCCACAAAAGCGGTTCCTCGATGAGCGCGGAGAGGGCGTCTACCATCTGGGCTTCGAAGTCGCCGACCGGGACGCGGCGGAGGCAAACGGCCGCGCGCTTGGGCTTGGCGTGATTGCCCGCGGGAAAAAGACCGATGGATCGGGCTTTTGCTATTTCGACACGCGGGAGAAGGCGGGCACCGTGCTCGAAATCCGAAAATCGTGAGACAGGCGATAGCGCGCATCTTTTCCATCGCGGGCCCCGAAGTCGCTTTGCGCGCGCTATTCCGCGGGCGCGAGAGCGTCGTGCTGTGCCTGACCGCCATGTTTCTATTTGCGGCATCAGACGTCATCGCCAAGCATCTATCGATGACCTTTCATCCCTTGCAGATTGCTTGGTTCCGCTATGCGGTGGCGCTCTTTTTTCTTGCAGCGATTTGCCTGCGCTTCGGCAGACCGACGCGAAGTGTGTTTGCGTCAGCACAACTCGTTCGCGGCCTCGGCATGGCCGGTGCAACGATCTTGCTGGTGGCGGCCCTGCGCCTGCAGCCGATGGCCGAAGCGACGGCGCTTGTCTTCATTTCCCCGTGCCTGGTCACACTGCTTTGCGTACTGATACTCAAGGAGAGAGTGCATGTCTGGCAGTGGGTTGGCCTTATTGGCGGTTTGCTGGGAGTTCTGGTCATCCTGCGTCCCGGATTTGCCGGCTACAATCCCGCGGCGCTTTTCTCTATCGCCTCCGCCGCCTGCTGGGCGACGGCCCTGGTCATGACGCGAAGGGCGGTAGTCGCCGACAGCCTGACGACGACACTTGCCTATTCCGCCCTGACGGGTTTTGTGCTTTTGACTGGCACGCTGCCCTTCGTCCTCCATACCATGACGACCGTTGATATCGCCCTTTCGGTCGCGATGGCGTGTCTGTGGCTGGCGGCGCACGTCTCCATTGCCTTCGCCTATCGCCGACCCGAGGTACACGTCTCTCGGTTGGCGCCGATTTCCTACACCCACGTCCTCTGGGCCGTCAGTTTCGGCTACCTCGTCTTCGGCGCGATACCAGACGGCATGACGATCATTGGTGCAGGGCTGATCATCGCCAGCGGCCTGGTGGCGCACAAAGCGCAGGACAAGCCGCTCGTAACCCCATCGGAAAGGACTTTGTCATGACGCAGGTTCTGCTTATCGGTGCGGGCAATATGGGGTTCGCCATGCTGCGAACCTGGATCGGGATGGAGGGCCATCGTTTCGCGGTCGTCGAAGTCAATGAGAGCTTGCGGCAGCGGGCGGAGAGCGTCGGCGCGCAAGCCTATGATGCCGTGTCCGACCTGCCGGTGGATTTAGCGGCAAATGTCGTGGTGATCGCGACCAAGCCGCAGGCGGTCGCCGATGCGGTTGCAGACAGCCGAGCCGTTCTCGGCCAAGACGGACTGCTAATGTCAGTCGCTGCCGGCATCACCATCGATGGCATGCGTCAATATGCGGGGGAGGGACCTGCCATTGTCCGCTGCATGCCGAATACGCCCGCGGCGATCGGCGAAGGCATGGTCGTCTGCTGCGCAAGCGCGAATGCGCGCTCGTCAGACCGCGCGCTCGCACTGAGCCTGCTTTCAGCCATTGGCCGCGTTGCGTTTATCGAAAACGAGAGCTTGATGGACGCGGTGACGGCAATGTCCGGTTCCGGACCGGCCTATGTCTTCCATCTGCTAGAAGCCTTTAGCGCGGCGGGCGTCGCGGCTGGCCTGCCAGAGGACCTCGCCATGACGTTGGCCAAGCAGACCGTCTTCGGCGCGGCGAAGCTGGCATTGGCGTCGGGTGCCGATCCAGCCGTCCTTCGTGAGCAGGTGACAAGCGCGCACGGCACGACGGCCGCCGCTCTCTCCGTGCTGATGAACCCGGAAGTCGGCTTGGCTGTTTTGTTTCGGCGCGCTGTCGAGGCGGCACGGCACCGCTCGTTGGAGCTCGGTGCCGAGTAAGTGTTTGAATTCCGTCGCTCGTTGCTCCATACACGAAATGATATATTTGCTCGCGCTGTGGCAGGCGGCCTCACCCAAAGCAGGCCTGGTGATTTGAAAGGAATTTAACCAATGGTTTCACGGAAGACTTCGGCGGGCGAATTCATCGCTTCGGATGTTCGCAATCGCCTTCGTAGCATGATCCTTGGGGCGGAACTGAAGCCGGGGCAGAGGCTGGTCGAAGATGATCTGTGCGAGCGGTTGAATGTCGGGCGCACGCCCGTGCGTGAAGCACTCCTCCTACTTCAGGGCGAGGGGTTCCTGAGCCGCGAACGCGGTTGGGTTGTCGAGACGATCGATCGAAGCCAGGTGCACGCTATCTTCGAAAGCCGCGCCGCCATCGAAGCGGCGACCGCGAGGCTCGCCGCACGCCATGCAGAGCCCGGCGAGCTCGAAGCGCTGGCGCTTCTGATCGAGGCCATGGAGCCCGCCGAATCCTTGACACGCGGCGAACTCAACACACTCAACACGCAATTCCACAAGCTCATCGTTACGGCGTCTAAGAACATGTTTCTCGGACAGTTCCATGAGCGCACCCAGTTCCATTATTGGATGCTGCGAGTACCCATCCTGTTTTCAGAAGCCGAAATTAAGGAAACCAACCTGCAGCATCGCCGCATTCTCGACGCGCTGGTCAAGGGTGATGAGGACGAGGCCGAACGCGCCGCTCGTGACCACGTCGAAGCGACGATGGCGATCGTGGAGCCCGCCATTCAACTCTAATCGGCTTGCGAAGCATCATCGGGGTTCCGGTTTTGTGCTCCCAAAGCCACATAATGTATCGACTGAATGCCAATCCATCGGACGATTGATGATGCGTGAACGGATCCACGATGGCGCAATGGCACTACGCCGATAGGCGTGCCTCCGCAAAGTGGTCGGCGGCTTCTTCCAGCACCTCTTCTGCCCATTGGTTGAGACTCTTTCCCGAAAGCTCGGCAGCAAGAGCTGCTCGGCGATGGACCTCCGGAGCGACCCGAAAAATCATCTTCCCAGAATAGGGCCGCTGAGGCTCTTTGCCGATTTTCTTGCAGGTGTCGAGATAGTCATCGACTGCCTCATGGAAGGCTTTCTTGAGTTCAGCGACGCTGTCACCGTGAAAGCCGATTACATCGGAAATACCTGCAATCTTGCCGAAAAACACTTCGTCGTCAGCGTCGAACTCGATGCGAGCGTGATACCCGTTGTAGGCCATGGTATTCATGGCGTTACTCCAATCTGCATCAGGAACTCGCGAGCATCGCGCACCTGATAACGCTTTGCTTCCTTGTCCGGATGAGGTCGATGGAAACTCGCAATGATGCCGTCTTTTTCAAACTTAACGCGGGAACCATTCCCCTCAATTACGTTCGCTCCGGCAGCCACAAGCAGGTTTTGCCGCCTGTCGATCAGCCCCGGCACCTTGATCGTCGATGCGATCAGGTTCTGCCGCGTCTGCACGAAGTCACGCACGAGTGCGCCGATCTCCTCGGCGGGCGTGGAGGCATCAAAGGCGAGATTATAGGTCACGGTTCCGGTGTTGGAGGCACCAAGCGCGCTGACAAGACGGAAGCCGACGCGCACCTGGCGGACGTCTTCTGGCAGGGTGATGTTTACGCGAACGGCTCTTTTGGCTTCCGCCTGACGCCAACTAGAATTTCAACACCGTCCTGGTTCTCCGCGTCTGCCACAACCGCCTCCAGTGTAGAAGGCTCGGGAATTGCTTCGCCGTCTTCGGCTAGCCCTTCAATGTGTAGAGACAAGGCTTCTTCGGCCATAGCTCGCGCATCTCGAGGTCGGTGCGGCGGTGATCAGGCCCGGAAAGTCGGGAAAGGACACGCCGTAATCGCTGTCGGCATCCTTATGGATCAATCCGATATAATTGCGCATGTTCATTACCTCAGCTTAAGTCCTGCTTGTTTCTCGATACTCTTCAATGTTCCGATCGGAATGTCGAGACGCTGGTCCGGTCCGCGTCCTTGCGCATTGTGACCACGGCATCGGAAGCGTCCCGCCTTCACGGAAAACCGAACTGACGGGCGATATGTTCGCGCCCGCGCGGTTTTCTCGGCCCATGCCCGTCGCCGTCTCGTTCCCGATATCGGCCCGAGGCTCTTGGGACCGTCCTATTTAGTCACCGTCAACATGGCGTGCATGCCGGCTTCATAATGGCTCTTGATGTTGCAGAGGAGTACGTAGGAGCCCGGCGCAAGTTTCGCTTTTAACTGACCATCGGCACCTGGCTTCAGCTCGGAAACTTCGCCCATGCTTTTGAGCTTCTTCTCGTCGACCCGCCCTTTGGCGGCATCAACCACAATTTGCTGATCGGCCGACTTCAGCTTCACAAGTACTACCTCATGTTCTTCCGTAATGGCGTCGTTGTGGACGAGAAATGTCGCCTCGCCGGCCTTGATCGTGGACTGGTCGAGAGTCAGGGTCATCGGACCACCAGCTTCGCCACCCTCTGTGACCTTGACGATGGTTGCGGCGAATGCAGGCGTTGCAAGACAGACAATGGCAAAGACGGCAAATGTGTTCTGGAGGTATCGCATGCGGAGTTCTCCTTTTTGAATGGGCAGCTTTGAGGTCTAGAGGGATGCTGAAAGGCACCGGAACCTAAGGGCCTGGTCCTGTCGGTTTCCTGTCATTCTGTCGAATTGCTGGGTACGGACTTCGAGCGCGTTGCGTACGCGTAGTCATCGCTAGGACGGGTAATGGGATCTCGAATTCACCAGCGTGCTCCGCCCAAGCAAACCGGCTATCGCCAGTGCGGCGGCCGAGAAAAGGATCGCTCACCTGGCGATCCGACGTCGAAAGCGCGGGTCACAGTCATTTGCGATGATGACGAAAGGCACTAGGACCTTAATCGGGCCACGCATCAGAAAATGCATGAAGAATATCTTTCGCGCGCCGAACTCTACCTCCGGCATCTCCGCGGCGAGCGACGATTGCGCAAACCATTGCACCGGCAAGAAGGCTAGACTCATCCCCAGAGCGGGGATTCTGCGGGGCGATCGGCCATTGACCCGCCGCCGGGGTTCGTCGGCATGAATCAGCGTAATATGAAACAACCTCGAGGGTCAGGTCCCGCAAATACGTCGTCATCGACCGGTCCAAACACGACTTCGACAGCACACTTCAAAGGTCTATACATCCGTAGGGCGATTTGTGTTGTCCACGGCTGATCTCACGCTGGCGGGTGAGTTCACCGCACTATCGTGACCGAGCAAAGCGCCTGTTGTGCGACCTTCTGCGAGACGCTTCCAAGCAGCATCCCGGCTAACCTTCCCAGCCCACGGCTGCCGACGACGATCATGTCTGCACCAATCTCGTTCGCTACGGCGAGAATGGTCTCAGCATAGTCGCCAGGTTCGACCCGCGTGTGCACGTCGTTGACGCCAAGAGTTCGTGCACGTTCCGCCGCATTCTCGACAATGCGTTCTCCGAGCACCGACCTCGTCTCGCCAATGCCGCCTTGCGAACTTTTGAATAAATCGTGCCTCGAGGAGAGGGCGCGCTCTTGCCCAGGCATCGTGATCGCCGAGACACGCCGCACCATATGCTCGGCTCGTGCAAGTTGGCTTGCTTCCTCGGCCCTCACGGCGTTCAATATGACGTGAAGGATAGTAACGCGCGCGCCCGGACCCCTTGCGATGTTGGCTGCCATCTCCACGGCCTTCCAAGCCGTATCGGAGCCGTCTGTTGCAACAAGAACGTGTTTGATCATCATCGTCCCTCCGGTTCAGCAAGTCTCCCACAACTGAGGCGGAATGTATTGATACTGGTCAAAGGACTGCAAGCGTACTTCGAAACCTGGGCTGACGTCGCGGCGAGCGCCAAGGCGCCGGATAATACGGACAGCGCGGCTGCGGCCACGCAGACTTGGCATCGGCATTCTTGATGCCGATCAATGTAGGCTCTCTGGTCGCGTTCCGGATCGATTTCCGCAAACTAGTTTTACGATACTTGCGACCGACAGCCGGGCATAATTTCTATTCTTCTGCACCAAAAAATCTCAGGCGAGCCTCAGCTTGGCACGCTGCGGGGGAGGGCGCAGGCGGCGGTGTCAGCACTGTGCTCCGTGTCGCGTGTGAGGTTGGAACCGCTTACGCTGTCCACAAAGTTATCGATGTCCGTTCTCATTATAGCTCTCAACCTCACCATTGACGTTTCAAGCCTCGCTGAGCGCCCATTTATGGGCCGTCGTGTTCGATCGGGCCCCTTGATGCGCGCCATTGACGAACGGAATGCGATTAAACAGCCGAGCGCTATTGCGCCGAGAACTTCGAGGAGCGCTATCTTTCATAGGACGTCATTTAACACCTGTGACGACACCTTCTCGCTGGTGTCACTGGTGTCGGCCGGTCTTGGCATCGGCTTTGCGTCGGAGTGGAGGGGCGGTCTGCGAATTTTGATCCTTGAACCTGCGATCATGCCCATCGGATAAATGTCGTGCTCCAATTGACGTGGCGCAAGGAAACCGGTCCGCACTATTGGTAGTTTGTCGCATGTTCATACGACTGCACTTGAGCGCCAAAGCGCGGACGCAAACCCGTGCCTTGCCTCGGATCTCCTGCTTCTCGAAAGGAGAACGAACATGACTACAGCAAAACTTGCATATGTGGCGATTGGCGCCACGCTCCTAGCAAACAGCCCCACGCCATCCTTGGCTCAAACAGCCCCCGCCGAGAAACAAGATGCGCGGCCGGGTTACTCTGAGATGATGCCTGGCGAGATGATGGGGGGAGGCAGCGCGGCATGATGGGTGGCATGCGCCAAAACATGATGCAAGGCCACATGATGAAGATCATGTTTGCCGTTGCCGATGTTGATGGCGACGGCGCCCTGTCGTTCGACGAAGTCACAACGATCCACAAGAGGATCTTCGAGACGGTCGATGCGAACAAAGACGGCAAGGTGACGCCCGAGGAGATGCAGGCCTTCATGCGCGATCAATGAGGCCTTGAAACCGGCTTTTTCGCCGGCATGCGGACCATAAAAAGGTCTGGAGAGCCGGTTCCGTCCGTTCGCAAACGTCCCCACACGCGGCTCCGCGCCTGTGTAGCTGGCGCAATGCCTGCATCGTAGTGAAAACAATTGCTCACCGTTTGTCGTTGCGCTCAAAAAACGAGGGCCGTGGTGACAACCAGCCCCTTGTTTTTGCAATCGATAATACGGTTTCCAATATCGAGTTGGCATTCTGATGCAGGGTCGTAAATTGAACTTCATTCCCGGCGGTTTGTCGCCCTCCGCATCCGGCAGTCTCGAATTCCCTTGGCACCGCAGGCGCCGGCTTTGTCCAGCCACTACAGCTTGTAGCCGATCTTTCGGAGCAGGTCTTTCCGCCACGCGATGTCCGCATCGGTTTCGAAGCCCAGCGGTGAGGCGCCATCCACCACGCCGAGCACGCCGCGGCCCAGTTCAGTTTGCGCGACGATCACCTGTGTCGGGTTGGCAGTCGCACAATAGATGCGACAGACCTCTGGCACCGCACGCACCGCAGCCAGCACGTTGATGGGAAAGAATCCGTCGCCGAGGAAGATCAGGAAAGTGTGGCCGGCGCCAATGGCCAATGCGTTGTCACGTGCCAGGGCAAGCTCGGCTTCGTCATTACCCGACCAACGCACCAGCCGCTTACCGGAGGCCTCGCAGAAGGCCAGCCCGAAGCGGATGCCTGGAACCGCGCCCACCAATGCCTCGTGGAGATCTTCCACGGTCTTGATGAAATGCGACTGGCCAAAAATGAAGTTGGCGGCGTCCGGCTTGACGATGGGCACCACGGTGAGTTCCATGGCTGCGCTCCTTCAAGGTAGGCAACGCGATGGTAGGTAGGCCCACAGAAGGCGATTTCAAGCCATCACATGCGGCCAATTCGCCCTCCGCGCCGCCACCGGAGGGCCAGAGCGCGGCTCGCCTACCGTGACTTCGAAATGATCCGCGCGACGCAACGGTGGCTGGTGAGCTGGATCAGGCTGCCCGACGACGAGAATGTCGAGGTCGGCGTCGGCCCAGTCGGCTTCAGCATCGTTATCTGCGAGGAGCTTGCTACGTCCGCAATGACGAGGGTTCAGACCCGAGGTCCGTATTGCACTACATGGCGCGCGAGGCGCGCGCCAGCAGGACACCGGTCAATGAACCTGCGAAACCGAGGTGGGCCAGATATTGCGTGATGACCGTGCTGTAAGTCAACATGCCGACAAGGCGACCGCGCGCTACCCAGGACGGACTAACCGATAGATCGACAGTCGCCGAGATGAGCAATGGCTGAGTCAATGTCGTCGCGCCGCGATATAGGAGCGAGTGAGCGAAAGGTTGGGCATTCGGGAATGGTGCGGTGCCGCCAGGAACGTTGCAAGGGTGGCCTCATCGAAGCGCTCAGCTTCGGCGATCTGTGCGAATGTTGGAACAGTGTCCGAACCTTGACGTTGCTCGGGTGCCACGACGTGACACCCGCTGCACCAGCGCTTCAAGCGGGTGGTCACTCGGCTATCAATCTATGACGCCACATCCAGAGAAACGCGCATTGATGCGCGTCAAAATGCGCGGCCCAAACCGATCTCAATCTCGTCGTTTGTCAACGAGCGATGCCGCTTGCTTGAGGGATGTGCTTCCAATCGATTGATAGTGAACTTTTCGTGGAAATCAGCATCAGCAAACAACGCACGGTTCGCCGCGTCGCGCTGGTGGAGGTTGTTCGCAGACGGTGTCGGCCTTGCTTGCATGGAATTTGTGATCACCAACTCCATCCAGATACACCCGATGGCGCTTGTCTATTTCGATCGGCTGCACGATAAGGGCCGGTGGTGGTCGGCGTGTGGTGATTAGGTTTGAGGAAAGACCGAAGCTCCATTGGCGGCCCTCGCTACCTTCTGGAAGATATGCACTTACGAATTTGCCGGGGCAGGCGAGGCCGATCCTTCGGTGGAGGAAATGTTTGACGGCCCACTCAAGGCTCGCAAAGCGTTAACGATCGCTGCGATGTCTATCCCTTCCTGCAAAAGGGCGCCGGCGACCGGAGTTATGTATCCAAAGGCCGCAAAGACCATCGCGATCCCCGACAAAGCCAGACCGACAACGATGCTTTGCAAGGCGATTCGCCTTGTACGCCGTGCGATCATGACAGCATGAGGTACGCGATCAATCCGATCGACCAGGATCACGACATCCGCAGCTTCTGACGAGGCGGTCGCCCCGCGGGCACCCAGGGCGATGCCAATATCAGCCGCAGCCAGTGCCGGCGCATCATTGATCCCGTCACCCACCATCATCGTCGGCTGGCGACGTTGTTCGGCCGCAACGGCTGCAAGCTTTTCGGCCGGACTACGATCGGCATAGACCTCGTCGATCCCAAGGGAAGATCCGACGATGCTGGCGGTCTCGGCGTCATCGCCGGTGACCATGATGATACGCGAAATGCCGGCTGCATGAAGCTGAGCCAATGCGGCCGGCGCCTCAAGGCGGATTGCGTCCGCCAAAACGAGGAATGCAGCGATCCGACCGTCCACGGACACATAGATTGCGAGTCCCGAACTGCCTTCCCTAGCTGATGCAACCGAACAGGCCCATGCCGGTACCTCTCCATCTGCAAGGACAAGGGCACGCGACCCGGCGCGCACATGCCTACCCTCGACAATGCCCTCCAATCCGGAGCCGCGAAACTCCCGGACATTTGTCGGCGATGACAGTGGCATTCCCTTCGCTCGCGCCAAGGCAACGATGGTCTCGGCCAGAACATGGTGTGAGGCCTGCTCGAGGGATGCGAGAAGGCGCAAGATTTCTTCGGCGTCGCTATTTGGCGCCGTTTCGAAGAAAGTTATGCGTGCCCCGCCTTCAGTCAATGTCCCCGTCTTGTCGAAAATGACAGTGCGGACAAGGGCAAGCGCCTCGAGCGCGGAGCTTCCCTTCATCAGGACGCCCGCGCGTGCGGCGCGCGAGACGCCGCCGATGAAGGCAACGGGTGCGGCGAGAATGAGCGGGCAGGGAGTGGCGACAACGAGCACGGCGAGTGCCCTGATGCGATCACCCGATAGCCACCACGCAAGACCTGCAACGAGAAGCGTCGCTGGCAAAAGCAGCAGGGCGAAACGATCGGCTATTCGGATGAACGGTGCCTTGGCGGTCTGTGCCTCTTCGACCATACGGACAATGCCGGCATAGGTGCTCTTACTGGCTGGGGCAGACGCTCGATAGTGGAACGCCTCGCCGGCATTGACGGTGCCGCTTCTAAGGTGTTCACCCTTCCGCCGAATTTCCGGCAAAGGCTCGCCGGTCACGGCGGACTCGTCAAGCTTGGCCTGTTCATTAAGAAGGTGCCCGTCTACGGGCAACAGCTCGCCGGCTCTTACCAGCAAGTCATCACCTACGACGATCTCTCCAGCCGCAATGTCCGTTACTTCGCCCTCAGCGACCTTGTGGGCAATGCGGGGCGTTCGATCACGAAGCGACCTCAGGTCGCGTTCGGCTTTGCCGCGTGCGTAATCTTCCAGCAGGTTGCCGCCAGTATACATCATGGCGACCACCACACCCGCGAGTGGCTGCCCCATGGCGATCGAAGCTATCATCGCCACGAGCGCTATGGCGTCCACACCCATCCGTCCGACCAGGAAATCGCGCACAATCGTGATTGCGAGCGCTGCGACCACCGGAACTGTCGCGCCGCTCCAAATGAGGTCGGGTGCCAGCGGCCAGCCGAAGTATTTTACCAGTAAGCCGGCAAGCATGCCGGTTAGAGCGACCGCCAGAAATGCAAGGTGGAAGAAACCCGCTCTCATGCAATCCGCACCTCCCGCTGTCCATTCCGAGGCTCAGGCGATTGTGCCGCAATAGAGTACCGGCGCGGCAGCCCCCGGTTGACCGCTCGATGCCGAACAGCAGGCCAAGCGTCCCACCAAGCAGCAGGCTTCGAAGCAGTTGTTCAATGTACCATGAGAACCGGCACTGACGGGGTCTCGAGCATCGAGCGGGTTAACCCGCCAAAAAACCCGCTCGCGCATTCGCGAATGGCCATAGGCGCCCATCACCATCACCATCAGCTCTGCCGAGGCGTCCCGCGCGTATCGGTTCAGCACTTCGTCAATGCTGCGTCCCTCGCTTGGCACCGCTCGACGGCGACCGAGACGCCATGGCGAACAAGGTATGCCGCGATGTCGGCGCCGGGTTCTTCGCCATTGCGACCGTAGCTGGCGCGGGGATCCACCATCGTGACCTGCACGTCATCTGCGCCTGCCAGAATGCCCATTGCCTCGCGGGCCGCCCGAGCCGCCTCGAAACCCGAATCCCAAGCCAGCACGACTTTTTTCGGAGTAAGTGTCGCGGTTTTGCCTCTGGGCACGATCAGTATCGGACGTGCGGAACGAAACAACGCTCCATCGAGCGTGCGGGAGCGTAGTTCCGGATCGGCCATCAGCCCATCGCCGACAAGCGTGAGATCGCAATAGCGCCCCCTCTCTCCGATTTCGTCGTCTGCCCAGGCAATTTCTGCGTACATCGTGGCGACGTCGAAGGATATTCCCGTATGATCCAGGATCGCTTTTGCCTTTTCCACACATGTCTCCAGCCTGACGATATCGCGCTGCCTTTCATCGAGCCAATCGACGGACACACCAGCTGCATATTCGCCAATTGGCGGAGGTGACGCGAGTTTGACAATCAACAGTGAAAGAATGCTTCTCCCGCGCTCGATCATTCTGGCTCCGGGTCTTGGTGCGCAAGGCGGTGACGTCAGCAGCATACATGCCCTTCGTGGAACACAGCAGGGCGATCTTTTAGTTCCGGTTTCGAGCGGTCCCACTCGCGCCGAACATCGAGGCATTTCTATCGCGGTCTATCGAGCGGCGTAAGCAACAAGCTCGCCACGCTGAATGAAGCAACACACCACCCCCATCAAGCGGGAGCCGCCCACGCGGGCACGATTCCCATGATGAAGAAAGAAGCCGAAGAAAATGTGATGAAAAGCGCTCACAGGAGTTCGTGCGACTTTAACGCCGAACTCTTGCAACGTAACAAGCTTTAGGAGCCTTGCAGCCGCAAAAACCGCCGGTCGACCATGGTCAGGGCAAGTGAAGCTGCCAAACTGATACCGAGAACGATCATGGCGCTAGCGGTGCCAGCCACTTCCAGCTGCGTTGCCGCGATGGGCAAAACAACCAGGATAGCCAGATTGTTGAGGCTTTCAGAAACTGCCAGAACCTGACCTTTGTCAGCGTCGCTGCGGGTGGCGAGCATGGACGTGCTCGCTGGCGCGGCGAGGCCAAGCGCAAATCCCCAGATGACAAGACAGACAAGCCCTCCTGTTAAGGGAAGGGGCGCGAGCATGAATGTGCTGACCGCCAAAATAAGAAGTGCGAGGGCTACAACGAGCGTCACGTCGTCTTTTCGGCAAAGGCGGCTGACGGGGCCGATGCCGAGATTACCAATTGCAAGCCCGAGGCCGAACGCCGACACCGAAACTCCGACTGCGCCAACACTTAGGCCGTGACGTAATCGAAGCACTTCGCCGGCAAGAAGGAAACCAGCCACTGCCGTTCCGTTCCATAGACCTTTTGCAAACAGCGGACGAGTGATACTTCCTCGAACAATCCAGGCAAGCCGCTTCGGCTTTTTTGCTGGACGGCGGGACGGTTGAGAGGGGATCACACGCTGCGCGATGATGAAGGCCACTAGGCATCCAGTCGCGGTAGCATGAAAGGGTGCGCGCCAGTCGAAGGCGTCCGTCAGGATGCCGGCAAACACCGGACCAGCTACTATTCCGAAGGTCATGCCGATCATGACGACTCCCATGGCGGCAGATTGCCGGCGAGCCGGGACGATATCAGACACCAACGCGAAGGCTGTCGGAATGAGCGCCGCCGATGCCACCCCCCCAAACATCCGCAGCGCGATGGCTGCGCCAAAACTTGGAGCAATCGTCAACGCTAGGCCATCAACTGCGAAAAGGACAAGGGAGACTAAAAGGAGACGGCGACGGTCCATGCGATCAGACAGAAATCCGAAGATTGGAGCCGCGATAGCATAGGACAACGCGTAACTGGACACGAGCCAGGATGCGTGTGCGGGCGTTATGTCGAAAGCCTGCGCGAGTGGCGCAAGCATGGCAGACAGCATGAACTCGGTCGCTCCGACGAAAAAGACGGCGAGAGCAAGAATATGCAAGAGAATTCGTGAGGGCACGAATATCCTCCATCAATGTCGTGTTGAGAGGTAACCGGCGCGCGAGTGTTTGCGGTCGCAAACATAGCACCGGAGCAAAGTCGAATGGGGGAATTTGGGGGGGCGACCGTACGCCCGCACGCAGGAAGAGCCTGCTATTGGTCTGCTTCTTATCTCAATGTGGATGAGAATGGAAGGCCACTCCGATGATAGAAGCTGTTGGACAGCCGTTACTCGAACCCCGCGTAGTGGCGAATATGCGACGCTCAATCTCGGCTACGGCCAATCTGCGGTTTCCTTCACACGGTCTGGATTTGAAGAAATGGATGAAGTCACACATGACGGCCACACCGAATTTCCAGACGATGGCGCAATCGAGATCGTGTTCGCTTACGACAATGGCGACGAGGCCGTTCTAAAGGCCAAACCAGGGACTTCTTCAACAGTCTGCTATCTTCTTTCATGGTTCGCCCTCGCTAAGCGTGGGGCTCGGCTCCGGCCTATCCAGAGCAACCCCCGAATTCAGCTTACCGCGGGGGCGGCCACCTTCACCCCACGAACATACGGTCTTCTGTAACGGGTTCTCCCGAGTCAATCCCTTGTGAGCTTAATCCCTCGCCGAGTGCTTGCTTCTGTCCGCAGTCGGCGCTGGGCCGCTGCTGTATGGGGTCTGCTGAGGACCGGCTGGCCAATCTAGGAACGCGCAGTCACCTGAGTGCTGCTTGCCGTATGGCGGCCTAACCCTTCCATCGTCCCGGCGAAGGGACCTTGCTCCGGGCGGCTGATGGTGGTGCCCGCCCGAAAGCTGTCCTGTTGTCTCCGGCTCAGGCGGCCATTGCTGGCGCGGCCTTGTGGGGAATGAAGTTGGTTTTATCCCGGAGCATGTGATGCAACACCACCGCCAGCTTGCGGGCCAGCGCGACACGCGCCTTTCTAGGCCCCGCACGTCTGGCGACCGCCAGTGCCCAACACTTCAGATCGGAGCCTTTGACCGGTCGCGTGAGGATGACGTTGGCCGCCTCGTAGAGCGCGGTTCGCACGCCCACATCGCCGATCTTTGAAATGCGACCGCTATAGTCGGTTTCGCCCGATTGGTACTTCTTCGGCGTCAATCCGAAATGCGGCCCCACCGCTCGGGATGATCGGAAGCGCTCGGGAGCGTCGATGGCCGACACAAATGTCAGCGCCACCAGGACGCCGACGCCGGGCGTCGTCATCAACCGAAGTGCGTTGTCGTCCTGACGAGCCATAGCGCGCAGTTTGCGCTCAAAACCTGCAAATTCGTCAGCAAGTGTGTCGCGCACCTTCAATAGCGACGCGGCGATCGCCTCCAGTGTCGGATGACCCTCAATCAGCTCGCGGATCCGTGCCGCATAGGTGCGTCGCGTCGTCGGCCCGACCTTGAGGCCGAAGCCGCGCAGAATGCCCCGGATGCTCATCTCGATGTCGTGAAGCTTACCCTGAATGAGCTTGCGGGCGGTCAGCAGCGCACGCACCTCCTGGGCCGGAAGGGATTTGCAGTGGACCGGTCTGAACCAGCCAAGCCGCATCAACTGCGCAATGCCCCGTGCGTCCTTCTTGTCGGTCTTGACCGGCATCGTCTTAAAGGCTGCCCGCACGTGGCGCGTCTCAATCAGCTCGACCGAAAGACCTGCTTTCACCATCCCGGCATGGAGCCACTGCGACAAAGGGCCGGCCTCCAGACCAATTCGCTCCATCGCCACGCCGTGCTCGCCGAACCAGGCGATCAGCGCATCGGGTTCGCTGAGGATCTTTGCTTCCCGCACAATGCGGCCATCCGCATCCACCACGCACACGCTTGAGCATTCCAATGACACGTCGATGCCGGCATACTGCTTCATGGTCGTCTCTCCGTGATGCTATGGAGCAGGCCATTCCTGACTCCGCGACACCATCATTGTGAGGGACGACCACCAGCCTTTCAAACCTTGCTGGCTGGGCACCGCCCGTTACACCATCTAGTGGCAGCGAGAGGTCTCCGCGCAGCCGATGTTGCCGCTATGGAGAACCTAACCGAAGTGCATCATGTATCATCTGGATTGTGCGCTGCGGCCGATCCTTGAGAATGTGCCGTTTCATCGCGCCGTACTTTCGCGAACCTGAAGCTCGAAGCCCAAGTCGACGATCGGCGATTCAATTGGCCGGCCGGCAAGTCGATCCAGCACCATCTGCACCGAGCGCCGGCCGATTTCATAGCGCGGCGTGCGTACGCTGGTGAGCGACGGATAGGCGACGTGCATCATGTCGAGATCGTTGAAGCCGCAGATTGCCATGCTGTGCGGCACGGCGATACCCGCCCGCTGGCATTCGAACAGCACGCCCATGGCAAGGTCATCATTGTTGCAGAAGACCGCATCAAGATCGGCGACCTTGGCAAGCGCATCGGCCAGGAGCGGCGCACCGAGCGATACGCGTGAAGGCGTCAGCGTGGTGGTTACCAGCTTGGGATCAAAGAGCTGAGCGGTCTCCAGAGCCGAGCGGTAACCGGCGAGGCGACGCTGCGAGCGAGGATCCATTCGCGCGCCGATGAAGCCTATACGGCGATATCCAGCCTCGATCAGATGGTTGGTCGCCGCCTTACCGCCATCGAAGTGGGAGAACCCGACCAGCATATCGACCGGATCGTCGCCATACTCCATGATCTGCACGATAGGGCAATCCGCGCTCTCGAGCAGTTTGCGGGTCGTTTCGGTCTGGTCGATGCCGGACACGATCAGCGCCGATGGCCGCTGGCTCAAAAACATCCGCATCAGCCGTTCCTCTTCCCGGGGCGAATAGTGGGTATTGCCCATCTGTATCTGCAACGGACCGTCGCCGAGCTCGTCATAGATGCCTCTCACCGTGTCGGCGAAGACGATGTTTGTCAGTGACGGCACGAGAACACCGATCACATCGGCTCGGGAGGAGGCGAGCGCGCGCGCATTGGGGTCGGGCGCATAGCCGAGCTGGACCACCGCCGTATCGATCTCCGCGCGCAGTTCGGCCGAAACCAGCGACGGATCGCGTAGCGCGCGCGACACGGTAATCGCGGCAACCCCTGCCAGCTTTGCGACGTCGGCTATGGTTGGCCTCCCACTGCCGCGTCGGCTTGCCTTCCGGCTCTGGTCTTTGGAAGTGATGTCGTCCTTCACGTCGACTCCTGCTGGCTGCGTGAGCGCAGGGTCCCGACATCGATGCGGCCGACATACCAGTTCCCTGCGTCCACCTCATCGAAGACGACGGAGATTTCGCGCTCGGATAATCCGGTTGCCTCGGCAATCGCGGCAGTGACCTGGCTGCTGATTGCCGCCTTCTTGGCCGCAGGATCGTCGGCGAGGGTCTCGCCCACGATGGTGATCCGCACGAACGGCATGGCTGGCCTCCTGCCTCAGTCGAGTCTTGCGCCGTTGACCATCAGCCGAACGGCATAAAGCGAGCTGGTGGCGCAGATGTAGAGGATGTTTCGCTTAGGCCCGCCGAACACGCAATTGGCGGTGTTTTCCGGCACTCTCACCTTGCCGAGCAAGGTGCCGTCCGGGTGGTAGCAATGGATGCCGTCGCGGGCGCTTGTCCAGATCCGCCCTTCGTCGTCCAGGCGGAACCCGTCAAAGAGGCCTACGGTGCAATCGGCAAAGACCCGCCCGCCCGATATCGCGCCCGGCTCGTTCACATCGAAGACGCGCATATGCGCAGGAAGGTCGGGCCCATGCGTCCGGCCGGTGTCGACGACGTAGAGCTCTTTTTCGTCAAGCGAAAAGGCGAGGCCATTCGGCCGCACCATGTCGGTAATGACGGCCGCAACCGCGCCCGTCGCCGGGTCGACACGATAGACGTGGCAGGCGCCGATTTCACTTTCGGCCTTGTGGCCCTCGTAATCGGACTCGATGCCGTAGGCGGGATCGGTGAACCAGATCGACCCGTCTGATCGCACGACGACGTCGTTCGGCGAGTTGAGCCGCTTGCCGTTCCAGCGATCGGCGACGGTGGTGATGCTCCCGTCATGTTCGGTGCGGCTGACACGGCGGCCACCGTGCTCACAGGTCACCAGACGGCCATGCCGGTCGGTGGTATTGCCGTTCGCGAAGTTCGACGGTTGGCGAAAGATGCTCACATGCCCGTCGGTTTCGTCATAACGCAGCATCCGGTCATTGGGGATATCCGACCACACCAGATAGCGCCCGGCGGCGAAATAGGCCGGCCCTTCGGCCCAGCGACACCCCGTGTAGAGCTGTTCCACTCGGGCGCTGTGGTTGACCAGGCTGGCAAAGCGCTGGTCTACGATCTCGAAATCCTCGGCCATGGGTACCCTCATGCGGCAACGATCGCACTCTGACCGCTGCATGATAGCGCTAACATCACGGAAGTGAATAGCCCTTCCTCGATCGGTGTCGACCGTCGCCGAAATTCAACTGAAAATTGGGAAGTTCGGTTCTCGGTAATCCGCAAATGTTACTTTACAATTTTTTGTGGTAGCGCTACCTAATTAAGAGACAGCGGTGTTTTCGGGAGGAGACCAGAGCGCCTCGTCAATGGTTGAAAGCAGGCATCCAGCGTGCCGGTGCCAGAGAAGTTCGTGCCGTTCCGGGGGAAGGAGTTCCCTCTCGAACCGGAGAACAAAATCAGCGGCGCGCCAATGGGAGGAAATGTCGATGGTGAAGTCACTCGCTGGCGGCATCGTTGCTGCCACTGCCTTTTTCATGTTGGGATCGGCCGCCTACGCAGAGCCGGAAGTGGTTTCAGGGCCCGCGGCGGAGCCGGAATGTTTCGCGCCCTGGTCGGCAGACACCAAATTCTTCAAGTTTCCGAAAAAGGACGGCCCATACCGCATCGCTCTTGCGAACGGCTACATTGCCAACACCTGGCGTATCCAGATGGTGCAGACAGCCAAGGCCTATGCCGCTCAGCCCGACGTCGCGGCCAAGCTGAAGGAGTTCAAGGTCGTATCGACGGGTGAGGACGTGCCCGCCCAAATCTCGGCGATCAACAACTTCATCGATTCCGGCTATGACGCCATCGTCGTCAACGCCCAGAACCCGACGGCATTCGCGCCCGTCATCAAGCGGGCGAAGGAAGCCGGCGTGGTGCTGGTTGCCTTCGATAACATCCTCGACACCGAGGACGCGATCAACGTGAACGTCGACCAGAAGGGGCTCGGCGGACTGTGGGGCGAATGGCTCGTCAAACATCTGCCGAATGGCGGCAAGGTACTCGAGGTGCGCGGTGTGGCCGGAACTTCGGTCGACACCGACCGTCACGATGGGATCCATGAGAAACTCCAGGCATCGGGCAAGAAATTCGAAGTCGTCGAGGTCATGGGAAAGTGGGATGACGCGGTGGCCCAGAAGGTGACGGCGGATGCGATCGCCACCAGCGGTCCCTTTGACGGCATTACCGGTCAGGGTGGCGATACCGGCATCGTCCAGGCGATGATCGACGCCAAACATCCGTTCGTGCCGTTTGGCGGCGAAACCGAAAACGGGTTTCGCAAGTTCTGCGCAGCACATGCCGCCGACGGCCTGAAATGCTCGTCGGCTGGAACCGGACCCGCACAGGTGGCCGTTGCCATCAAGACGGCGATCGCCGCGCTCGAGGGACAGGTGGTGCCGCAGTCGGTCAAGTTGCCGTTGGCCATTGTCGAAGATCCGAATTTCAAGGAGGGCCAGGATTACTTCCAGTCCGAATCCGACAATTTCTTCGTCGGTAATTCCTTCCCTACCTGCGGGATTAATTTCTCCGCCCAGGAGATCATGAAGCAGAGCAAGGAAAACAAGTAGGTCGATCAGGAACGGGCACCGCACAGCCAGCCGTGTGGTGCCCGTCGTCCGTAACGGTTTCCCGGAGAGCGCAATGGAAAATGGCGGACCGCTCTTTTGCATGGAGGGGATATCGAAGCGCTATGGTGGGGTTCGCGCGCTTGAAAATGCCGCGCTGTCGGTCAGGGCAGGGGCCATCCACGCCGTACTCGGCGAGAACGGCGCCGGAAAGTCGACGCTCATCAAGATCATGGCCGGCGTCGTGGCTGCGGACGAGGGCCAGATGACGCTCGATGGACAGCCGGTGAAATTCGCTTCGCCGGCTGCCGCCAACGCCGCCGGGATCGTCTGCGTTTTCCAGGAGTTGTCGTTGATCCCAGAACTCAGCGTTGCCGACAATATCGTCATTTCCAATCCGCCGACGCGGTTCGGCATGATCGACCGCAAGGCCCAGAGGCGCCTGGCAGAGGAGGCGCTGGCGCGCGCCGGTGCCGTCGACATCCATCCTCTGGCTCTGGTCAAGGATCTGCCGCTGTCGCGCAAGCAGATCGTCGAGATTGCCAAGGCGCTAGCGCGCAAGCCGCGCATCCTCATCCTCGACGAGGCGACATCGGCGCTGACTGCGGCCGACGTTTCGAAGGTTTTTGCAGTGCTGAAGCGATTGCGTGCGGAAGGGCTGGCGCTTGTCTACATCTCGCATCGAATGAACGAGATTGCGGAACTTGCGGACGACTGCACGGTGTTTCGCAACGGCAGCAAGGTCGCGAGCTACGCGGCGGGCTCCAAGAGTGACGGCGAAGTCATCGAGATGATGATCGGCCGTGAGTATCACAGCGTCTACCCTCCTAAACCGGGCCGGCTTGCACAAACTGCGCCAGTGCTTGAAACACGAAATCTGTCCTGGGCGGACCGGCTCCACGACATCTCGTTTTCGCTCCGCTCGGGCGAAATCGTCGGTCTTGGCGGGTTGGACGGGCAGGGGCAGCGTGATCTCCTTCTAGCGCTGTTCGGGGTCCTGCGCGGGCTGCGCGGCACGGTCCTCGTCGACGGCAGCCCGATCAGCATCAGCAGCCCCGCGCAGGCGCGCCGGCACGGTATCGGCATGGCGCTCATCCCGGAGGACCGTAAGACCGAGGGGCTGATGCTGCCGATGACGGTGCGCGACAATCTCTCGCTTGCGTCGCTCGACCGGCTGACGCGCGGCGGGATCATCGACAGCGCGAAAGAGGAGAGCGCCATCAATCAGATGATGACGCTGCTCGCCATCAAGGCGGGGAATATTGATGCGCCCGTTGGAGCACTTTCGGGCGGCAACCAGCAGAAGGTCGTCATCGCGAAATGGCTGATGCGGCAGCCACGCATCGTCCTCCTCAACGATCCGACACGCGGCATCGACGTTGGAACCAAGCAGGAGATCTATCTGCTCTTGCGGCGCCTTGCTGACGCGGGCGCGGGCATCCTGTTCTATTCGACCGACTATGCCGAGCTCATCGGCTGCTGCGACCGGGTCCTCGTGCTTTATGACGGGGCGGTGAAGCGGGAACTGGTGGGAGCTGAGATAACGGAGCGCGCCCTGATCGCGAGCGCGCTTAACATCCCGTCCGCGGAACCATTCCATCAGGAGCCCGCGCAATGAACGACTGGCAGTATCGACTGGCCGAGCACCGGGGCACGCTGACTGCGGTTGCGATCTTCGTGGTGATGTTCATCATCTACACGGCGAACCATCCGGCTGGTTTCACAGCCAACGTTATTCAGACGGCTGCCAACAAGGGGGTGCTGCTCGCCTTTGTCGCGATGGCCCAAACCATGGTGGTGATAACCGCGGGCATTGACCTCTCCGTGGGCATGATCTTCCTTCTCACCAACTGCCTGGCCTCATGGTTGGTTGTGGGCTCGCCGCTCGAAACGACCTTCGGCGTCGTTATCGTCCTGGCCGTCGGGGCTGTGTGCGGCGCGATCAATGGAGCCATCGTCATATATGGGCGGCTGCAGCCGATCGTGGCGACGATTGCGACGGGGGCGATCTATTTCGGTGTCGCCCTGTTGCTGCGACCATTTCCGGGAGGTTCCGTTAACGAGGGTCTGGCGGACGCCCTGACGGGACGGATATTCGGAGTCGTCCCGGCGAGCCTCGCGGCACTCGCGGCGGTGGTTGTGCTGATATGGGTGCCCTTCAGCCGGTCGGTCTATGGCCGGGCCGCCTATGCCGTAGGTTCATCCGAAACGGCGGCCTACATGTCTGGCATGCCGATCCGGCGCGGCAAGCTGCTTGCCTATACGCTTTCGGGCCTGGTGGCCGCCCTCGGCGGGCTGTTTCTCACTTTTTTCACGTATACCGGTGACGCGGCTTTCGCCAGCGGTAACGCCTACACGCTGTTCTCGATTGCCGCAGTGGTGCTGGGGGGCGTTTCGCTGTTCGGCGGCAAGGGCAGCGCCATCGGTGCCGTCTTTGGTGCGCTGGCGTTCCGCACGATCGGCGACCTTTTGTTCGTTTTCGATCTCGACCCGCTCTGGCAACCGCTTTTCCAGGGACTGATCCTGCTTGCGGCCATCAGCCTCGGCGCTCTGGCCCTTTTCCGGGTGCGCAATAGATTGGAGTGGTTCCTGTGAGCGAGACGGCGATGACGCACGTAAACGGACGCAAGCCGAACTTCCTGCGCAAACTCGATCCGGCGGTGGTCACCGCGTTCGGCTGCATCCTGCTGCTGCTTGTCCTTGGCAGCTTCTATTCGCGCAGTTTCCTGTCACCGGAGTATCTGCTGCAGCAATTGAAGGTGGCATCCTTCCTCGG
Source organism: Ensifer canadensis (assembly GCF_017488845.2). Taxonomy (NCBI): domain Bacteria; kingdom Pseudomonadati; phylum Pseudomonadota; class Alphaproteobacteria; order Hyphomicrobiales; family Rhizobiaceae; genus Ensifer; species Ensifer canadensis. Next base: position 418,343 of record NZ_CP083373.1, read on the forward strand.
CATCATCGCCACCGGCATGATGCTTGTCATCCTGCTCGGGCAGATCGACCTTTCCGTACCGTGGACCGTTGCAACGGGCGCCATGATGGCCTGCGCGGCTGCCGCCTACGGTCCGGTCGGCACTGCTCTTGCCATCCCTTTCGGAATCCTTTGCGGGATCGGCATCGGGCTCGTCAACGGCGTCGGGGTGGCATATCTGCGCATACCCTCGATGATCGTGACGCTGGCGACGAATGCCGTCGCTCAAGGGGTGATGGTGGTCTACACAGGCGGGTTCTCGCCGCAGGATTCCGCCACCGCGGCCATGCGCTATCTCTCCACCGGCGCCTTGATCCCCGGCATCCCGAATGTCGTCTTCATCTGGGGGCTGGTCGGCACGGCGATGGTCTTCCTGCTGCGCCGGACGGGCTTCGGGCGGGCCGTCTACGGCATAGGCAATCGCGAACGGGCGGCCTATCTTTCAGGGATCAATACCCGCCGCATCGTGATGACCGCCTTCGCCGCCTCGGGCGGGCTCTCAGCCTTCGGCGGCGTCCTGCTGGCAGGCTATGCTTCCAAGGCCTCGCAATCGATGGGCGATGCCTATCTGCTTCCTGCCATAGCGGCTGTTGTTCTTGGCGGAACCTCGATCCTGGGCGGCCGGGGATCCTATCTCGGCACTGTCGCCGGCGTAATCCTCATCACACTCCTGCAGTCAATCCTCTCCGTCACGCAGATGCCAGAGGCCGGGCGCCAGATCATCTACGGCGTGATGATCATACTCATGCTTCTGCTCTATGGTCGTGCGCCAGCCAGCCGTTAAGCTTGCTGAGAACAGAGGAAGCGCCACACGCATCCATCTGGCTTCACGCCAGGACGGCAGTCGATCCGGCAATGGGCTCGAAAGGCCAACCCGCGGGTTGGATGGCCGTCAAGGCCTATCGCCAGTCCTCACCTCGCTCTAGTTCGGATCGTACGGACCTGCCGTCCGCCAGGCGCTCGCGGCAGAAAAGTCACGGAAGGATCTACCCTCGGCGATCTGTCCTCGTGGGTCGTGCCGCAAACGATTGACACGCGCGACGACGGGTACCCGTTGGAAGAGCAACTGTGAAGACCGCAGAACGATGGAGGCGCTGTCGCTGGTCTCGGCCGGTCTTGGCATCGGCTGTGCGCCGGACGCTGGATCTACCCAACCGCAATTTGGACCTCAGGAAGGTGAGCGGTGTCGACTTCCGCATCGGGCCTGGGGTCGCCGGGAGCAAGGAAGATCCGACAGCCGCTCGCGACGACATCCTCGATATCGCCCGGTCGTTGGTCAGGTCGGGTGAGGGATTGGTTCTGGTTCCTGACACTCTGCAGACAGCACATTCAATCCTGAAACACCGAGTGGCGCATGACTTCCTCTACGAAATCGGAAACGATACGAGAGGGTTGCCGATTGGGTGGCAAGAGTAGCAACGTCCTGAAATAGACCGCAGGCTCGAAGGGACGCAAGGAAAGGCCGCGACCCACATAGGGCTCGGCGGTCATGGGATTGACCATTCCAATTCCCATCCCAGCCTGGACCATTGCGCAGATCGTGGTCGAGTAGGGCGTCTCAAGAACCATCTTCGGCTTGATGTTTTCGTTGAAGAAAATTGTCTCTGCCGATCGCCGTGTCGTGTCTTCTGGCGACAGCGCTATGAACGCTTCGCCATCGATATCTTGGGGTCGAATGACGTCGGCTGACTCCAGCCGATGCCCTGAAGGCACGGCGATCGATACCCGATAGCGCGCAAAGGGGCGTACGTCGACGCCTGCAATATCGATCTCATCTGCCGCAAGCCCGACATCGAACTGACCGCTCGCAACGAGGTCTTTCACCACGGAAGACATCTGTGCCTGGAACGTAATTGCGACGTTCGGGTGTTTTTTTTGGAAACCGCTCAACGCGCGTGGCAGCACGTTGGTGCTCAGAGCCGAAAGGCTGGCCACCCGGATTTCACCGGATCCGAAATCGCGGATACGGGCCGCTGCACTCTTGAGGTGGACCAGGCCTGAGAACGAGCCTTCCACCTCTCGGAAGAACATCTGTCCTTCGGAGGTGGGAAACATCCTGCCTTTCTCCCGGCGAAAAAGAGCAAAACCTATATCGCGCTCGAGCTCCTGGATCGCCTTGCTGACCGCAGGCTGCGAGATGCGAAGCACTTCGGCTGCGCGTGACGCGGTGCCGTTGGTCATCACTGCGTAAAAGACCTCGATCTGTCGGATGTTCATCGTACGCAACCTTATAACCAGGAAGAATAAGGTATCACTGTATTGATATTGGACGGAATGGGAATGCCCATGTTTAATCCGATCAAAGAAATCTCTCGGGAAGAAGGCAAGATGAAAGATCTCACCCAGTGCGTGATCACGCCGGACGTTGATATGGACGGTTTTGAAACGCTTGGCGCGGCGACCTATCGCGGCTCCACGATCGTGTTCAAGAACGCTGAAGCCTACAGGACGCGCGGCGAGCGGGGGCATCAGGGCTACACCTATGGTCTGTATGGCACACCCACGACGCGGACCCTGGAAGCAAAACTGACGGCGCTCGAGATGGGCGTGCGAACGTTCCTGGTCCCATCCGGGCAAGCTTCGAACTCGGTCGCCATGCTGTCGTTCTTGAGTACTGGCGATAGGATCCTGATTGCCGACAACTCTTATCCTCCGGTTCGCGACTTCGCCAACCGCGACCTCGCACGCTTCGGAATTGAGGTCGCCTACTATGATCCGGTGGCGATCGACGATCTCGAGCGGCAAATCGATGGCCGCACCAAGATTGTCTGGTGCGAGTCCCCTGGCTCCACGACGATGGAAATCCAGGACCTTCCGAGGATCGCGCAAATTGCCCATCGCCATGGCGCACTCGTCGGCTGCGACAATACCTGGGCAACGCCGCTCAACTACAAACCCCTCACGCTCGGCGCCGACATCGTCACCGAGGCCCTAACCAAATACGTCTCTGGCCACTCCGATGTGTTGATGGGCTCGATTACGGTGCGCGCAGAGGAGCACATCGTTCCCCTTCGCGCGACTCTCGGTCGCCTCGGCATCGGTGTTTCGCCCGATGATGCAACGCTTGTACTGCGAGGAATGGAAACACTTGGGGTGCGCCTCAGGCATGCCGCGGAAGGAGCTGCCGAGATCATTGCCCTGATTCAGCATCATCCCTTGGTCGAACAGGTACTTTACCCCTCGCTGCTGGATTTTCCGGGGCATGACATCTGGAAGCGTGACTTCCTCGGCGTGAGCGGGGTCTTCAGCGTGGTGCTGAAGCCTGAAGCGAGCAAACACGCTGCTGCGGCCCTCGACGTCCTGCGCACCTTTGCCATTGGTGCGTCATGGGGAGGAACGCGCAGCCTCATCGCACCCATGCCGGTCAAACAGAATCGTAGTGCCAGCCAATGGCATGGGGAGGATCTGGTTCTGAGGGTCAGCATCGGCTTGGAAGATCTGGATGACCTCAAAGCCGACATCGAAGCATTCCTCGCCGACATCGCCGAACGATCTGCGCCAGCGAAGGTCTCCAAGGCGAGCTGAAGACGTCTTCCAAAATTCTCACAACCAAAAAAATGGGGAACCAAAATGATACTGAAACTAATGAGCATGACCGCGATCTTCGTCTCTAGTCTAATCGTCGGGTCACCTTCGGCGTCCGCGCAAACGACACTTGCCAGCGTCAAGGCGCGCGGCTTTCTGAAATGCGCCGCGAGCCAAGGTACCGTTGGCTTCGGAGCTCCCGATGAAAAGGGCTATTGGCGCGGCCTTGACGTTGACACCTGCAGAGCGGTGGCGGTCGCAGTCTTCAACGACAAGGACAAGGTGGAGTTCGTGCCCCTGAGTGGCCAGCAACGGGTGCCTGCTCTGCAAACCGGCGAAATCGACATCCTTCCGCGGACGTTCACCTGGACTCTGCGCCGCGATGCGAATGGACTCAACTTCACGACTCCGAACTACTATGAGTTCACCGGCTTCATGATGCCGAAGTCGCTCGGGGTGACGAAAGTCGAGGAGATGGAGGGCGCCTCGGTGTGCGTCCAGACCGGATCGACGACAGAGGTCGTCGCAAACGACGTCTCGAAAGAGCACAATCTTGGGCTTACGCCGGTCGTGTTCGAAAACAGTTCCGCATTGAGCCAAGCCTTCTTCTCCGGCAGGTGTGACGCGCTTATTACCGATGCCGCAGCGCTCGCATCGATCAGAGCCACAAAGGCCGAAAATGCCGACGACTATGTAATCTTTCCCGCTACCAAGTTCATGGACGCGCTCACGCCGGCGGTTCGTCACGGCGACGACCAGTGGCTCGACATTGTCAATTGGTCGATCCAGGCCCTGATCACCGGTGAACAGCTTGGGATCACGCAGAAAAATGTCGCTGAGATGGAAAAGTCGGAAGATCCGCGCGTCAAACGCTTCCTCGGGGTCGAGCCCGGAAATGGCGCCGCAATCGGTCTCGACGAAAAGTTCGCCGGCAACATCATCGCGAAGCTGGGCAACTACGGGGAGATGTTCGATCGCAACCTCGGCAAGGACAGTCCGCTGAAGCTGGATCGCGGTGCCAACCGGCTCTTTAGCGATGGCGGGTTGATGTTCCCGTTGGCGTTCCAGTAACCTTGGAGGCCGGCATGTTCTCGACACTGTTGGACAATCGCCATGCTCGGAGCACCGCTCTCCAGGTCCTGTTGCTCGTGGGCTTTGCCAGTCTTCTTTACTGGCTGTGGTCGAATACCGCGAGCAACCTGGCTGAACGCGGCATTCGCGTAGGATTCGATTACCTGGATCGGCAGGCGAACTTCCCCATCTCGGAAGGCATTCTGCCCTACGATCCATCCGACACCTTCGGCTGGGCCTACCTCGTGGGCCTGGCAAACACAGCCGCTATCGCGGTCCTTGCCATCGTCGCCTCGACCATTTTTGGTCTCTTAATTGCCCTGGTTCGCCTGGCCAACAATCCGATCTCCTCCAAAATGGCCGGCGTTTTTGTCGGTGGTGTGCGCAACATGCCGCTGATCGTTCAACTGCTGTTCTGGTACGCACTCGCGACCACGCTTCTCCCGTCCCCGAGACTTGCGTTTAATCCAATCTCGGGCATCTACCTGTCGCTGCGCGGACTTTACGTCCCGTCGCTTTCTCTCGGACCGTACGGCGTCGCTTTGGTCCTTGCCTTCGCGGCAATCACGATGGTTCTCTGGTGTTTGATGAGGGGCCGCTCCCCGCTCGAGAGAAAAATCACACTTGGCGGCGTTCTCGTGGCAGCGATCATATTCGGGACAATCGTCATAGAGCCCTCGGTCAGCTTTCCGGAACTCAAGGGTTTCAACTTCGTCGGCGGTATGCGGCTCTCGCCGGAATTTGCGGCGCTGATGGTCGGCCTCGTCATTTACACATCAGTCTTCATCAGCGAGGTAATCCGCGGTGGGATCGAGGCCGTCTCCCGCGGTCAATGGGAGGCCGGCCGAGCCTTGGGTTTGTCAGAGCGGCAGACGGTGTTCCGGATCATCATTCCCCAGGCGCTCCGCATCATCATCCCCCGATGACCTCTCAGTACCTCTCGACCGTAAAAAACACGACGCTGGCACTCGCCGTTGGGTATCCGGAACTCGGCCTCGTGGTGGGGACCGTGATCAATCAGACGGGACAGGCCATCGAAAGCATCGCCATCCTGTTGGCCGTCTTCCTCACGATCAGCATCGCAGTATCGCTGTTCATGAATTGGTACAACACACATGTAGCAGGTGACCCGATGACGAGCCTTGCGACAATGAACTACGCCATGGCTGCGACCGAGCTGATGGCGCCGCAGAAAGCACCGCCTGCCAAGCGCATGCCGATCCTGAAGCTTCTGTTTGGCGACATGATGAGCGCCCTCCTTTCACTCGGCGCGGTCGGGGTGATCGTTTCGCTGCTTCCGGCCTTCCGATGGGCCGTGACCGATGCCATCTGGGCGACCGATGATCCTTCCGTTTGCAGGTCGGGCGGAGCCTGCTGGGCGTTCATTGGCGCGAAACTTCGCTTCATCATGTTCGGTCTTTATCCACCCGATCAACAGTGGCGACCTGTCGTGGTGATGTCACTCATCCTTCTCATGATCCTCGTCTCGCTTACTCCTGCGCTCTGGGGAAGAAAGCTCGCACTGGCCTGGACAGGCGCCGTCTGTGCGATGCTGGCTCTCATGTGGGGTGGCTTTGCAGGGCTTCCGCACGTCTCCACCGCCAATTGGGGCGGGCTGCCGGTCACGCTTCTTCTTGCACTGCTGTCTCTCGGGCTTGGCTTTCCCTTTGCGATCTTCCTGGCATTGGGGCGCCGATCGACGCTGCCGATCCCGCGCCTTCTTTCGATTGGCCTGATAGAAACGGTACGCGGACTTCCGTTAGTCGGTCTCCTGTTCGTCGCTTCGATCCTGCTGCCTCTGCTCCTACCTCCGGGCTTCGACATCGACAAGCTTGGCCGGACGCTCGCTGCCCTTACGATATTCTCCGCCGCCTATCTTGCGGAGGTCATCCGGGGAGGACTGCAGGCAATCCCGCCTGGGCAGAAAGAAGCCGCCAAGGCGCTTGGGATCCCGCATTGGAAGGCGATCCAGCACATAGTCCTGCCGCAGGCGATCCAAAAGGTCATCCCGCCGTTGACCAATACCGCCATCGTCATGGTGAAAAACACCAGCCTCGTCATGATTGTCGGTGTGTTCGATATGCTAAGTGCGGGCCGCTCGGCGGCCATGGATCCGGTTTGGCCGGCTCCCTACACTGAGGCCTATCTGTTCGTCGGCCTGATCTACTTCGCGATCTGCGTCGGTATCTCCTATTACGCCCGTTGGCTCGAGATCCGGGTAAAGGCAAAGGATTATCGCTAATGTCTATCCATGAAGAGCGGGACGTCGATCAACCCGCGATCGTCATTCGAAACTTGGACAAGTGGTACGGAAACTACCATGTCCTGCGCAACGTAGACCTCTTTGTCAAGCCGCGCGAACGGATCGTGATCTGCGGTCCATCTGGGTCTGGAAAATCTACTCTTATCCGCTGCGTCAACCATCTTGAGGAGCATCAGCGGGGCGAAATCATCGTCAATGGTACCGCGCTCAACGAGAGTTTGAAGAACATCGACACGATCCGGCGCGATGTCGGAATGGTGTTCCAGCACTTCAACCTGTTTCCGCACTTGTCGGTCCTGGAAAATTGCGCACTCCCGCAGATACTGTCGCGCCGGACGCGCCGCAAGGATGCGGAAGAGCGCGCGATGCAGTTCCTGGAACGCGTGCGGATTCCGGATCAGGCACGTAAATTTCCAGGTCAGCTCTCAGGTGGTCAGCAGCAACGCGTGGCGATCGCCCGTGCACTGTGCATGGCGCCCAAGGTAATGTTGTTCGACGAACCGACATCGGCGCTTGATCCGGAAATGGTCAAGGAGGTGCTCGACACCATGGTGTCTCTCGCCGAAGAAGGCATGACGATGATCGTGGTGACTCACGAAATGGGTTTCGCTCGGCGGGTGGCCAATCGAGTGGTGTTCATGGACCAGGGGATGATTGTCGAAAGCAACGTGCCGGATGCCTTCTTCGATGCGCCGGCAAACGAGAGGACGAGACGCTTTCTCCAGCAGATTGTCCATTAACTTCCACGTCTGCTTACTGAAGCAGAGGCCCTTGTTGCGACGAGCGACGAGGGCAGGCGGGAGACACATAGAACGCGCTCGGCTTCGGACGTGATTTAAGATCGTGCGGCGAATTTCCTCGAAGCTCTTGATCCGCTCCATAGGGAATAAGTCCTTTCAGGCGGGCCCTCCGCATCGCTACGGAGCAGAGATTCCCACCGTTCCGCTCGACCAATATTATGCTGAATGTGTTATCGGCGGCCACTGGGTGGTTTCACGGTCAGTTGAAGTGACTTTCCGCACAAGACCGCGATCGTCGGTTCGATTCCGTTCAAGGCGAGGGATTGGAGACATCGGGCCTGGGCGGCATATTGCCTGTGCGGCCGCTACCGAGGGCGTCGTGGCGATACTGAGATATCTGCTGCTCATTCCGTTCCTAACCTTCTAGCCCGCCGGAGCTAACTTCAATCCTGCAAGGCCCAGTCCGCCACCTCCCAGCGCATCTGCCCACGGTCGGCGACGACACGGCCGAGCCCTGGGAAGGGCATGTGCGTGGCGGCAATCAGCGCGCCTTCCGAGGCTGCGCGGGGGAAAAAGCGGTCGCGCATCGCTTTGGCTGCTGCACGGTCCTGCTCGAACAGGAAGAACACATCGGTCGCTCCCGGATGCACGACCGGAAAGATCATGTCCGACACCATGATGAGGCTCTTCCCTTCATCTTCAACCCGCACGCCGATATGGCCGGGTGTATGACCGGTCAGGTCGACGATCGAGACACCGCGCACAATTTCACGCTCTCCGTCAATCGCCTGGAGTTTCGGGTAGAGGCGCACCACCTCCTGCGCCATCTTAAAGCTGGTCTGCAGATAATCGGGCGCGCCGCTGCGCTTGGCCGGGTCGGTCCAATGCTTGACGTCGCGACGATCGATGTAGAGCTCCGCCTTGGGGTAGTTGCTCTTGCCTCCGGCGATCAGACCGCCCATGTGGTCCTGATGCATATGCGTCACGATCACCGCGTCGATCTGGTCAAGCTGCAGGCCAAGCGCACCGAGCGCCTGCGGCAGTTTGCCGGTCTGCCCGATCGAGCCCGCTGCACCGGCATCGATCAGGATGCGGCGCTCGCCATCATCGATGAGATACTGGTTGAAGAGGAACCGCACCCCACTCGGGCGGGCGGTGAACTGAGCGACTGCCGCCTGCTCCACCTCGGCCGGGGCGCGTCCCGGAAAATAGTCGAAGGGCATATCGGCATACCCGTCTGTCAGTGCCGTCACCGTGAAGCGACCGATGCGGATCTGCGCCAGTGGCGTAATGCTGACCGGCGTTTTGGTGGTATTCTGCGCTGCGGCAAGGGCCGGTGCGCCACTGATCAGTCCTCCCCCGAGGAGGCCGAGAGGAAGAGCGCTGGCAAAGGCACGACGTGAGAGTTGAGGCATGACGTCTTTCTCCTGATCATTGGCAATACGGGGAGCCGGCCGGCGTCCCCTGGAACGCCACAAAAGCTAGGATGTCCGAAACCAATAGGGTATCCTGCCATTTCAGGAACTTTCCTCTCAATTTCCGGAAGGATACGATGGATCGGTTTGAAGCGATGTCGGTGCTGCTGGCGGTGGTCGACGCCGGCAGCCTCTCGGCTGGAGCGCGGCGATTGCATGCACCGCTCGCCACGGTCAGCCGCAGAGTCGCGGATCTGGAAAAGCACCTTGGCGTGCACCTGGTCCGGCGCACCCGCCGCGGCCTCACCTTGACGGATGAGGGCCGCAGCTTCGTCGCCGCGTCACGTCGTATTCTGGAGGAACTGGACGCGGCAGAACGGCAGGCCAGCGGCGACTATGGCGCGCTGCGTGGAGGGCTGCACGTGACCGCACCGATTGCCTTCGGCGAGCGCCATCTGCTGCCAATAGCTTTGGAGTTCCTGAAGGAGCAACCCGATATCAACCTGCGCCTGACCCTCGCCGATCGGCAGCTAAGTCTGGCAGATGAGCACGTCGATGTGGCCCTGCGGATCGGACACTTGGCGGACAGCGCGCTGATCGCAACGCGCGTCGGCGCCGTCCGACGGGTGATCTGCGCGAGCCCCGACTATCTTGCCCACCGAGGCGTTCCGCGTCAGCCGGAAGACCTCAGCCAGCATGACGGCATAAGCTTTCAGGGCTTTGCGACCGCGCCGGAATGGCGCTACCGCCGGGACGGCGCGGCCTTTACCATCGAGCCGCGCCCCAAATTCGCGGTCAATACGACGGAGGCTGCCATTCAGGCTGCAATAGCCGGTATCGGCATTATCCGCGTGCTGTCTTACCAGATCTCCGATCAGTTGCGCTCCGGTGCTCTGCACGAATTGCTGACGGACTTTGCACCGGAACCGCTACCTGTGAACGTTATCCATGGACCAGTGGATCCTCTGCCGCTGAAGGTGCGGTGCTTCCTCGACTGGATCGTCCCAAGCCTACGCACGCAGCTGGCTTACTAGCGTCCCGCTCACGCGCACCACCGTTGATGGCAGTGGGGCGCACCGGTGCGAATGCTGCAAGATGCGGTTGTCCTTCCCTAAGCGCCTAACATGTCGTCTTCCCGGAAAGAGCCAAAGCTATTTCTAAGACTGAAATGGGGGCGCAATGCTACCGGGCCAATTCGGACGCTGGTGACCCGGGCTGCCGTTCGATCCGCGACTAGTGCGCACAAGCTTAACAGCGTTATCGTAGCGGAGCTGATCCACGTTGTCCCGTTCCTGCGCTTGGTTTACCCAGGTCTCAATCGGGTTGATCAAGGATGCTGCGAGTGGGATGGGAAGCATTAGAGCTGTGGGGGAAAGACGCGGTTCGCATAGAACGGCTCGCTGGCGGGGTTGCCAATGACGTCTGGAGCGTGCACATCCACGGGCAACTTGCAGTCGGTCGTCTGGGTACCAGGAGCAACGCTGATCTGGCGTGGGAGGTTGAACTCCTCCGGCACCTTGACAGTGAAGGTCTGAGCGTGCCGGTGCCGATCCCGGCGGACGACGGCCGGCTATTCGCGGATGGCCTGATGGTTATGAAATACATGCATGGCGGACCACCCGAGACTGAGGGCGACTGGCGTCGCGTAGCCGAGACCCTGCGCGAACTGCATCGTTTGACGCAAGGCTGGCCGCAGCGCCCAGGGTGGCAATCCTCGACGGACCTCCTGCATGCCGAGACGGGGACGAGGATCGATCTTGCCGCGATGCCGCCAGATGGCGTCGCTCGATGCCGCGCGGCATGGGCACGGCTTATCGGACGTAAGACAAGCGTCGTCCACGGCAATCCCAACAACCCTGCCAACATCCGCATGACCACGGACCGCGTCGCACTGATCGACTGGGATGAGTCGCATATCGACGTCCCCGACCTTGACCTCGTCTTGCCCCATAATGCTGCCGATCTGGAAACCGGGGCGTATGACATCGCCGCGCAAGCATCGGCCGCATGGGAAGCCGCCGTCTGTTGGGATGACGAATACGCGAAACAGCGACTTGCCGAAGTTGGAGCGATCTAAGCGACGATCGCTCATGTGAAGGGTTTCGGATGCCGGCTATCCACGTGTTGGCCTGGCGCCGGGCCGGCGTCCGAAAGCCTCCAGAGAAAGAACCCGCGGGATGGAGAGGGCAGTTTTCCGGTCTATGGGGATTTGTGGTTTGCGTTGGGTGCTGGTCGGCCGATCTGATGCGGCTGACAGGTGGCAACGATCCTATTGGCGTTTGTGCCATCCTCGTCGCCGCCGCGCATGCTGTGGCATGGTCGTTGCAGGGCGGTCGATTCTGGTGTGTTTGGTTGCGCCGTTTGATGCGGGCGCACGAAGTCAGGCTTCCGGGGACGATGAGGTCCCTGGGTAGGAATGGTGCGTGGCGGGCGAGTCGCGGTCATGGCGTTTGCGCCCCGCTTGTTGAGGCGGCGGATGGCGGTGCTCGGGCGTCGTTGCCGCGCTCGATGGTCTCGATGATGATCATGCGCCCGCCGCAGCAGGGACAAGATGGCCGCCAGTCGGCCTGGGCAGCGGCGTCGGCATCATCGGATCGGCGGACTTCAGGCTGGAGCGCGGCGAGAAGCATGCGGGCGCGCGCGATATTTTCCGCGCAGCCGGCGCTGGCAAGTAGTCCATAGTGGCGGATGCGGTGGAAGCCTTTGGGCAATACGTGGAGCAGAAAGCGGCGGATGAACTCATCTGGATCGAGCGTCATGGTCCGGTAGCGCTCATGCCCGTCGCGGCGGTAGTCCTTGACGCGGAACGTCACGCCGGTCTCGTCAAGCGCGATCAGCCGGCTATTGGAGATGGCGACGCGATGGGTGTAGCGCGACAGATACGCCAGAACGGCCTCGGGTCCGGCGAAGGGTGACTTGGCGTAGACGAACCAATTCTTCCTTCTGAGCGGCACCAGGAATTTAACAAAGGTGCTGCGCTCGCTGAAGCGAGCATGATCGCCGAAGAACGTCAGCCGGCCGGCGGCATGGGCCTCAGTCAGCTTCGCCAGGAAGAGCCGCCGGAACAGCCTTGAGAGCACGCGCACGGGCAGGAGGAAGCCGGGCCGGCAGGACACCCATCGCTCACCATCGAGCGCGATGCCGCCGCCGGGCACGATCATGTGGACATGCGGATGATGGGTCATCGCCGAGCCCCACGTATGCAGCACGGCGGTGATGCCGATGTGGGCGCCCAGGTGCTTGGGATCGGCCGCGATGGTGAGCATGGCCTGCGCGGCGGCATGGAACAGGAGACCATAAATGACCGCCTTGTTGTGAAAGGCGATGTCGGCGATCTCGACCGGCAGTGTGAAGACGACATGGAAGTAGCCGACGGGCAGCAGATCGGCCTGGCGCGCGGCGAGCCATTCCCTTGCCGCCGCATCCTGGCACTTGGGGCAGTGCCGATTGCGGCAACTGTTGTAGGCGATGCGGCTATGGCCGCAGTCCTCGCATGCCTCGACGTGACCGCCGAGGGCTGCGGTGCGGCAGTTCTCGATCGCCGCCATCACCTTCAACTGGCCGAGGCTCAAGTGACCGGCATGGGCCGTGCGCCAGGCGGCGCCATGACGATGGAAGATATCGGCGACCTCTAGGAGCGGACGGCTCATCGCCGCCGCGTCACGCGCCCGGTCTGGTCTCGTCCTTTGCCAGAAGGCTGATCCGGTCGAGCGGGCTCATCACGGCGCGGATGGTCTTGGTGGCGACGCGGGCATAGAGCGCGGTCGTATCAAGTTTGGCATGGCCGAGCAGGACCTGGATGACGCGGATGTCGACGTCCTGCTCCAGCAGATGTGTGGCGAAGCTGTGGCGCAGCGTGTGCGGCGTCACCCGCTTCTTGATCTTGGCGGTTTCCGCGGCCGTATGGACGGCGCGGTTCATCTGCCGCGTGGAGAGTGGCGTGATCGGGCTGCGGCCCGGAAACAGCCAGCCCTGTGGCAGCATGACGCCGCGGCGCTTGCCCTCGCGCCACCAAGCGCGCAGCAACTCGAGCAGTTGCGGCGACAGCATGGCGTGGCGATCCTTGCGCCCCTTGCCTTGCTCGACGCGGATCAACATGCGCGTCGAGTCGATATCGCTCACCTTGAGCGCCACGATCTCCGACACCCGCAATCCGGCGCCATAGGCCGTGCTGAGAGCAGCCTTGTACTTCGGCCCCGGTGCGGCTTCGAGCAGCCGCGCCACTTCCTCGATGCTCAGCACCAGCGGCAGCTTGCGCGGCTGATGGATCAGGGTCAGGCGGCGAGACAGATCGGGCCGGTCGATCGTCACGGTGAAGAAGAAGCGCAGCGCCGAGACCGAACTGTTGATGCTCGGCGGATGCATGCCCATCTGGGTTTGGTGCAACTGGAACCGGCGCAGATCTTCAGCCGTCGCCGTGTCCGGGGAACGGCCGATGAAGGTGGCAAGTGCCTTCACGCAACGGATATAGTCACGGCGCGTGTCCTCGGTGAAGCCGCGCATGGACATGTCTTCGATCATGCGCTCACGAAGCGCGCTGCCGGACGGATGTGAATGGGGGACGGTCATCGGATGCTCCTCTCAAGCTGAAGGTTGACCCCTTCATGCTCGGAGGTCTTCGTCCGCCCGTCACCTCTGATCGATCAAAGCCTCACCGATGCCGTCAACGAGGCACACGTCTCAAGGCCCGCGCCTTCCCTCCCGCGCGAGCGGGTTCGTTCAGTGGCGCATTGATGCCGTCAAAGCTTGGCTTGATCGACGTCTGCTTTCGGGAAGACGCCACTGCGGGCCCTACGACCGAAATGGGCGCGCGTAGTAGCCCGTTGCAACGTCTCGATTGTGGCATGTCAGTCCGCAAATGCGGCCACGCTAACAGCGGAGCCCCACGCTTCTTAGATTTAGGTGTGCTCCGCCAATTCCAGCGCATCTTCGATGTCCACACCCAAATACCTGACGGTATTTTCGATCTTGGTATGGCCCAATAGGATTTGAATAGCGCGAAGATTGCCTGTCGCTTTGTAAATCATTGCGGCCTTCGTGCGCCGGAGCGAATGCGTGCCGTAGTCTTCGCATCGCAACCCGATCGCGGTCGCCCATTCATCTACCAATCGAGCGTACTGGCGAGTACACAGATGATCGGTATGGTCAACCCGACTGGGAAAGGCGTAGTCGTCTACTGTTCCGCCTCGCCGCTCAAGCCACGCAAGCAAACTTGCCCTCACGTCCGCCGTGATTTCGAACTGAACCGGACGGCCGGTCTTTTGCTGAACGACCATAGCGCGGGTTCGAATCTCTCGACCTGACTGTCGATTGCGAGATCAAACAGCGCGCGATCTCTCATACGCTCCTCCCGGTCTAGGAAGAAGCGGATTGCCCAAATCTGACGCTGTTTCAGAGGCTTCTTGACGCCGACCTTTCGGCCGACGTTCCATGCCGGTCGGCCCAAAGCGGCAGGATCCTCGCTTTCCGTGGATACTCATTTCCGTGTAGCCCACTTCGACGCCGGCAGTCACAAAGAAGGATGACGGCTCGATGGAGGTGGAGATCGCCTGGACATTACCTCTTGCCACTTGTTGACTCACCCGCGGTTGAACAATAACTTGCGAACTCGGTCGTTAGGCTTGTCCTCACATGACGGATCAATCTCTTCAGCGTCGCCTTGCTGCCATCGTCGTTGCCGATGTGGTGGGATATTCACGTCTGATGGAGGCTGATGAAGTCGCAACGCTGGCGAACCTCAGGGAACTCCGTTCTGGCGTTATCGAGCCGGCTGTGATGCGCCACAACGGTCGCATCTTCAAGGTCATGGGCGACGGTTTCTTAATCGAATTCGGTAGCGCGGTTGACGCTGTCGCAGCAGCGTTGGAAATGCAACGGGCCACCACTGCTGTTGAGGCTTCCGGAGACCGGCGCCTGCTTTTGCGTATAGGCGTCAATCTGGGAGATGTCATTGACGACGGTTCAGACGTCCTCGGCGACGGCGTCAATGTCGCGGCGCGCCTCGAGACGCAGGCCGCACCGGGAGGTATCTGCATTTCAGCCAAAGTTCACGGCGAGATCGTCGGCAAGATCGGCGACCGGTTCTTTGATGCAGGCGAACGCTACCTAAAGAACCTGACTCGCCCGGTCCACCTGTGGCATTGGCCGGATGCGCTGCAGAGCATATTGCCGCTGCCCGAATGTCCCTCGATCGCTGTA
This sequence comes from Ensifer canadensis, assembly GCF_017488845.2. Classification (NCBI taxonomy): domain Bacteria; kingdom Pseudomonadati; phylum Pseudomonadota; class Alphaproteobacteria; order Hyphomicrobiales; family Rhizobiaceae; genus Ensifer; species Ensifer canadensis. Next base: position 433,573 of record NZ_CP083373.1, read on the forward strand.
TTGCCGTTCACGAATATGAGTGGGGATGAAGCGGACGCGCCTTTCGTCGACGGCTTGACCGAAGACCTGATCACCGACCTTTCCCGTACGGCTGGCCTGTTCGTCATCGCGCGCAATTCCGTGTACGGCTACAAGGGCAAGCCGGTCGACGTACGGCTGGTCGCCCAGGAACTCGGCGTCCGCTACGTCCTCGAGGGGAGCGCCAGACGCGCAATGGGCCGTGTGCGCATCAATGCCCAATTGATCGACGCGCTTGGCGGCCAGCACTTGTGGGCCGACCGGTTTGACAGGACCGTGGAAGATGTTTTCGAATTACAGGATGAAGTTAACGCCAAGATTGTTGAAGCCCTCGTCGGCCGGCTGACCATCCCGACGCAGCGCAATCGGCCGAAGAACTTTGAGGCGTACGATCTGTGTGTGCGCGCCCGCCTCCTGACGGAAGAGTCGCCGCAAACTGAGCGTGAGGCCTATATGCTGCTCCAACGCGCGGTTAAGCTTGAGCCATCATATGCCGAGGCGGTCGGTCTGCTCGCCTATAACCGTTGGCTCGCCTGGACTCATTTCGGCGAACCCGAAGATCCTAACCGTCGGATGGCGGCGACGTTTGCGCAGAAGGCGGTCGACCTAGATCCCAACGATGCCGGCTGCCGTTACGTTCTGGGGACCATTTTGGCTTATGAGCGGCGATGGGAGGAATCGGAGGCCGCCTTCGCCAAGGCCCTAGAGCTGGACCCCAACCACGCCGACACCTGGGCCGCCATGTCGGACATGTCCGTGCTGGACGGCAGGGTTGCCGACGGACTAGCGCAGATCGAAAAAGCTCTGCGGCTCAATCCCTATCCAACCTGCTGGTATCTATGTCATCTTGGGCAGGCGCAATACGCCGCGCGTGACTATGAGGCGGCAACCGCTACACTCCGCAGGAAAGACACGTATCGTACCAACTCACGCAAATTCCTGGCTGCTGCGCTTGCGCAGTTGGGCCAGCGTGAGGAGGCGCGGCGAGAAGCAGAATTGTTCCTGATTGCCCACCCTCATTTCACGATCGGCCATTGGCTCAGCTCCCAGCCGCTGCGCGATGCATCTGTACGAGACCATTTTGTCGACGGCTTCCGAAAGGCTGGCCTGCCGGAGATGTGACAGCGGGTGGGGACAATCCGGACGCGTTCGAGGACTTGATCAACGGATATGCGCTGCGCGAGAACGGCGGTTTGGCGCCGGTCACGATCTCGGCATCAAGCTCGGCCTGTGTCTTGCGCCAGTTTCCGAGCCAAGATCTTGGGCGGGTGCGTGGCCTGTAGGCGATTGGATCATCTACTACGAGCCGCGCAAGGTCGCCGCGACCCGCGGTTACTTTGGTGTTGCCAAGGTGACCGAGGTCATCCCGGACCCGAAGGCATCGGGCATGTATCTCGCAATCATCGAACCGGGTAGCTACCTCGACTTCATCAATCCGGTTGAATTCAGTGGAACCGAGGGTGAGGTCGAGAGTGGCGTTCTAAACGAAGAGGGCCGGATATCGGGCAGGGCACAGTCTGCGGTAAGGCCCATTTGGAGCGCGGACTTCAATCGCATCAATTATTCTCGCTCAGGTTAGCGGACCACCACCACCGAGCGAGGCCAAGTTGGGGACGTTGAGCGTCGACGGCCAACGGAAGGCGATGGGTTGGAACCTTCCGGTCCGCATGCGAAGGCATATGGCACTGGACGCAGACCAGCGCGACCCGCCCCGGTTTGCGGTCACTGGCGCTGTCCCGAGGGAGGCGCCCGGGGCAGAGGGACCCCAACGGGCAATCCGATGCACTAAACGGTGCTGAAGCGGCGCGACGGCCTTCGCCTTGACGTGGGCATTTTTCACAAACATAGGATTAAGCAAGAAAATGTGGTAAGCGCCAGCCAAAGGGAAAATAATCGTGAGTGAGCCGACCGTAGCAGATGCAACAAACCGCATTTATGAATCGCTCCAGGCGGACAATGCCGACATCGATGTGCATATCGCGACCCTCAAGGAAGCGTTGGTGCGGGCAGGTTTGAAAGAGGCCGTGTTCGACCCTGCTAAGCTCATGCAAAATAATCGTTCTGGCAGGAAGTTTATGCAGGCCTACTTTCGCCAGCGCGGCGTGACGGTGAAGTTCTCGGCTTCATGAAGCTTCCATTGACGCCAGACAGGTCGCATTTGGACGGCCGGATCACCTTCAATGGCCTGACACCCAAGTTTCGACCCCGCCGCCGTTCCGGGCGGGCTGCCCAAGCAATTGGGTAGCGATCGGCCATAAATCAGTCATTCCAGCCCGGCCAAGTTCATATCTTGCCGAATGAACGTGTAACAGAGGGAAATGGTAAAAAACTGGGTCATTGGTTCTGATCCCATCAAGGCGGGGGACGCACCCCGGACGGGGCGATATGTTGCCGGCTTCCGGCCGACTAAGTCGGGTGGAGTTCATTCGCGTTACTGCCTTTGCTCTGAACGCCGAGGAAGCGTCAGGAGCGTAGTCTTGGCCAGCGTGACCCCTGCGTCTCAACTGGGGCCGATGGCAGACCGTCTGGTTTCGGTCCCAGTAATAAGATTAGCTGACAAACGCGCAGCGAGGCCACTATGAGCGCAGCGCTTCTGTCGTGCGAGATGGAGTTCTTGTGCTCTACCGGCGCACGCACACCTTTTTAAGCATCGACTCGAACTACGGGACGGGGCCGGGAGCCGCGCCCCCAGCCCCTGCTGTTCTTGCTGAACTCCAGAAGGTCGGCGTTCAGCACATCAGCGTTCACTGTCAGCATCCCGTGCGAGACACCGGGATAGGTCTTCAACGAACCGTTCGGCGGCGATCGGAACGACCGGGTCGTGCTCACCGTGCCGCACCAGCGTCGGCACGGTGATCGCCTTGAGGTCATCGGTCTGGTCGGTTTCCGAGAAGGCCTTGATGCCATCGTAGTGCCGCCTTGGCGCTCCCATCATGCCCTGCCGCCACCAGTTCTGGAGCACGCCTTCATGGACCGCCGCGCCCTCGCGGTTGAAGCCGTAGAACGGGCCTGACGGGACGTCGCGGAAGGACTGTGAACGGTTGCAGGCCAGTGCCGTCCGGAAGCCGTCGAAGACCTCCATGGGCGACCTTCGGGCTTGTCGTCGGTCTTCAGCATCAGCGGCGGAATGGCGGCGACGAGGACGGCTTTGGCCACCCGGCCCGGGTCAGCCTTCGCTCGGCACCGGCGTGTTGAGAAGCTGCTGCTCCCAAAGATACGCGATGCCGCTGCCGCCGAAGTGCTGGATGAGAATCTCGGTCAGCTCCTCGACATGCTCGGTGCGCGCCCAATCGCGTTGCCATTCGCCAGCGAGCGCCATCACGGTCATCACGTTCGCGCCGGCCGCGATCATTCGCTGGATGGCGACTTCGTGAGACTCCTTCGAAATCCCGCCCGACGCGTCGGTGATCACGGTGACGTCCCAGCCTTCGCCGGCGGCGTGGATCACAGGCATGGCAACGCAGACCTCGGTCCACAGTCCGGCGATGATCAGTTGCTTGCGGCCGGTCGCCTTGACGACGTTCACCACATTCTCGTCCTGCCAGGTGTTCACCCAGGTGCGATCGATGACTTCCTGTCCAGGGAACACGTCGGTGATCTGCTTAAAGAGAAGGCCACCGCGCGCCGCGATCACGCTGGTGAGAATGGTCGGAACATTGAAGGCTCTTGCCAGCTTCGCCAGCGCGGTCGTGTTGTTGACCACCATATGCGGATCGTGGCTGTTCAGGTTCGCGAGTTGATAAGGTTGGTGATCGATCAGAACGAGGACGGAATCTTCGGGACGAAGAAGCGAATCGAGGCCGTTACGAGGGGGCATCAAGACTTCCTTTCTCTGCCGCTATGGACGGCGATGGGTTCACGGGAGACATGCGCCAGCGGGTGACGTTGCCTGGACGCAATTTGCTGTTCCTTTTGGTGGTGCGGTAGTGCCATAGTCGGGCAAGCTGTGTCGCGAAATAAGGAACGCCGGAATGGACATCGAAGACCTACAGACATTCGTCGCAGTGGCCGATGCCGGGGGCGTATCGGCCGCCGCGCGCCGGCTTGGCGTCTCCAAATCGATCGTCAGCCGGCGACTCTTCCGGGTCGAAGCGGAGCTTGGCGTCCAGCTTCTTGCACGAACGACCCGCGGCGCCGCGCTCACGGAAGCGGGAATCACGTTCAGGGACCATGCGGCCAGAGCCAGCGCCGAGATCGACACCGCCAAGGAAACGATCCTCCCCACGGGTGAGTTGCGCGGCCGCCTGAGGGTTGCCATGCCGCTTACGTTCGGCCCGACCCACTTCGCCCCCGTGCTTGCGGACATGGCGCGCCAGCACCCGCAGCTTCACATCCATACCTCCTACAGCGATCGCTTCGTCGATCTCATCGCAGAGGGTTTTGATTGCGCGATTCGGGGTGCCTACCTCCAAGACTCAAACCTGATCGCGAAGCGCGTTGGGCCGATCCATGGCAAGCTTGTCGCCAGCCCGGATTACATCAAAGCGCACGGGTCACCTGAGACCCTGGACGAACTCGTCACCCATCAGGCCCTCATGCAGGGAACGGAACCCTGGCAGTTCATGGATGGCGACAAGATCGTCACGGTTCAGCCGCAGGGCAGGTTCAAGGCCGACAGCGCCACGGCGCTTGCCGCTGCGGCGGCGGCAGGTCTCGGCATCGCCTGGCTCCCCGATTGCATCACATATGGATATGTGGCCTCCGGCGCTCTGGTCCCGATCATGACACGCTATCCGGTCCCTCCGGGGGCGGCGTATGTCGTCCGCCCGCCGGGTCAGCATCCCACGCGGAAAGTGCGTGTGCTTACCGAAATGCTGACCGAGTACTTCAAACGGAACCCGGACGTTTGGGGTCTCGACCGTTAAAACACGGGGCGAAGCCTTATCAATGAATTGCGTTCGACGGTCGCTCTACTGCTAGCCGCCGAGCGTGACGACATTGCCCACACGTTCCACTTACTGACCCAGCTTTCGCTGGGCTCCGGACCCTGGGGCTGCCTTGGTTGATTATGCAATGGTTGACTGGCTGTTTTCGGGGCGAAGCCCAATCGACCTCAACGATTAGCGTGGGCGCGCAAAGCGGCCATCCGCTATGCCGCTGGCGACAGTCAAAAGCGATCAGGAATCCCGTTCAGGCTTTGCGGCGGAAAGGCAGAAAAGGGCCAGCGGATCTGTTCTCACAAGCCCTGTGCGCCACGCCGATGCCCACGCCCAGGAGGTTCAATAGAAACTGGGTAGATGTAACCCAGACGACAGACGCGGACTGGCAAGTGGGCGACAGCGTTGATCTTGGTGAATATCACAGGCGTGTCATCGACACCGCGCGGACGACGATCTCGTCTTGCTTGAAGCGGCGCTCGAGTTCCTTGCGGTAGTCGGCCCACCAATTCTGGTCCAGCTCGACGGCCATCACCTCCGCGATTATAATAAAGTCCTTTTCCACCGCCCCTTCGTCTTCCCACAAACCCTCCGCAGGGGCGTTACGGTAGAGCGTGGCTCCGCCAAAACGAGTTGTCAGCTGGTCGCGGACCTCCGCGAATCTCTTCGAAGAATCGCGTTTGTTGCCGACAAGCGGCAAAAATATCTGGATCAAATGCATCGCCTTTTCCTCCGACCCGATGTCCCAGGTTTTCCAAGGCGGACCATCACCCGCCTCGGCGACGCGCGGTGCAATTAGCCTTCGGCGTTTGGGTTCGGCATGGGTCCGTTCGATCCGAAGTTGCTCCCGTCGTTCGTACGATTGTCTTCAACTTCGAACCTCCCTCGACATGGCTGTCCGCTCAGTGAATCCTCGAGACCTGATAAAGTTCCGGTCCGCGACCTATCAGGCGAGAACATGACGCGATGGAAGTAATGGGTTCACATGGTCGCTGTGCACTGGCCAAAAGGGTTATGGTCGGTTCAGGAGCGGCTGGCCTGCGCTTGGCGAGCCTGCGGACATGCGCCCTTCACTCTATACCGCGCGGGTTTGAAGCTGGGCAGGATCGTTCCGAACGTCGAATGGGAATCGGCCTTCCAATATCGCGGAGGAGGGAGGATAAGCTTCGTCTTTATCTGGAGCAGGTAGTCGCAGAACTGTCGAGCGCTAGCGGAAAGCACATCGACGTCGCGATCGATCTGCCGCCTGAGCCATTGTTCGTGGATGCCGGGCGTGTTGGACAGTTGGTCTCCAATCTGCTCGGAAACGCCCTGTTTCATGGAGCGGAACACAAGCCCGTTGAGCTATCTGCGCAAGTGGTCGAAGAAACCGTGATTATTTCCGTCTCAAAAGGTTGCGTTCCCATTCCGCCCGATCTTCCAACCCTTCTTCCATGGCGAAGACCCCGGGGGACGTCACGAGCAGGGGTTGGGTCTTGGACTGCACATCGCTTCCGAGATCGCAAAAGCCCACGGCGGAACGGTTACAGTCTCGTCGTTGAACGAGAAAACCACTTTCGAGGTCAGGATGCCCGTCAGTTCGCAAGCCGAAGAGCCAGGAGCGGAATAATCCGTCAGGTGAAGTGTACCTGAAAACACTCGCGTGAGACGTTTGGAATTGGGTGGAATGCTGCCAGTGGCACTACAGCACCGACCCCCACAGTGATGTGTGGCAATAAAGTGCGGCGTGGCTCCACCTTGAATTCTGCGGGTCGCGTTGGGCCGCTGGCGTGGGCCCGTGGTCAAGCCTTCGGATTGCCATGGCAGAAAGGAATAGGCCGACCCGTCGGAATGAGTAGACCTCGTTCCGCAATGTCAGAATGCGGCGTTCAGCGCCTTTTCCTCATCAGTTCACTTGATGAGCCGCGCCGGCTCGGACACTCAAGACGCTGTCGTTGATATGGTTGCCTACGACGAGCAATGAAGGCCAGATCGAACACGTGTGCCGAGCCTTGCCGGGCCGCCCGTTCGAACAACTGGGGCGCAAGTCGCGTCCTCCAAATCGGGAGACCCGCATGGACAGTGCAAAGGACAAAGTTGGGGGCAAGGCCAATAAGCCCGGTGGTAAGGCCAAGCAAGCCGCAGGCGCGGCACAAGAGGCAAGGCGCGGTGCCCAGCAAGCCAAAGGAAAGCTAAAGGACGCAGTTAAAGTTGCCGTAGACGAGGCTTAAAGCATTGAAGCTGCCGTGCGAACCTGTTCTTGCGCCTGCCGAACAGTATCTCTTGCCGCCCGTTGCGGGCACGGAACATACCATTGGTCCTCGCAAGCGCTTATGACTGACGGACCAGCATGCCGGCACGTGTGCATTCCTCCGGCGGCCGAGTGCCTTCATTCCTTCCCATCGAGGAAGAAGCGCACCATTTGACAAGAGGCATCCGGACCATGCGGGTCCGTATACGTTCCCGAGGGATTGCCGCCGGACCAGGCATGACCGGCGCCCTCTACCAGCCAGTATTCGACCGCCGGGCTTCCACCGGAATCTGCTACGATGGTTCTTGTATAGATCCGCCCGCTCGCGGAGCGGCCGGATTCCTTACGGACCGCGCATCGCGCGTCGGTAGGCGTTGCCTCGGCGACGATCCGATCGGCGTTGGAGGGATGGACCGTCCGATCAGCACCTCCCTGGAAGACGATCGTCCGGAGACGGTAACCATTAGCGAGCCGCTTCGGATCGGATGCAAGACCGCCGTCGCCGCGCATCGCGGAGAAGGCTGACATGACGTCGTTGGCCGATCCGTAGGCCAGGCCGGAATGGATCCCCGCGGCCGAATAGAGATCGGGATAGGTCTCGCCCATGACCGCCGCCATTGCTCCCCCTGCCGATAGGCCTGCCACGAAGACCCGGTCGCGATCGAGGCCGAATTCCGACATGATCTCCTTGGTGATTCCGGCAATGATCGAGGGTTCTCCTCCGTCGCGCATTTGGTCGGTGGGCCTGAACCAATTCCAGCAGGACGACGCATTGTCAGCACCGCTTTGACGGGGATAGGCGACCATGAGACCGTGCGCCTCGGCAACCGCGTTCATGCCCGTTCCCGCAGCAAAATCTTCGGGATCCTGCTTACAGCCATGGAGCATGACGACAAGGCCGCGCGGCCGATCGGGTGCGGACGCGGGAACGTAGAGCCTGTAGCTTCGCGAACCCGCGGGGCAGGTGAAGGATCGTGCCAAGAACTGTGCCCCATCCGAGATCACGGGCTCTCGGACCTGTCTTTCCGTGCCCGGCAGGCCGACGTCGTGTAGCGATCCGAAGACGCCCCTCGCCAGCCGACTCTCGCTCAAAATCCGCACCGTTTCTCGCAAGGGCTTCCGCAACCTCGGCGACGACGTGCCATTGCCAACCTTTTGGGCGGGCTCTTCGGCATCAGACCGTGTCGGTGGCTCGATGATCTCGGCATCCGGATCGACCGGGAAGGGGGCGGAACGCTGAATTGGCCGCGGTGGCGTGATGTCCGATGACGAGATGCGAGTATCGGAGACCGATCGGCCGGCCAGCGCATCCTGGATCACGCGTGTCGCCTCGGCGACGTTCAAGGCGCGCGTGGACCGTAGCGCACGGCGCATGGCCGCTTCAAAATCGTCATTCATGGAGTTGTCCTTCTTGGTCGGGCCGCAGTTTTACCGGATGCGTTCGGCAAGCGCTGATTTCAACTCGGTGCTGGCCTGGAGGGCGCCGAGCACGGTGATGGATTCAATTGTTGCCAGAGCAAGTTCTGGTGTGACGTCGGACGCGATGCGGGCAAGCCCGACCACTTTGATGTGAACTCTTTCGCCGGCCGCCTTCAGCGATTCCAGTTCCGCTCTGCTGTAGTCGCGCAAACCCAGTTCCAGCCTGTGCCGGACGATCGACTGCTTGACGGCCTCGGCCTCGGCCGTGAGCTGGTTGCGGATCGCTGTGCGGATGAAGTCGCTGCGATTGGAATAGCATCCTTCCTGCACGAGAACGTCGATGCGACCGAGATCGACATAACCAAGATTGATGGTGATCTTCTCAGATTCACCGCCCCTGTCGCGTAAGAGATTGTCTTTCATACCATCCACTGACCATCTACCTGGATGGTATATGGATGTTTACGCAGCCTTTTGCAAGAGCTTGTGTAGAAGGCAGAGCGGTTCCGGCCAAGAAGGCTGCGCAGCCTGTTAACTTAAGCTTGGTTCGAGGGCGCGATGCATCGAGGCTTGGGGCGGTTTCGGGACTGGTCGACCTCTCTGCTAAACACCTCTGCTGAGGCGCGCAGGCGTCGGAGTTGATCGTATCGCTCTAGCTCGGCAGTCCGACGGACGGCATGTCGTTGATGGAGACGGCCACCGCTGCTCTGGAAATGAAGGGATATATTTCGTAGTATGGCGGCCTCTCCTCCGGAGAGGACGGCGGCACGAAACGCGTGAATATGGTGCGCGCGATCGGGAAATCGGGTTGCAACCTCAGCAATCTGACCGAACACCTGGGGTATCCAAGCGACCTGCCAAGGGTACGTTGCATGTCTATGTAAAGGTGAGCCCATTTTCCGATTCATCGTGCGGCGCTCAAGTGAAATGCCAGGGGCGGAATGTTGATCAACCACGCTGCACCGCCAGCGACGGCCGCCAATCCCAGCCAGCCTCCGCGGCGCGGAGTGCCCGGATGTTCTAAAAGGGAGGACGAGAGAGGACCCACAGAGGTTGCAGAAACTCGTTGGCGTAAGACTTCAGTCCTATTCAAACCCGTTTGTGAACCCTTATTTCACTCGGAATGGGCAAGAGAGGATCGACGATAATTTTTCTATTGCTGGTCCTTGTCCTGCTCGTGATCGCGATCTACGGCTTTCTTGCGATTCAACAGCTGATCTAATTGCAACTCAGTCCCGATTTACTCCTCAGGCCGCGAGCCAGGTCATGGCAAATATCGTAACGATACCAAGAGGATCATGATGCCGGCGACGTTGACCGGGCCCATTCGGCCTGCCTCTGTCTGTCGCGCTCAACCCTGCAGCCGACGATATGTTTCCGGGTGAAGCTGTCGAAAGTTAAGAGAAAAGCAGGGCGCCCGGTAGACTGAAAAGGAGCGCTGCAGTTGGTCGACTTGACGGTCCGCTAAGCCAACATTTCAGAGGAGAACATCCTGCTGAAATAGGAACGCTCTTCAAACTTCTTGTTGTTGAAATGTTCCTTCAATCGAGTGCAGATCAAGCTCCGCGGCTGAGGCCCAGTGATGCCGCTTCCAAGCGTGGCCTGCGCACTTTAGATAATGACTTGCTCTCCCAGCTCGACGACTCGATTGGCGGGCAGATGAAAGTAATCAGTTGGATCAATCGCCGAGTCGGCCATGGCGATGAAGAGCTTGTCTTGCCAGTGGGGCAGTCCTGACTGGGGGTCGGCTATCAGCTTGCGCCGGCCGAGATAAAAGGACGTCGACATGATCTCGAACTTGAACCCCCCCTTTCGACAGCGCGCCAGTGCCCGTGAGACATTCTGATCGTCCATGAAGCCGAATCTCAGCTCCAGCAGGCTGAACCGATCAGACAGCTGTGTAATTGTGTAGCGGTCCTTCTCGGGCACATACGGGACCCTGGCGGTCTTGATGGTCATGATGACGTTGTGCTGATGAAGGACGTGATTGTGCTTGATGTTATGCAACAGAACTGCCGGCGTTGTGTCGGGCGTAGCGGTCAGGAAGACCGCTGTTCCGGGGACGTCGACAGGAGCGTGCTCGGACTTTCGTTCGACCATGGCCATGAACTGGCTCAGCGGAATGTCGTGACGGGCGGTCTTCTCGCGCAGCAGGCTGACCCCCTTCCGCCAGGTCAACATCATCGTGATCAAGATGCCGGCGATCAGGATGGGCACATACCCTCCGTGGTGAACCTTCAACAAATTGGCGCCGAGGAAGACCAGTTCGAGACTGAACAGGGGAAGCAAGACGGCTATGGCTGTCAAAGCGGACCAGCCCCATTGGCGCCGAACGAATTCGAAGGCGAGGATCGTATCGATCACCATCGCGCCCGTAATGGATACGCCGTATGCGGGGGCAAGGGCTTCGGAGCTACCGAACATCAGCATGAGGGCGAGAACACCGGTCAAAAGGATGGTGTTGACCAAGGGTAGGTAAATCTGACCCGTTTGCGTTTCCGAGGTGTAGTAGATCTCGAAGCGGGGGAGGAAGCCGAGGTGGATCGCTTGCCGTATAAGCGAAAAGGCTCCGGTGATCACCGACTGGCTGGCGATGATCGTTGCGGCCGTGGCAAGGATCACCATCGGCAACAAGGCCCAGTTCGGGAACATCAGGAAAAACGGATTGTCGATGACATTGGGATGGGACAAAACCAGCGCGCCCTGTCCCAGATAGTTCAACGCGAGGGCGGGGAACACGACCGTAAACCACGCCGACTGGATGGGCAGCCGGCCGAAATGACCAAGATCGGCATAAAGCGCTTCAGCGCCGGTCACGGTAAGGAAGATGGCGCCGAGTACGATAAAGCCGACGAGGCCGGCATCCCACAAGAAGCCAACCGCATAGAGCGGGTTGAAGGCTGCAAGGATCGCCAAATCGTCGCCTATATGCGCAATGCCAGCAGCTGCCATCACCAGAAACCAAATAAGGGTGATTGGACCGAAGAAAATCGAGACAGCACCGGTCCCGCGTGACTGGACGGCGAAAAGCAGCAGGATTATCACGATAGAGATCGGCAGCACGTAGTCGTCAAGCGCCGGCGTCACGAGCTTCAATCCCTCGACGGCCGACAGCACCGACAGCGCCGGAGTGATCATCGCGTCACCGATGAACAGGGCGGCACCGAGAACGCCGGCAAAAAACATGAGGACCGGATACTTGGTGCCCTTCTTCAGCAACAGGGCGAGCAGGGACAAAGTGCCACCCTCACCATCGTTGTCGGCGCGAAGCAGAAAGAGCACGTATTTAATGGTCACGATGGCGGTCAGCGTCCAGAGTACCAGCGACACGAGACCGATGACTTCGTCCCGCCCGACGCCACCTGGCCCAAACGGGCGCAGTGCCTCGCGGAAGGCGTAGAGAGGGCTGGTCCCGATGTCGCCATAGACCACGCCGATTGCCCCGACGGTCAGCGCCAGAAACTGCGGCAGATTTTTCGCTTGTGCCGGTGCGTGGTCGAGGGAGTCGGCCATGTGTTCTCCCTATCCTTATGGCGACCTGCTGATCTTACTGAAGATGTTAAATGCGGTCCCCTCGAGAGTCGAGCAACTGAATCAACTGAACCACTTTCTTATTTGTTCCTGCTTAACTACTCCGAAAAGCGCGTTGCCAGCTCGGCAAGCGCAGTCGTCTACCCTGAACAGATCGGATCCGTTTGAAAGCTCTGGGGCCGTCGCGAGCCCGTTCGTGGCGTGGAGAGATTCAAGACGCACCTCTTCGACTGCCATGGTATTCTTTTCGCTTCTGGTCTTTTGAATTGGCGTCTTGATCGTGCCGCGTAAGCCATCTTCCTTCTGGTCAGGGGGCGAAGATCTGCTGCCACGCCGGACTTTCTTTGTGCTCGAAAGATCCGCATAAAGTATCGACGGGAACTGGTAGCCCATTAAATGTGGTTGGTCCATTCCGCGGTCGGCAATGGGTATGGCCTGCTTCATTGGCTAGCTGATCCGGTTAAGGCGCGTCAGGAAGAAGTCCCAGCACGCCAATAGGAGACGACAAGTTGCTCGTCGCGCTTTAGCTTCGTCTGCTCGCGGACGAACTGGCGGATCGTCTTGAACGCGCCATGTTCGCACGCAGCCCAGAGATAGATCGACCTGCCATCTTCCGGAAATTCGCTATTCCTGACAGCATCGACAAGCAGACTTCCTGGCTTTGCCCCGTTGCGCACGAGCCAGCGCACGTCGACCGCCGCCGAACTCTCTAAAGCCTGGATTTCTTCGGCGTCAGCCACCTCGATGTAGGCAATCCCCGTCGCAGCAAAAGGCAGGTTGGCGAACATCCGGGCAATCGCGGGAAGGGCGGTCTCATCTCCGGCAAACAGATACCAGTCCGCCACGACGAGTCCGCCGCCGCCAGGTCCGAATACGCCTACTTCCGTGCCGATGACTACTGTCTCGGCAAACCGAGAGCCAGGCCCGACATCGGAGTGGATCACGAAGTCAATCTCGATCTCTTCCGTCTCGACGTCGACGGAGCGGACCGTATATTTACGCAAAAATGGTTTGTGGTCCGGATCCTCCCATTCGATCACGCCACTCGACGCCACCGATGGCCAAACCGGGCTTCGGAGTTCCGGTCTTTGGATCAGAAGATTGAGGTGGAGCGCGTCGAGACCTGCAAAACGGGCGGCGTTCTGGCAGCGAAACCTCAGGCGCCGCATATGGGGCGTCACGTCGTGACTGCCGATGACCGTCAGGACCTGGAAATTGGGTGGCCGTGTCTGACCGTCGCTATCGCCGCTCCAGCGGATCTCGGGGGCCGCCTCTCCGGCGAACTCCAGGATATGGGAGGCGATCGTCATACGCGCGAAATAGAGGTGCTCGAAATCAGGCGCCTCTATCTCGACGCACGTGCGTGCGCCCTCGCCGAAAAAACGGGCGGTGCAGCCGGATAGTCGCAGCACAACCTCGCCCGCCTGCCTGCTGACCTCTGCGCCGTGCTCGAGCATGTGATGGCAAAGCCGGGTTATGACGGGTTTAGGATTAGGCAAGGCAATCAATGCCTGAGCCGAATAGGTTCTGCCTACCATGGGGACATTCCTGTCAATGCGCGATCCTTGAAACGTCGAGGTCGAGCCAGAAGGTGCCTTCGAGTGGCACGCTCAAGAACCGGTTGTTGATCTCGGCAAGGGTCGCGGCCGGATCAATGTCAGTGAACAGATCCGGATGAATCCATCGCGCGTAGCATTCAAAGGCCAGAACATTGAGAACCGAGATCGACAGTTGATGGGACACTGCGTGGGCACGGCCGCTACGCACTGCTGTCAGACTGGAGCGCAAGTCGCTCGAAACAAGCATGGCGAACGATCTCGATGCCGCATCCGCGGTGATATCATCGCCAAGAACGAGGCCGTTCTGGGCCGCAAGGTGCGGTCCTCCGGTCGCAATGTAGACCTCCGGGTCCTTTTCCAGCACGTACTCGGCGCTCAGCCTTCCGTCGTAGCCGGGCACGCCGACGCTAATGCTCTCGCCTCCGGCCAGCTTGAGATATTCAGTCATGCGGTTGTCGCGCCCCGGCGTTGAGCAACAGTCCTCGCCGGCGTGGGCATCGATCAGGACCGAAGGGCGCCTGAGATTGCGCGTGCGATCCGTGATGAGCGCATAACGCGGCCGGACAAAATCGCTAAAGGCATGGGCCTGCGCCTCTCGGCCGATCACCTTTCCAAGAAGTTCGATCGAGGAAATGGTAGTTTCTGCCGGGCCGCGTCCATCGTTGGCGGGGCCATCGAGAAATACCACCGGCACCCCGGCGGCCTCCAGTGTCGCAGCGACCTGTGTCCAGCTTTGGTCCCAGAGAGAGACGACGAAGACGTCCGGCTTGACGGCGAGAATGGCCTCAGGCGAGGTCTTTGAACCGACCACGCCACCCGCCACCGGGATAGAATCGATGCTGGGAAAGCGGGCGCGGAACGACTGGTAGAAACCTCTGTCGATCCTTTGCGGCGCCGCCCAGCCGGCGAGGCGCGAAACCGGATCCGGATCGATAAGCGCCAGCGACAGGAGCAGCAGGCTTTCATTGGTAGCGATGCGCTGGGCGGGGATTGCGAGGCGGACGTCACGCCCTGCGGCGTCGGTGAGCCGGATTTCCGCCGCCGCCGGCACGCCCAGGAAGAGCGCGATGACGAATGCTGCCGCAAGTCTGACCAATGGGACGGTTGTCTGGACAGGCATTTTCAGGATCATGCGGCCTACCACGCGTAGTTCAGGCTGGCCGTAACCGCCCGTCCAGCACCGTAGTTGCAACTTCCGCCGGTAATGTTCAGGCAATGCGAGACATACTCCTCGTCGAACAGATTGGTGACGTTGACGCGAAATTTCGTGCCTTCGAAAGACTTGTGCAGGGCGTCGAAGTCATACGCGGCGCCGATATCGACCAGTGCGCGGCTGGGGATGCGCAAATCATCTCGATAGGTGGCGTCGGTCTGATAAGACGAGGTCATCCGCACCCCGGCGCTCAGCGAAAGGCCCTCGATGGCAGAAGGACGATAGTTTATCCAGGCGCTGCCCTGATGCTCTGGCGATCTCAACATCTCGCGGCCCCTGGCCGCCGCGTTCGTAGACTGGACTACTTCGGAATCCGAATAGGCGTAGGAGGCAAGGACGTCGAATTCGGGGCTGATCTCGTACTTCCCTTCAAGCTCCAATCCCCGCACGCGCTGCTTGCCGGTCTGCACGCTGTAGAGCGAACTGGCAGGATCGGGCGTGAGGCCATTTTCGAGCGTCAAGTCAAACAGTGAGACCGTGATCATGCCCCAGCCGCCCGGCGGCTCGAACTTCACGCCAATTTCGTACTGTTCGGCCCGTTGCGCCTCAAAGGGCATTCCGGACCGGCTGGCACCCAGGGCCGGCAAGAAGGCGGTGGAATAGCTGACGTAGGGAGCGATACCGTTGTCGAAGAGATAGGAGAGGCCGGCCCGCCACGTCACTTCGCGATCATCGTTGGAGACGGTCGACCGATCCGGAGCCAGGCGGTTTTGGGTATCAATGTCCGAGAGATCGTAGCGCAGGCCGACCGTCCCTACCCAGTTGTCGTAGCGGATCTGGTCCTGGGCATAGAAGCCGACCTGCCGTTGCTTCTGCAGGCCAGAGCGCTGGATGGCCGGGACTGGTATCGGTGCGGTGCCGTAGACCGGGTCGAGATAGTCGAGGGGCGGCACTCCGACAGTGCCGTTGCCGAAATTGGTCGACGAATCGGCCCGGAGGACGTCGATGCCGAAGAGAGCCGTGTGATCGAGGGCACCGGTATCGAACCGGGCTTCCAGTTGGGTGTCGACGTTGAAGCTTGTCAGCCAATCATCCGACACTGCCGAAGCCCGATTGAGGGTATGGCCGTCGGGCCGATAGGCGAAGGCCGGGTTGACGAGGGCGAGGAACATGTTCTGGCTCGCGCGGCCGTAGCGCAGGTTCTGACGCACGCTCCAGGTGTCGTTGAACTCGTGGGAAAATTCGTATCCGAGCGTATAGAAATTGCGTTCAAAGATGCTGGCGTTGGGATCGCCGAGATAGAGCTCTCGTGGGATCTGTCCGAATGAATTGTCGATCAGTGTCCCGATCGCCGGGTAGAAACGGGGGTTGAAGTCCTTCGGGCGATCCTTCTGATAGTAGCCATAAAGAGTGAGTTGTGTCTGGTCGGTCGGCGCCCAGGTCAAGCTCGGCGCAAGCATGAGCTGGCGTTCTTGCTCTCGATCGATCTGGCTGCCCATGTTCTTGCCGAGTCCGGTAAGCCTGTAGGTCCAGTCGCTTCCTTCGCTGACCGGTCCTGTGAAGTCGAACATCCCTTCGATGCCACCGAAAGACGAGGTCTGGATGCCTACCTCGTTATGGCGCTCCGGTTGCGGCCGCTTGCTGACCTGGTTGACGAGCCCCCCTGGGACCGCCCGGCCGTAGAGAACCGACGCCGGCCCCTTGATGACGTCGATGCGCTCAAGTGCGTAGGGGTTCACGGCCGGAGTGGCATAGTTGTTGGGGTCGCCCGGAAGCACCAGTCCGTCGAGCCACATCGTACCGTAGGTGTTGAAGCCGCGGATATAGAGCCAGTCGTAACGGATGTCGTAGCCGTTGCTCTCGGTCAACACACCCGGAGTGTATCGCAGCGCCTCCGACACGGTGTTCGCCCCTTGCTCGTCCATCTGGTCACGCGTGACGACGCTGATTGCCTGTGGCGTCTCGAGGAGAGAAGTATCGGTCTTTGACGCGCTGAGGCTTCGCTTGGCGACAATCCCATTGTCCGGCCCCCTTGGGTTGTCCTTAGAAGCAGTTACGGTGATCGCCTCGAGCCGGGTTCCCGGGGCCACATCCTGTGCCAACACAGGTGCCGCGAGACCGAGGACGCCAGCAAATGTCGAGGCAAAAAGGGTCTCTTTGCGGTGCGCAGCGAACGTGCGTGCACGCTCTTTCGCGTCGCGTCTTTTGCCAAACCTGCCGTCTTCGCTCGTCATGATCCTACCCCAAGTCGATTGCATCTTTTGTTAAACTTGACTGATTAAATCAAGTTAAGTTATTGCTTTAGGGCAATTGTTCCACGACGGGCAACGGCGGGTCCTTTGCGCAACGCGCTGATATCTTTGCGTGACGGCAAATGTCCTGTTCGGACTGCCATCTTCAATGGCGCTGCAAGGTTGCTGGTGAATGCCGTGTGCACTACAAGCCGCGAGGGTTGGAAATGACAACTTCAGTATGCCGGTACGGCAATGGCCTGAAACCTGATGCCGAGGGCGAGGTGCAGGCAGATGAGAGCCGCACGAGGCGGCACCTCCGTGTCCGAGATCTCTTGCGCCAGGACGGGATCGTCCTCGAAAGCCCCGACGGACTTTCTCCCGACGATACATTGATGAGGGGAGAATTCCTGCACCGAGAACTCCGCCGTGGGCTCGTGCTGCATGTCAGCGATGCGATCGAGGAGCGGCCCTTCACCGCCACGTCGCGTCTTGGCGAGGAACTTTCCTGCATCTTCTTTCTGGACGGCAATGTCGATCTCTCAATCGGCGACCGCCACTTTCATTTTGATGCGCATGGCGGCGTCGTACAGGGCGTTGCGATCATGAACGCCTCCCCTGAGAGTTTCAGTCGTGCCTCTCTGGGAGGACAGCACCTGCGCCATCTCGTCGTGTCCGCGACGCCGGAATGGCTGCATCTCGACGCGCTCGATGAAGTCGCCGACACCAAGGGCGGCGAAAGGCTTCTCCGCGAACACCTCTTCGAACATCGCTGGACCGTCACTCCTCGCCTGATAGAGATCGTTCGCCAGATCTTCGCGCCCCCACCGCTTTTGCCCGCAATGCGCGACCTCTATCTCGAAAGCCGCGCCGTGGAACTTGTGGCAGAAACGATGGCAGCGGCATTGCAGGCGAGCCGGCGTGAACCGACCGGCATGATTCTGACGCGGCAGGATGCCATTTGCCTCGATCGCGCCAAGAATTACGTCGCAGCGCGATGGGCCGACCCGCTCAATGTTGAAGTGATCTCGCGTGCCGCCGGTATCAGCGCGAGCGGCCTGCAGCGTCTTTTCCGAATCGCGGAGAACCAGAGCGTGTTCGAATATGTGCGCAAACTGAGACTGGCACAGGCCTTCGCGGCCTTGAGCAACGGCGAAGCCACTGTCCTGGAGGCCAGTGTTGTTGCGGGCTATTCTTCCGCGGCCAACTTCGCGACGGCCTTCCGCCGGCAGTTCGGCATCACGCCAAGTCACCTGATGCGACGGTCCGAAAGCCGCCATTGGCCGAAGTCTTCGCAAGCAGTGTAGTTTACATCATCATCGAACGGAACCGGAGGGAGGAGAGGCGGCACAAACGCCTGTCTAGTTCGCCACCTAGGGCGGTTTCCACGAAGCGACCTAGTCGCCCGTTGGTGTTGGGGTCTTTGTTGACCATGGCTTCCCAAGTCGATTGTTGTGCTGAAGTTAAACAGCACTACGTCTTAATAAGCGAAACGGCATTTTTGTTAATTAACGCATTCGCTTAATTAGCGATACATCAATAGAAGCTGGTTCGAATCCGTTCGAGAGCGATAATTTATATTGCTAGACGCAGGTAAGTGATTACAGCGTCCGCGATCATTTTCTTATGCCGTTCGTACGTGGCAGTTTCCGAAAGATTGCGCTGGAAAATCGTACTGAAGGTATGGGCGTTGGAGACCCGGAAGAAGCAGAAGGCGCTGATCAGCAAATGCAGATCGATTGCGTCGATCTCACGCTGAAAACTTCCATCCGCTTTGCCGCGCTCCAGAATGTCCGTCAGCGTTCGAATGATCGAGACGTTGAGGTCGGCAATCTCGGTGGAGCGACGCATGTGCGCGGCCAGGAGAATGTTCTCGCCGCTCACCAGTCTGACGAAGTCCGGATGGTTTTCGTCGTAGTCGAAGGTGTTTGAGATCAGCGTCCGCAGCGCCGCGACTGGCTGCATTTCGGTAAGCTGGAGATCGGCCTCGCGTGAGCGGATCTTGCGGTAGGCCTTCTCAAGGACAGCGAGATAGAGGTCTTCCTTGCTGATGAAATAGTAGTAGATCATGCGCTTGGATGTGCGCGTTCGCTCCGCGATCGCGTCGACCCGGGCGCCTGCTAACCCATGAGCGGCGAATTCCTCCGTCGCGACGGCCAGAATGTTCTCTCGCGTTCTTTCGGGGTCATTTTTGCGCGATACCTGTTCTCGCTTTTCCAATCTCCCGTCTCCGTTGAAGCATTCAGTCAAACCGACCGGTGCGTAGCACGTGATCGATGCCGTGCTCCACGTGTTGGCGCAGCATAGACCTTGCGCCTTCCACGTCGCGGGCCATGGCAAGGTCGAAGAGTTTGCGATGATCGTCCGTAACCGGTTTCCCCCGGAAGCTGCGCGCAAGCAAGTGGTAGCGTAGAAATCGATCGAACGTCGTTGCCAGCGTTTCCATCAGCACCGTAGAGCCGCAAGCCGACGCGAGCGCCTGATGGAACTCCCAGTCGTAGCGCACCCAATCCGGCGTTCGGTCGACGTCGCCGGTTAGCAAACGCTGCTCCACCGCGGCAAGCTTGTGTCTGGCTGCCACAACGCGCGCTTCCCATTCAAGGTCACCCGCGGCGAGAGACAGAGCAAGAGCATGACTCTCGAGCAGAAGGCGCATGTCACCGAGATCCCGCAGCTCCTTCGCGGAAACCGGTGCGACATGGAAGCCGCGCTGCCCTTCGGCAATCACAAGGTTTTCGGTGGCAAGCCGCGATAAGGTTTCTCTGAGGGTGGAGATGCTTACTGAGTATCGATCACGTAGGTCGTCGAGTTTCAGCTTCTGACGCGGAGATAATGTGCCCGCGATGATATCGCTCCGGATTTGGCGAAACGCCATCTCGCTCGCAGTTTCCGATGGTATATTTTGGACGATCATGTTTCCTCCCTTACTCGAATTATATCCTATGAAATGAAAAATCTATGATAAAAATTATTTGACATGAGATATTGAACATCAGAAACTCCGGCTATAGCTGGCCGCTTGTCCGCGCCTTTTTTAACTAACTGGTCCGTGCATGAACAAGGTGCTCTTCCGAGGAGGGAAGAGTGAAAGTGGGAAAGAGACCGGCCACTCGACGGTCGGCTAACGGGAGGAAAATCAATGGTTTTTGAAATCGACCGACGCCGCTTTCTTGGCGTTTCCGCGGCGGCGACCGCGGCTTTTGCTTTCCCAGCATTTGCACAGGACAAACCCGTGCTGAAGTTTTCGGCGGTGTTCTCCGAGCAGGACATCCGCGCCGAGATGATGAAATCCTTCAAGGATGCCATCAAGGACAGCTTCACGCTGGAGCCGTTCTATGGCGGAACGCTCTTCAAGCAGGGCACCGAACTGGTGGCTCTCCAGCGCGGCAACCTGCAGATGGGCAATATCGCCCCGCAGGATATCTCAAACCAGATTCCCGAATGGTCTGTGCTGACCTCAGCCTATCTGTTCCGCGATGCCGCCCATCTCAAGGCGTTCTTCGACAGCGATACCGGCGCGGAATTCAAGAAAATGGCGGAAGATCAGCTCGGCGTGCATATTTTGGGTCCGACCTATTTCGGTGCACGTCAGGTGGGGCTTAAACCGGAAAAGAAGATTGCAACACCTGCCGACATGGCCGGTATCAAGCTTCGGATGCCGGGTGGCGACGCCTGGCAGTTCCTGGGGGCTGCGCTCGGCGCAAATCCGACGCCTATGGCCTATGCCGAAGTCTATACCGGTCTGCAGACCGGCGCGATCGACGGACAGGACAATCCGCTTCCGAACGTCAAGAACATGAAGTTCTATGAAGTGATGTCGCAGATCGTGCTGACCTCGCATCTGATCGGTTACGATCTGCTGACTGTTTCCAGCAAGGTGTGGGCCGACATGTCGCCGGAACAGCAGACAGCGTTCCAGGCGGCGGCGGATAGGGCGATGGCCTGGAGCCAGGAACAGCACCTGGCGCAGGAAAAGGCTCTGGTCGACGAGTTCAAGGCAGCCGGCCTCAAAATCTATGAACCGGACATTGCCGCATTCCGGAAGCATGCACAGGAGAAGTATCTCTCCTCCGATCTCGCAAAATCGTGGCCTGAAGGCATCCTCGAGAAAATAGCAGCCCTGTAGTCGTATCAGCGACAAAAAGATGTCGGCCGGGTTCGACCCGGCCGATTGGGTGAGGTGAGGAGGAATTTCGTGTCCGAGAGACTGCTTGCCTTTGGCCGGTGGCTGCGCCGGCGGGCTGAAAACATTTTGGCCCTCATGCTGTTGGGCATGTTCGTCGTGTTTCTGTTGCAGATCCTGTTCCGCTATGTCCTCAATCTCTCCATTGGCTGGACGCACGAAGTCAGCGTTGCTCTGTGGATCTGGATAGTGCTCTTCGGGTCCGCTTTCGTGATCGGCGAGAGTGAAGAAATCCGGTTCGATTTCTTCTGGGCTAGCGCGTCCGCCCGTGCCCGCCGCATCATGACGCTGATTTTTGCCGTGGCTCTTGTCGTCGCCTTCGGCGTCTCGCTGCCGGCCGTCATAGACTACGTCATGTTTATGAAGGTCGAGAAGACAGCCTATCTCAAGATCCGCTTCGACTATCTCTACTCGATCTACGTCGTCTTTGCGGTAGCAATGATCGTGCGCTACATCTGGCTTGCATGGCAGGCAGCCTTCGGCAAAGCGCCGGACGCTTTCGATCCCACGAAAGCGAGCTCCGGCGTATGAATTTCACCAGTCCTTTTTCGCTTACCATTGTCCTCATCACGGCTCTTGCCTTTTTGGGCTTGCCGATAGGGCTGTCGATGATCGTTGGTTCGATCCTGTACCTGTTTCTTGTCGGAGCCGACATGGGAACGGTGGCCGAGCAATTTCTGAACGGCATGTATTCCAACTATATCATTCTTGCAGTGCCGCTGTTTGTGCTCGCTGCCGAATTCATGAACATCGGCTCGATGACGGAGCGGCTTCTCAACTTCTGTAATGTTCTCGTTGGTCGGTTCCGCGGCGGCCTTGCGCAGGTGAACGTGGTGCAGAGCATCGTATTTGCGGGCATGTCCGGCTCTGCGATCGCGGATGCGGCGGGCAGCGGGCGCATGATGCAGAATATGATGACCCGAGACGGGCGTTACACGCCAAGCTATGCCGCCGCGTTGACGGCTGTGACCTCCGTCATCGGCCCGATCATTCCTCCTTCCATTCCAATGGTAATCTACGCGCTCGTTTCGGACGCATCGATCGGCTATCTCTTTATCGGCGGCATGATCCCTGGACTGTTGATGGCACTTCTGCAGATGGTGCAGGTTGCAATCACCGCGCGGCGCAAGAACTTTCCGGTGGAGGACCCCGTACCGCTTCGCGATATCCCGAAGATCACCTGGCAGGCGCTTCCGGCGCTCATGATGCCGGTCGTTCTGCTTGGCTGCATCTATTCGGGCATCACGACACCGACTGAGGCTGCAGCTCTTGCGGCGGCCTACGCGCTGGCCATTTCCGTCGTGATCTATCGCAGTATTTCGTTGGTGGCCTTCTACGACGCATTAAAGACCAGCTCGAAGACGACAGCATCAATCGGCATGCTGATCGCCGGCTCGCTGGTCTTCAACTACGTTGTCACGATTGAGAACATCCCGGAGACACTGCGTGTGCTTTTGACGGGTTGGGATCTGTCACCAATTGGCTTTCTGATCCTCGTCAACGTCCTTCTGCTCCTGCTAGGCTGCGTGCTGGAGGGGACAGCAATCCTACTGATTATCGTTCCCGTATTCATCCCGACCGCGCAAGCGCTTGGTATCGATATGGTGCATTTCGGGGTCATGGTGGTCGTCAACGTCATGTTGGGGCTGGTTACACCACCCTACGGGCTGTTGCTTTTTATCATGACCAACATTTCCGGTGCGCCGGTGCGCGACATCATTCGCGACGCGTTGCCGTTTCTTGGCTGGATGGTGCTCTGCCTGGCGCTCATCACCTTCTTTCCCGACCTCGTACTCTGGTTGCCGCGCCTCACGGGCTACCAGGGGTAACAGGTAAAGCGATCATGACAGACCCCAAACCCCTCTTCATTCTCAACGGACCAAACCTCAACCGGCTTGGAAAACGCGAGCCGGAGATTTACGGCTACACGACACTCGGCGAAATCGAAACGTGGTGCAAGCAGGCGGCTGGAAAGCGGCCGGTGGAATTTCGCCAGACGAACAGCGAGGAACGGCTTATCGAATGGGTGCACGAAGCGATCGATGAGGACGCTGCAGGCATCATCATCAATCCAGCCGCGTTCACGTTCACATCGCTTGCTTTGCTGGATGCGTTAAAGATGTTTCCAGGCCCGATCATCGAATTTCACATCAGCAATGTTCACAGGCGTGAACCGATCTATCACCGCTCCTACGTCTCGATGCGTGCTACTGCGGTAATAGCGGGTCTGGGGGCTACAGGCTATCCCACAGCGGTTCATGCCATTGAAGCGCTCATTGAGCAAAACAAGGTCTGATGGTGCTCGCAATGTCTTGCGCCACTCCCGACACACAGAGCTGTGCTATCGATCCGCGTCGACTATGCTCCAGCTTGCGAGCAGGCTTCGGCAAGAGGCGATCTTAGCAAGGGGCTCGCATTTGGCGGTCACGCACAGGGCGACACCTTCCGGGAGTTCGAATGGCGGGGACTCAGGCCTTTTTTTTAGATGCTTGTTGTTTAACGCGGATCCGTAGCGGCTTGCCTTCCATTTGCTCGATATCGAAGGCGTTTGTCTTGCGCACGAGATCGCTGAGCTTGCGAAAGCCGTAGGTTCGCGGATCGAAGTCCGATGCCAGGTTCGCCAATTGCGTGCCGATGGACCCAAGCGGGACCCATCCGTCTTCGCTTTCCATCTGGGAGATGACCTTCTTGATGATGGGGGTCGCGGCCTTCGGCTGCTGAAGCGGAGTGGGCGTCTGAGCCGATTCCGCACCATTTGACGCGACGATCGGTAGGAGGTTTTCCGTGTAAATGAATCTGCGGCATGCCTGACGGAAGCTTTCCGGCGTCTTTTGCTCGCCGAAGCCGAAAACATCGGTGCCTTGCTCGCGGATCCGCGACGCCAGACGTGTAAAATCACTATCGGACGAGACCAGACAGAAGCCATCGAAGCGACCGCTGTGCAACAGATCCATTGCGTCGATCACGAGGGTGATATCAGACGCGTTCTTTCCGGTGGTATACGCAAACTGCTGCTGCGGTATGATTGCGTGACGCGACAGCACTTCGATCCATGCTTTCGATCGTCCACTGGCGAAATCTCCGTAGATGCGCCTGACGCTGGCCTCTCCGATCTTGGCGATTTCCTCAAACAGGCCATCGGCAATTTTAGCCGAAGCATTGTCGGCATCGATCAGGACGGCGAGACGAGGAGACCGTGCTTCACCAGACATTGAACTCTCCTTTCACTTCCGCGACGGCTCGAATGTGTTCCCAGCTGTTCCAGCTTTGAGAGGTCAGTTCCGGCTGGAGGCGGTATGAGCCCTAAGCCTGCTCTAATGAGAGGCCTGCTTCGCTCACCTGAAAAGCAACCGATCACTCAATCCCCCATAAAGCCCTTGCCACAAGGCGTCCATGTATGAAGCATACAAACGCTACTTTGGGAATCCTTGCACTTCCTAACACGTGCCAGCTCGGGGCGAGAAATGGCATCAGAAAGGCATGAGGCTGGCAGATAGTTAAAGCTAATTCCACACGAGCTACCAGCGACTTGGTGCAGCAGGTTCTGGAACGTCCGCGAGCGCTCAAGAAGAAAGTGTTGCCCTCCGACGGTTCCACGACGAAACTCACCCTCAACGTCGATACCGACGTGGTCGACTGGTTCAAGTTATCCGGTGCCCATTGGCGCTCAAGGATGCAAGAGGCTCTTCGAAACGCCACCGAACTCGACAAGGATGTTTGATCCCGACGGATCCGTCTCGAATTTCCTCGGCAACAACCGGGTATCCTTCTCTTTGGCGTGCGAAACCGCGAGTTTGACGGCGGAGCCAAATCCCACGCTGCTGCCCACAGTCAACGTGGCTGCCGCCTCGCATTGGGGCAAAGGAGAAAAACCGACGGCCGCGTCTGGCCTCTCCGTTGGCGCGTTGAGGTCGCTCTCGATCGGTGAGGAGCCCTATTGGTAGGAGACGATGTCGGCGGAATATGTATTTTGGCACTCCTATCTATCGAGTGCCAAAGGTGCTATGTAAGGATTGCAGCCGCCCTATGTGCAGGCCGCAGAAAGAATCCCTATGAAAATCCGTCCACTGCATGACCGCGCCGTCATCCGGCGCGCGCAAGGCTATCTCAAATCCAAGGGCGGGATCATCACTCGCGACATTGCCAAGGAAAAGCCGCAGGAAGGCGAAGTGATCGCCGGCTGTCGAGGCACCCGTAATGAATGCGGCAAGCTGATTCCGCTCGACGCCACGTTCGGTGATAGGATCTTGCTCGGCAAGCGGTCCGGTACCGATTTCAGGATCGACGGTGAGGCACCCCTGATCAAGAACGAGCCCGACATCATGGACGTTGTCGAAAAGACCGTCGCGGCCAAGAAAGCTGCCTGGCCGTCGATTTCCGACCGCAATCTCAAGACCGAACTGGACGAACACAATGTCTGCCAAGGAAATCAAATTCTCCACTGATGCGCGCGATCGCATGCTGCGCGGTGTCGAGTTGCTCAACAACGCCGTCAAGGTGACGCTGGGCCCCAAGGGCCGCAATGTTGTCATCGACAGGGCCTATGGCGCGCCGCGCATCACCAAGGACGGGGTCGCAGTTGCCAGGGAAATCGAGCTGGCCGACAAGTTCGAGAACATGGGCGCGCAGATGGTGCGCGAGGTGGCCTCTAAGACCAACGACCTCGCCGGTGACGGCACCACGACGGCGACTGTGCTCGCTGCCTCCATCCTGCGCGAAGGCGTCAAACTCGTCGCCGCCGGCATGAATCCCATGGATCTCAAGCGTGGCATTGACCTTGGTGTCGCTGCTGTCGTCAAGGAAATCCAGGCGCGCGCCAAGAAGGTAGAGTCTTCGGGCGAGATTGCGCAAGTCGGAACCATTGCCGCCAATGGCGACGCGACGGTCGGCGAGATGATCGCCAAGGCGATGGACAAGGTCGGTAATGAAGGCGTAATCACCGTCGAGGAAGCCAAGACGGCCGAGACCGAGCTCGACGTTGTCGAGGGCATGCAATTCGACCGCGGCTATCTCTCGCCCTATTTCGTCACCAATGCCGAGAAGATGCGCGTGGAGCTGGAGGACCCCTACATCCTCATCCACGAAAAGAAGCTTGGCAATTTACAAGCTATGCTGCCAATACTCGAGGCGGCCGTGCAGAGCGGCAAACCGCTGCTGATCCTCTCCGAGGATGTCGAGGGCGAGGTTCTGGCGACGCTGGTTGTAAACAAGTTGCGCGGTGGCCTGAAGGTCGCGGCCGTCAAGGCCCCGGGCTTCGGCGATCGCCGCAGGGCCATACTGGAAGACATTGCCGTCCTCACGGCCGGTCAGATGATCTCCGAGGATCTCGGCATCAAGCTCGAGAACGTCACGCTCGACATGCTCGGCCACGCCAAGCGCGTGCTGATCGAGAAGGACACCACCACGATTATCGACGGCTCCGGCGATAAAGCGACAATCCAGGCGCGCATCCAGCAGATCAAGGCACAGATCGAGGAGACGACCTCCGACTATGACAAGGAAAAACTCCAGGAACGCCTGGCGAAACTCACCGGCGGCGTCGCGGTAATCCGCGTCGGCGGCGCGACCGAAATCGAGGTCAAGGAAAAGAAGGACCGTATCGACGATGCGCTGAACGCCACGCGCGCAGCGGCTGAGGAAGGCATCGTTCCTGGCGGTGGTGTTGCCCTGTTGCGCGCGAGGTCGGTCCTGGTGGGACTGACCGGAGCGAATGCGGACGCCACGGCGGGCATCTCGATCGTGCTCAGGGCGCTGGAAGCTCCGATCCGGCAGATCGCCGAGAACGCCGGTGTCGAAGGCTCGATCGTCGTGGGAAAACTCACCGACAGCAGGGATCACAACCAGGGCTTTGACGCGCAGACGGAGACCTATGTCGATATGATCAAAGCCGGCATCATCGACCCTGCGAAGGTTGTGCGGACCGCTTTGCAGGACGCCGGCTCAATCGCGGCACTTTTGATCACTGCCGAAGCGATGATCGCCGACATTCCCTCAATACAATCTGCCCGGCCGGCCGGCAACGGCGGCATGGGCGGGATGGGATACTGAGAACAGTCTGAACGGCGTTGGTGCGCGGTTCGTTTGTTGGTGTGGGTTGGCTTCCGATGTAGCAATTGTAGTGCAGCCATGCCTTTTAAACACAACTCCTGCCGCCGCCATCATCTTGAGAAGATGAAGTCGAGGGTGACGAACCCGGCCAACGGCACCAGCATATCGCCGTAATCAGCAGATACTGCCGGATGAATTGGCAGGCCTCCAACGGTTACGGCAAACGCTCGCTGTCGAGACCGCCATCGGACGATACAATCGATCGTCGGGCGGCGTTTGCGGCCCGGTCGCTTCCCGTTCAGCAGACCGAAGTCGCCATCGGCTGCGCAGTCTTCAACCGAAAGCTTGCCGGGCGCACGCCCGAAATCCGTCCGCAAGGCAGCCACAGCATAGTATGCCATTTCAAAGATGCCCATCCGCTCAAGTCCGGATCTCTGCACCAAACCTGGGCAGCGGGCTTCGCGTCGCGCTCAGTATGTATTGAGAACGTCGAGGGCTTGGTCTGCATTCTCACGATTGAGGCCAGTCATTCTCCACGCATCGACCTGCGCAGGCTTGCCGCTAAAGACGTGGTAGATCGTCCAGGATCCGTCCACTTCAACACGTCGGCCGAATTGATAGCGGCCGTGAATTTGGTGTGGCGCGTGGCCCTCGTTCTTCCAGCGTATAATCGTGCGTGCATGCTCTCGGTGGGGCATCGTCGTTCTCCCGTTCTTCGTATCGCCGTGATACCGCTCGGTTACACCCAGCGGTACCTTCAAGCGTGTGGCTGCGAGTGAGGAATGTTCCCGGCACCATCCAATGTGATGATGCGTTCAAGTTCGTCGGGTTCGATCGCGATCAAGCGCATGCGATACTGATTTTCTATCGTTGCCGGCACTTTGATAAAGGTCGCAACGCGTCGGGAGGCAAGCCAGGAGAAGCCTTCGATGAGGACCTCGTCTTCGTCCACGTCGTAGTCGCCGGCCGCGAACGTTTCCTCGGTGTCGGGCAACTGGAAGGGCCGATTGAAGTGGATGGATCGATGGTTGGTTCGATTGAACATGATGTCTCCTTCCGACGCCGGCGTATGCGCGGCGGCGCGGTCCTGCCTGTCGAGCGTTATGCTTTTGACGAAGACGGGATCATTGATTGCTCTGTTGGACCTTGCAGATCCCGAACGAGCCTTGTCTGATATCTAGCATTCAGCCGGGCGCACGAGTGAGGAGGGCGTTTGGCTCCGTGCCGCGCCATCACAAGATCCGGCCGAAGAGGATCGTGGTGATGACCACAAAGACCGCGACCGAAAGAGCAATCCAGGCAAACAGACCGCGATAGTCGAAGAGATAGATCTGAGCCGGTATGTGGTAGTTCATGATCGCCTCCCGTGGCTGATCTGTTTGGCCGGTTTGGCATGGTCGTTATAGGATATGTGCCGTTCTGAAGGCTCGCTCGGCCAATGCCATCCCATCCTTGCCGGCACTGACAATCACTTCGAGATTGCCTTCATCCGTTACACGCTCATGGGTTTCGCGGCTGCTGCGGATGCGATACTGGAGCGCAT
This sequence comes from Ensifer canadensis, assembly GCF_017488845.2. Classification (NCBI taxonomy): domain Bacteria; kingdom Pseudomonadati; phylum Pseudomonadota; class Alphaproteobacteria; order Hyphomicrobiales; family Rhizobiaceae; genus Ensifer; species Ensifer canadensis. The sequence goes on from NZ_CP083373.1 coordinate 462,365, forward strand.
TGTCGCGGATCGGCAGCGTCGCAACGATGCGATACGTTTCTCCAGATATTGACTCTCTCGTCAGCGCCCCCTTGGAGCGGACAAGTTGGCCAACATGGAAGCGGTGGATCGGTAACGTGTCGCGCGGGCCGCGGATGATGCGTTTCGTGAAAGATAGAGCGTTCATAGTGGTCTCAGTCCTCCTCAAGCGTTGGTAAGAGTAATTCGGCTGCAACAGCCGCTCCGCATTTCGCGCTGGCGTAGACGGATCAAATGCTCGTTGCGATGGGCCGGACAGACGGCTCGAGATCTGTTTCGAGACGCGTTGGCCGCAAGCACTGACGCCGAGCCTGCCTGTCTGTCGAGAATTTAGGGGATTGGGGCGGTTCGAAGTTCTGATACCGCGAAAGCCACATCGGCCAAATCAACTTGCCACAGCATAGCGCGTCGATTGAGTTTCAATTGAGGCGGTTGTGCCTGTCGGCCTGAACTCTCCTATTCGTCCAGCTTCATCGATGTTTCTCTGGAGGTTGCGGCTCCTGTCCCACCGAGCGATCGCCAGGTGCCATCGTGCGGGGATAAAGCTCCCGTATCCGCGCGAATGTGGTAAGCTCTTTGTTTGGAATTGGGGACTGCCATGTCCGAGCCGAACAAGCTCTACGAAAGCGACATCATCACCCTCCATAAGGCGCCGCTGATCGGCACGCTCTGCCTGGAATGCGACGAGGGCCCGATCGAAGTGGCCCTGAACCGAACGGCTGCCGAGACGTTGCAAAAGGCGCTTCTGCGGTTTCTTGCCCGCGATTGATAATCTGACCATGCGGGCTCCCGACCGTCGCTGGTCGCCTTCGATGAAGGAGAGCAACGGTATGATCTGAAGATCGAAGCCAACAATGTGTGGACGGTGATCGATGTCTTCACCGGACAGCCGGTTGTTTTAGACGGTTATCTAATCTCGCATTTGCCGCGCGATGAAGCGGACGATCTTCTTGATATTCTCAATCTGAAAGACGCCATGCGCAGGGGCCTCATCCAAATTTGGCGCCGACCACCGGAAGATAAAGACTAGGGTCAGGACCTGTTGACCCGTTCCGCGTCTTAGTTGCTGGTCGGGCATTTATCCTGTGGCAGCTATGACCGTTCCCGCGCTCAGTGGTGTTCCAGCCATCGCGGTAGTTTCGATCGATTAAGTGAACCTGCTCTCGATATTCGTGGTAGTATGCGTTCGGATCAGTTCCCCTCCCAATCATAACCCGTCTACGTCCATGCTGGGGATGGCTCTTGCACCGCGAGCCTCTGGCCGCAAGGACACGACAATGACCAGGGACACGCCTCTCCATCCCGAAACCTCGCTCAGCCTTGCGCTTGCGGTCATTGCATCCTCGAGCGCGCCGATCGTGCTTCTCGATGGCGATCTCCGCGTGGTCGCGGCCAGCACCTCCTTCTACAGGGCCTTTCGGATCGACGCCTCTACGGCCACGGCAAAGCGCTTCACCCAACTGGGCGATGGAGAGTGGAACCTCGCCCAATTATCGGTGTTGCTTGAGGCAACTGCGGCAGGAGTTGCCGATGTGCGTGGTTATGAGATGGATCTGAAACGCCCGGACCATGATACCCAGCGGCTGGTCCTTGACGCTCAATTGCTTGACTATGCCCATACATCGCAACTCCGCCTGCTTTTGACGGTTACCGACGTCACCGATGCGCGGGTCGCCGAGAAGGTGAAGGACGACCTGCTGCGAGAAAAGGCGATCCTTCTGCAAGAGGTCCAGCACCGTGTCGCCAACAGCTTGCAGATCATTGCGAGCATACTTTTGCAGAGCGCTCGCAAGGTTCAGTCCGAAGAGACCCGCAACCATTTGAAGTCCGCGCACAGCAGGGTCATGTCCATCGCTGCGGTCCAACAGCAGCTCGCCACATCCAGTGTCGGTGAGGTCGAACTCCGCTGCTATTTCGAGCAGCTTTGCAGAAGTCTCGGAGCTTCGATGATCTACGACCCCGAACAGCTCTCGATCGAAGTCGACGTGGACAAGACCTTTATCGAGGCAAACACCTCGATAAGCCTCGGTCTCATCGTTACCGAGCTGGTGATCAATGCGCTCAAACACGCATTCCCGAAGCACCGCGAGGGCAAAATCACCGTCGACTACCACGCCAAAGGAAAAGACTGGACCCTCCAGGTCGGCGATGACGGCGTAGGTATGCCGACAGGGGGAATTGAAGTGAAGCCCGGCTTGGGCACGGGGATCGTGGAAGCGCTCAGCAACCAGCTGGATGCACGGGTCACCGTGGCAGATGCAAGGCCCGGCACACATGTTTCAATTGCACACCGGCATCACGTTGCGGAAGTCGACAGGACAGCAGCTTGACCTTCGGGGACTCGGAATGACCCTGTTTGAAAGATCGCTACCATGCATCAGATTCCGCGCGGTAGCATTGGTTGCGGATAACGAGGTCTTTGCCGCAAACCAGTAGCTGACGAGGGGAATTTGCGCCGGACCTCGCGCGGATCGTCTTGCCGCCCAGGAACCGCTCACAGCTTCCGGTCTGTCCTTGCCGTGTTGCCGTTCGCTTCCACTCAGGCACAATCGCGAGCACGATCTCAAAACCCGTTGCTTTGCCGCTTGGCTAAGCACAAAATTGGCTGCGGCAAACGTTGGGTGGTCGCGTTTGCCGTACCGAGGTCGTCGCATCCGCAACGTGTCTCAAAAAGAGTGGGGGATCCATTGACTGATTCAAAGCCGGAAATCTTGGATCTGGTCCTAGCCGATTTGATCAGCGACCAAATTGAGAAACACCATGCAAACGAGCTTCGAGCCGTGCTCTCAACCGGTAACGAGATCACCATGCATGGAAAGTTCACCATCGGCCGTGACTTCATCATTTACAGAACAGCCAAGGATAATAACGGCAGGTGGGCGATGACGCCTTTCTCCCACATCGTGCAATTGATCGTTTGACGCGGCGGTTCCGCCGCGTTTGCAAGCAAGAACTGTGATACACTTGCTTCCGTTGCCATGCGGCGACCGGATCCCTCAAACTGCTCCCGAACCGCACGGACCGCGAGGCCACAAGGAAGGCTTCCGCGCGTCTCCTTGCCAGAAATGTTCGACCTGACAACGGCGACGAATGCTGTAGCCCGCATTCACAGCGCTCCAAATATGGAGGAAGGCGCCATGTCAAATCGTCTCGTTTTCTCTCTGATCATCGTCACCACGAGTATTCTGCTGGTCTGGGCATTTAGACCCGCAACGATTATGTTTACAGGGTCGGCGCAGACAACACAGTCCGACACCCTGACCCAGTGACTCATCAAGCGCTGCCGACCTATCGCTCGCCTGGTTTGTCATTATCTGCCGACAGATGCAGCGCACTTCGAGCCCGTTCAGTTGGTGTGTCAGGGAACTGCTACTGAAGCTGCGCGTTTCTGTGCGTTAGACTTCGGGCACTACTGGCATTCCGCCGGCATCCCCGATGGGAAAAAATAATGAAAATCTCTCTAATTGCATTGGGCGTAGCCGCCGCCACGTCATGTTCGGCCTTTGCCGCTGAACCGGCCAAGATGGTCGATACCAAGGTGGGCAAGGTCATGACCACGGATAGCGGCATGACCCTCTACACGTTCGACAAGGACACCAAGGGCAAGTCGAACTGCGACGCCGATTGCCTGAAGATTTGGCCCGCGTTCCACGCCGCGGCAAAATCCAAGGCGGCAGGCGAATGGTCACTTGTCAAGGATACGGCCGGCAAGGAGATGTGGGCCTACGACGGCAAGCCGCTTTACACCTATGCCGAAGACAAGCAGGCTGGAGACGTTAAGGGTGACGGCGTCAACGGTGTCTGGCGCCGCGCCAAATAGCGCACCCAGTCGATGATGGGCGGCTTCTGGCCGCCCTCTATTCGAGCTGGAACGAAGACACGTTTGGCGCGTTATGTTACGTCGGAGTACAGCACGAAAACAGCATCGTCCATCATCGTGATTGACGATAACCAGGGTACTCCCAGGAGACCCAAATGGATATCACCACACTACTCATCATAGTTCTCATCGTTCTAGTGCTCAGCGGTGGCTGGTACGGTCGCGGGCGCTGGTATTGAACATTCGTCAATGGACGGACACTCGTCCATGCCCTTCTTGGACCGATCGGGTTATCCCGAGGAGGTCCTCGAAGGGGCAATTACCCAACATCGCGCGATACGGGTTCGCAAGCGCACATCGTTGCGGCCACTCAGATCTCCCTGCTTTAAAAAGCGGCGCAGCGAATTCTGGTTTGCGATGCACGTCGGTCCCGTGCAAACAGTCCATCGTATTGCCGGCACCAGGGGTGTCGTTTGCACGATCGGCTGGCACTGATCTAAGGTGAAGCTTCGACGTCGCCGCGTGGCGATGAAGCGAAACGGCAGCGCAACCGCCGTGCAATCACCGGCGTGTGCGTATACTCCGGCCGTTCTTAAGCTGCCAGCATTTCCGCGTGTTCGCGTGCAATTCGGCTTGCCATACCCACTCGGCGTTCGCGCAGAACGGCGAGTGGGTATAGAGCCGTCGTGGAAAGGCGCTACAGAAGGAGGCGGATCGGGCAATGTCAGATCTTCGCAGATGGATTGGGCCTGTTCTCGGTATCAGTACGCTTGCCCTGCTGGTTGTTGCTTGTGCCCTGGTCCTTTGGCCCTTCCTGTCGGCCATATTGTGGGCTGCGGTGATCTGTTACTCGACGTGGCCGCTCTACCGCCAATGCGAGCGTGCGGTCGGAGGATACCGCGCAGTTGCCGCAGCAATAATGACGATGCTGGTTATCTTTGTTTTGGCTGCACCGCTTGCCTTCCTTGTGACCGCGCTCGCCGACGACATGAAAAATCTGGCCGAGGGAATTACGCACGTCTTGGAGGAGGGGCCTTCGGCTCCGCCCAACTGGATTAAAGGTCTGCCGATCGTCGGCGAAGGCGTGGCGGCCTACTGGGAAAACCTCGCTCATGATGCCCCAGCGTTTATCGTCGAACTCAAGAAACTAACAGGCCCTGTCACCGATATTGCTCTTGCAGGCGGAGCCGCCTTCGGTGGCGTCGTCCTTGAACTCGCGCTCAGCATATTCATCACCTTCTTTTTGTTCCTGCACGGTCGCCGCATGATCGGCTTCATGCGCCAGATCAGCGAGCGCGTTGCCGGTCCCCGGGCCAAGAGATTGCTGGCGGTCATCGGTATGACCGTCAAAGGTGTCGTCTACGGGATGATCGGAACCGCACTTGCGCAGGGCCTGCTGGCCGGCATCGGTTTCTGGATTGCCGGAGTGCCTCAACCTCTATTGTTGGGCTGCCTGACCTTCGCGCTGTCATTTGTGCCGGGGGGCCTCCCTTCGTGTGGGGGCCCGTTGCACTTTGGTTGCTTTCTCAGGGTTCCATGGGCTGGGCGATCTTCATCGCCATCTGGGGCCTGCTTCTCGTCAGCAGCATTGACAACTTTCTTCGCCCGTACCTGCTCAACCAAAACAGTAACCTGCCGGTGTTGCTGGGCTTGTTTGGGCTCGTTGGTGGTGTGCTGGCCTTTGGGTTGATTGGACTTTTTCTTGGACCCACCTTGTTGGCCGTCGCATACAATTTGTTTCTCGAGTGGGTCGCAGCTGAACTCGAAGAGCGGACGCAATCGGCGTCGCGCTCCGCGCTGCCCGAGGACATCGGAGCCGGCCCAAAGGGCTGACTTGCCAACTAAGATAAAATCATGGCGTTGACGCCCCGCTTGACGTTGTCGAATTTCACTTGCTGTGTATCGTCTCAAGAGCAGGTTTGCTTCATCAACCAGGCGCCGAGCCTTGTCGCGAGAATTGGTGCTCAATCCGGTCAATGGATTGTTTCGTGGTTGCGGAGCGACCAAACGCCTTGCCGCCACCTTCGTTTTCCCACCGATCCAAATCGTCATTCGAAAAAGGCGAGGAGAGCATCTCGATCTGGCTCAACAGAATGGTGACGAGCGCTGCCTCGGAGTGAACGCCGCCTTGAAATGCCGTGATCAGAAATTGAGCTGCGGCGCGTCTCTTCGCTCGGTGCCAGGCGCTTCTGACATTGAACATTCCGGCGGTGTAGATCTGCCGGACACCACTGTGGTCTCCTTCCCGACAAATACAATCGATAACCGCGTGATTTGGCCACAGTGTCGCGCGCCGGGGCGGGACATAATCTATGGTCCATCTCGGATTCTCGCACGCGTCGGCCGAGACTGCCTTTGCCCGGCTTGATAGGATCAAGCCGGGCCGATATTCACGTAGAGCTTTTCCGGTTGAGTCAGAGCCGCGGAAGCGCTCTATCTCTTTGCTTTGCTTTCACGCATGTCCTGACGGAAAATCATCGCACTTTTACTGGAAATGCTTCAGGCCGCTTTTTCTGCGGTCTGATTCACGACCTTCGTGGCGATCGCGGTCAGAGCTATGTCTGTCGCCTGCTCTTCGTCGAGCGTCGTCTGGAAGAGCTTAGCGGCATCTTTCATGCCCAGTTCCAGGGCCCACGTCCGCAAGGTGCCATAGCGTGACATTTCGTAGTGTTCGACAGCCTGCGCAGCCGCGAGCAATCCGGCGTCGAGCGCGGGCGAGCCTTCATACTCGTCCATGATCGAGGCGCCTTCCTTGGTGATGCCCATGATCGCGTCACATGTCCTCTTTTCCGGCTTCTTGCCGATGATCTTGAAGACCTGGTCCAGTCGCTCGACATGAACCTTTGTCTCGCCGAGATGCTTGATAAATGCATCCTTGAGCTGCTTGCTCTTGGCGGCATCGCGCATCTTCGGCAGTGTGTCGACGATCTTGTTTTCGGCGAAATAGACGTCCTTCAACGTATCGTGAAAAAGCACGTCCAGTGTTTTGATTTCCTTGGCCATGATGGCTCCTGTGGTTAGAGGGTTCTCTGTCATGTTCCAGGCGACGACGCGCCTGGTCGTGCTGGCTGCCCATGAGGCGGCCAGGTATTTGACGTCAGAGGGTTGGCGGACGTAGCTGTCGGATGGGGTGAGACGGCTAGCGAGCGACTCGATCGTGAGGATTGCCGGTTTTGGGTGCTTGGCTGGAATCACGACCCTCGCGCGTTCTTGCCGTTCGCATGTCAACGATAGAATGGTTCTTCGCTTTGGGCGGAGTACGTCGCGTCTCGTGCCATAGAGCACATTCCAAAAGGGACGCTTCATCCGTGTTGCCGAACCGGAATTCATCCAGGATGAACCTCGCCAGGCGATCGGCCTGTATGCCGCGCCCATCGAGCCGTGTCTTCAAACAGGTCGCTTCAAAAACCCTGCGCACTGCTGAAAGATCGCGGGGGCTGAGATGGTGGCCTGTCAGGCTGGGCAGTGTGTGCATCGAATTCTCCCGTTTGGAACATAAGAAGGGCTGACGGCCGATCGCCGTTCAAGCCGGCGGTCACGCTGAGGACTTCGCGTAGATAGCGCCGCCTTCGTCATCCCATCGGTCAATCGCCTCGGCTTTCGTCTGCTGAGGCGTCTGATGTTCTCCGCTTGAAGCATCGCCACGTTCGACAAGGGCTGCAGTCAGCCTTTCGCGGCTATTGATACCGTTTTCGAGCGCCGTCATCAGGAAACGCGTGGCAGCAAGCCGTCCACTTGGATCTGCCTTGGCTGTCGTTCCGTAGAAACCCGCAGCGGTAAGCACCTCGACCAATAGGCTGAGGTCGTCGGCATCAAGATAGTGTTCTGGGTGGCTGGAAGACATGACGTCCTCCTTTGGTTGGGGCACAGGTACATGACGACCCGTTCGCGACAGCGCCCGCTTCAATCGCTGTCGACGAAGTATCCTGCGCGCAATATTGCACTGAGGCAACAGACTTCCGTCAAACGTCAGACATAAGTGCATTAGCGACTAATGTGCCTTGCTGCAACTTTCGTGCATCCATGGCATTTGCTAGATCGAGCCTGCGGGGGCCGGCTTTTGCAAAGATCTCGCGCGCGGCAAGCGGTGCCAAACGATAGGCCCGAATGAATTCTTCCAGATCGTAGACTGCATCCCAGCCGCGAAGCAGGGCCTCTCTTTCATACTTGAAATGCCTGGTCATTTAAACGCTCCCGGGTGTCGGATCTCGGCGCAAAAACGGCCATTTGCCAGGCGGCGGAGGAAGCGTCAGATGGGGTATGTGTACTGCTAAACGGCGTGGGGCGCACAAAGTTCCCAAATAGGTCGTCTGCACAAGATACGTTTCGGTGACCGCGGCACGCGTGCTAGAGAACCGGATTTCCGCATCGGTTCGAGCATGGCATGCCGCAGGTCTTCGATTGTTAAGGCGACCAAACGAACTTCGCGGAGAATTGGCGGAGCGCTTCGAATGTGTTCACGAATGGAACGTCGAAGACCAGGCAGAAATCCGGGATCAGGACGCGCTTCTTCACTTCCGGGTTCGGCAGTTCATGCGTGACGACGGTGGCGCCGATCGAACGCGCCTTGGCGATCAACAGTGAACCTGCGCTGTCGAGGAATTTCGCAACTGCCGGCTATCGTGGGCTGTTGCCACGTGCAGGACGATTTCGGCGAAATTGCCCTGCGTGTCGACGTCATCGACTGCCAGGAACCACGCGGGCTCTGCAGATCACGTTCGTGAGTAGCCGCGAAACATCAGCTTCGATCCTCACGCAGTCGCAGTCGCAGTCCAGTTGGGTCACGTGGCGGGATTTCTGTCCTTCAACCGCATGCACCGGATCCCTCTGAACAACCGCAAACAAAGCGGCGCGTCGCGTTCGAGGCGTAGTAAACTACACACTCGTTACAGTAAGTTACGTTGCTGTGAGCCCGGAAGCAACGCAGCGTAAGTAGTGCATCGAGTGACTTCTATTTCAGGGATCCAACGCAATTTTACAGGTTCGGCCATGAGAGCAAAGATACGTACGACGAAACTGCCGACATCTGCGGACTGACAACTTCCCCAAAGGACAATATCATCAAGGCTTCCTCAGGATTACCGATGAGTCAGCTTGAGCCTACCAACTGGTCAAGGGTGGGCGCACCGACAACTGGCAGCGCCCGCCACTACCAAACCCAAAGAACCTAGGGGAGAACGACCAATGAAATTGATCGACAGCAGACTCAGCGGGCTGATGATGGCCCTTGCGGCATCGACTTTCCTCGCCTGCACGATTGGAGCAAGCGCCCAAACGGCAACCCCGCCTGCATCTATCCTGACGCCGGACAAGGTCGAGACTCGCATCGGCACACTCGACTTCAAGGACGGCATGCCGAGCAAGGAAACCATCGAAAAGATCTATGACAATCTGGACTTCACGCACGGGTTCGAGGCGTTCGTGAACACTTTCCAGGGTGTCAGCATAGCGGCGCTTCACAAAGGCTTTCAGAGCGTCGGGGTGAAAGACAATGAAGTCCTCATTTTCTCCGATCTGATGGATTCCAAGTCACTATTCCTGACGGCTAACGCGGACACGATCTATTCCTTGGGAATGCTCGATCTCTCCAAGGGGCCGATGGTGCTTGAGGTGGGACCCAAGATGTTGGGCGCTATCGACGACCAGTGGTTCCGCTGGGTTATTGATTTGGGCGCGCCCGGGGCTGATCGCGGTGAAGGCGGCAAGTATCTCATCCTGCCACCTGGCTACGAGGGTAACGTTCCCGAAGGGGGCTACTTTGTGGCCCGCGCCCGCACCAACTTCGTTATTTGGTTCGCTCGCGCGTTCATGGAAAACAACGATCCAAAGCCGGTGGTCGAACAGATCAAGAAAACACTTAAGGTCTATCCGTACCAAGCCGGCGGCTACGGCACGCCCGTTTCCGAATTCCTTGACGGTAAAACCAAACTCGGGCCGATCACCCCGCCGCCACCGACTGTTTTCCACGAAGGCAGTGGTGTGGTGATGAACACGATACCGCCCAACGACTACTCCTATTACGAGTGGCTCAACGAAATCGTGCAACAGGAGCCTGCAACGGCGCTTGACGCCGAGTTGATGGGCCCGATCGCAGCCATCGGCATCGTCAAAGGCAAACCCTTTGCGCCGGATGCGCGGATGAAGAAGATCCTCACCGAAGCCGTGGCGCTAGCCAACGCCACGTCGCGCACCTTGTTCATGGCTCCTCGCGCTGAGGACTGGTACTATTACCCCGGTTCAAGTTGGGTGAACCAGTTGTTTGTCAGCGGCTACGAGTTCGAGACGCCGATTCCAGAAATTACGCCAGAGGGCGCCAAGCCCTACCCGGCCACAGGGTACCGCTTGCTGGACTCCAGAACGTCCTTCTTCTACGGCGTCACCGGCATTACGCCAGGGATGGCCATGCGCGTGCCGGGCATTGGCTCGCAGTACCTGTGGACGATCGTGGATGCAGACAAGCAGCCCTTCGACGGTGCCAAGACCTACAAGGTGACGCTGCCGAAGGACATTCCTTACGCCAATTTCTGGTCCTTTATTGCCTACGACAACCAGACGCGTTCGATGCTCGATACCCCCCAGCGCTACCCGCGCGCCGGCAGCCAGAGCTATCCTTCGCCCGCGGCCGAGGCAGCTGCCGACGGCACGACGACGGTCTGGTTCTCGCCGCAACAACCTGAAGGCGTCGCTCGGGGTAACTGGATCCAGACCGTGCCGGGCAAGGGGTTTATCCCGTGCCTGCGTCTCTACGGACCGCTCGAACCATTTTTCACGAAGGAATGGAGGCCCAGCGAAGTTGAACTGGTGACCAAGTGACGGGACGCAGATCTCCAGTCGAGAGCTGAAGGATACCAGCTCTGCAGCAGTGGTGAAGGAAGCTTGCTCTCATTTCTAAGGAGAATTTCAATATGAACATCAATCGCTTCGCAACCGTAGTAGCCTTTGCGGGAGGCCTTGCCATCGCGACGGGTGCGATCGCGCAAGACGTCGCCAAGAAACCACACGTCCCGCTGGAAAAAACCATCGGCCATGTCACGCCGACTGGTCCGGTCCCATCGCTGGCGGTGATCAATTCGGATGGCGCTACGCTTGACGGTAGCAAATTGGTGCTGACGGGTGTGTCGAAGAACTCGATCGTCTTCGCCGACCGGCCCGTTCGCGCTGCAGGTCACGTAACCACCCAGCAGTTCATCATGCAGTGGGATGAAGGCAAGGACAACTTCGCCATCGACCCGCCAAATGCGACGGTTTCAATTCTTGGCGGCGACGGCTCGGATGTGAACGACGCCGTGGTTACGCTCAAGTCGCCGAAGCTGGAAGGAAATACGCTCACGTTCGACGTTGCCGTCCTGGAAGGCAGCCTGAACAATGCGAGCGGTCCAGCAGCTCTTTTCATTGACGCCTTCGCGTTTCGCGGACCGGGCGGCGGTGGATTCGCCCATGTGGGTGGCTACGGTGGCGCGGTTTGGCACGGTGGTGGATACGGCTACCACGGTGGCGCCTACTGGCACGCCCCGGTCTATCACGGCGCTTGGTATGGCGCTGGCGCCGTCGCGGGGGCAGCTGTTGCCGGGGCTGCTGTTGGCGCAGCCGTAGGTGCTGCTGCTGCGCCCTATTACCCACCCCGGCGTGTGGCTACTATCCCTATCCGCCCTGCTACTGATGCAATTGAAAAGTGGTCCATTCATGAAGCCCTGTGCCGCCGAGTCGCCGACGGCACAGGATCTCCCTCCCAGGTCCGATCCCATACGCACGCTTTCCAAGGCCGATTAGAAAAAACACATCGAGGCCACAATCACATCAAGGAGCTTGCCTCCGCCTCGGAGCAAGCCCAATGACCATGCCGCTGCATCGCAGCGCCAGACTTATCACCGCGGGCAGATTGCTCTCGCTGCCGCGATCGTGCTTGGAAATCGCTGCCACACCAAAAGTCCTTGCCAAGCGAAAGCCATCCAAACATGCGCCCCTGAGGGCGGATGAGTGATGGGTCGGCAGTTCGAATCCTATCAAGGCGTCAGTACTTCTTTTTGCGAACGATCTTGTTGCCGCGTGGTCCGCTGACGACAGGTGTTCTGTCACGGTTTTCAGAAACAAGACTTCGCCAGCGTTCAAGGCGGTCGGCGGCCAAAGTGCCGCTTTTGACAGCTGCCTGAACCGCGCAGCCCGGTTCATTCGCATGGGTACAATCGCGAAATCGGCAAGCCGGTGCCAGTTCCTTTATGTCGGAAAAAAGCGTGTCGATCCCGTCGGTGATATCGCTGACGTAAAGTGTTCTTATTCCCGGCGTGTCTATGACCCAGCCGCCGCCCGGAATAGGATGCAGCGAGCGCGCGGTCGTGGTGTGACGGCCTTGCGCGTCATGTTCGCGAATAGTCCCGGTTTTCTGCTTTGCGTCAGATGCAGGTCTGGTCAGCGTGTTTACCAACGTCGACTTTCCTACTCCGGACGATCCCACCAGGGCGATCGTTTGGCCAACGCCGCACCAGGAACTCAAAAAGGAGCTTGCATCGGCAGAGCGCCCATTCAGGGCGACCACAGGTAGGTCACGCTGTAAAGCCTCGGCTTTGGCCTGAAATATGCCAACGTCGTCCGCAGTGTCAGCCTTGGTCAACACGATGACCGGTTTGCTGCCCGCCTCGTTGGCCATGATTAGGTAACGTTCTAGCCGGTCAATATTGAAATCGGCGTTGCACGACGTCACGATCAACAGTGTGTCGATGTTGGCAGCAACAAGTTGTTGGCCACGTCCGACTTCCGGGCGTCGCTTAAACACGGTTTTCCGGTCAAGCCGGCGGACAAGCATGTGGGACCGGGGATCGGCAAGCACCCAGTCGCCCACCGCGAAGTCAGCCGTACTGGCGTGGGCTGGTAGCTCTAGCCTGTCTGACCCCGTGGCGCCCATCGCCTCGATGCGTGCCCGGTGCACCGACGCGACGCGCTTGGGTACGAGGTCAGCTTCAGTGGGCTTTACCTGATCTGCAAAAAAGTCAGACCAACCAAGCAATTCCAACGCTGAGCGGAGGCAGGAGTTCGTCAAATTTTGCTTCGCCTTTGATTATGCAAGCTTCTTGTGTTGAGGATCTCGCTTTGGCAAAGAATTTGCGTAAGCAGCAGCCTCGCCCGAGTAGGGGAAATGGTCGCCTAACTGACGGTCACCGTCATAAACTTTGAAGGTTGGCCCATCGACTTCGACGATTTTATACCCATTCACGTATTCAAACTTTGGCGTTTTCCAACCCATAAATGCTCTCCAGTGTCGGTCCAGCGTTTCCAAACTCTGAAAATGATGTCCGGCTGTCATACTTCGCAATCTATCGCAATATCACATGCCTGCACAAAAGACGAACTCGCCAACGCTGGTTCGTATCCCATCAAGAGCGTGCCGCCATCACATATGTCGCGGTGCATTTCCCGAACGCCACCGACGTCACCCCCGCGCGAAGGACTGACTGTTTGTTGATAGCGGCGGGAGTAGCAAACTACTTCGATGTTATCCGGACATGTGTCTCACCAACTGGGCCGTGATGGCCCGCAGCCGTCAGCCGCGGGCCGGGCAGTTCACTCTCGGGGACTGGAGCCGGCCGGGGGACCTTGCACAGGTCTTGCCCTTCGTGCGGGATCGCTTTCGACTGGACTATGTCGATCCGGCAGAAGTCATCCGGACTACAGGCGCGTTCCACGAATATCCCAACTGCGATCGCGAGCCGCTGCCGCGCTGGTCGTTCGGGCGTGTCACCCTGCTGGGAGATGCGGCCCACCCCAGCACCTGAAGAACTGGTCGCTAACCTATCCTGATCGCCGCACCCCTGCGCTCTCGCCAGCGTATGACTTGTTGTCGACTATCCCTTACATCGAGGGGGAAGATACGGCGGCGCTCAATTTCTCCCGCACAAAAAAGATGGCGGCACTGTCGAAAGACGAGCTGGCGCATCTGGCTGCGAAAGCGGAGCTTTCCGAAAAGCTGGTGATCGACACGTCGCGCGAGACGGTTGAACGTTTTAGGGCGGAAAAGAAGAACCTGCCGATGGCCGCCAAGGTCGCCGACGCAATCGATAGGCACGCTCCGACGGTCGAGCTGTATCGTGAGTTCGCGAAGTAGTGCCTTGCGCTCGGCATTCAACTTGTCAAGCCATGCTGTATATTCAAGGCTTTGTCACCCGTAGACCTCCAGATCCAGTGTTGATCGCACTTGCGCTACCGCCGTTCCATTCGGCCGCCCGGCGCGTGAGTGCGGCAATTGAACTTTGAGAGAAGGGTGGAAAATGGCCTCAAATTCCGCCTCGATCAGCTTTCGTGGGCGACGACAAGCACGTCAGGGTCTTCTGGCGCTGCCGGCCGATGCATCGCCGGATCCGGAACCGGTGATATATTAGGGGCCGACAGGTGCCTTGGCCGCCAGCTCGGCGGCTTTGCTCATGTTGAGCGCTTGCTGCGCACCGGCGGCTTCATCGCTTCCCCCCGTAACATGGACGGTTGGAACCGCGATCTTGATGCCGTTCTCATCGAAAGCCTTCTTGATCATCATGAAAGCGCGTCGCTTTATGGTGAACTGCGCACCCGGTTTGGTCATCAGCTTCATTCTGAGCACGATCGCGAAGTCGCCGAAGCTGTCGACGCCCTGCATCTTCAAAGGCTGAAGCGTGTCGGCAGCGAACTCCGGGTCCGCAGCCAGCTCCTGACCGACCTTCTTGATGAGCCTACGAGCGAGATCTACGTCGGAATCGTAGGTGACATTGAGAGTCATCTTGTCGATCACCCAGTCGCGGCTCATGTTCTGAACGGCTCCCAGCTCGCCGAACGGCACTGTGAAGATTGGGCCACGGTGATGCCGCAGCCTGACCGACCGCAGGCTGAACGATTCGACGGTGCCCTTGTAGCTGCCGCTCTGGATGTATTCACCGACACGGAAGGCATCGTCGAGCATATAGAAAACGCCACTCAGGACGTCCTTAACCAGCGTCTGCGAACCGAAACCGATGGCGACGCCGAAAATGCCCGCGCCGGCGATCAACGGTGCGATCTGCACGCCCAGTCCGGACAGGATCGTCAGTACGGTGACGACGCCGATGAAGACAGCGAGCACGTTGCGGAATATTGGCAGCAGCGTGCGCAGCCGCGCGCCGCGGGCGAGTTCATCGGCATTGGAACCGTCCTTTGGCCCAAGCTCCATCCGATATGCGATCAACGCCTTTGACAGCTGCCAAAGCAGGTCGGCGACCAGGAGAATGATGATGCCGTTGGACAGTCCGGATATCACGATCGCGCCAGTTTCGCTGCCGGCGAGGGCCGCAGCTCTGATCCGCCAGACATAGGCGAGCCATGCGACCGCCGCGGCAATCACCACTGCCCTGGCGCCCCTGACGATGAGCACGTTCAGCATGACGCCGACGGCCCCGGTACGCGTGATCCTGTTTGCGAAGGCTTGCGCCACATCGCCCACACCGCGCACCAGGGCCGGCAAGAGCAGCGAATAGATGCCTAGCCACATTAGTCCCAGCAATCCCGCTACCCAAGCCGACCAAAGCACGACGAGGTAGAGGGTGAGCAGTGACTTGGCGACGAGTGAAGCCGGCTTGCCGGGTCGCCGCCAGACGACTTCGACTGCCGTCGCCAGAATGCCCAGCCCGATCAGAAAGGCAGCGAGCCGGGTCACCTCGATGGAGAAGCCCAGGTCGGGCATGAGGCTGACGAAGGTCCAGCCGAACAGCAGAAAGCCGGCAATGAGGCTGATCCGCCAAAGCCAGAAACGAGCAACCGCATCGCTTTCAAAAGCTGCCGTCGGCTGATCGGCCTTGGCGCTGGCGCCGCCCAAGGCAAACAGCAACTTGGGGATTGCCCGAACGACCCGAAACACGATGAAGGCTAGAAGCAGTGTGAGGATGATCTTACGCAGCAAGGGCGGCCATTCGAACGCCAGGAACGAGCCGACGCTGGCCAGGGCAAATGTCAGCAACGCAGCGATCTCCTCCAGGATTTGCTGTCCGGCGTCCTCTCCTGCGCCGGGTTTGTGTGCCCGGGCAAAGGCCCTCCGTATCAGCCACTCGGCGCCGAAGCCAACGGCAATCAGCACGGCCAATATGCCGACCACCAGCCCGGGCCTGTCCGAGTTCACGTCGCGCGAGACAACAGCGGCCGCGCTTGCCAGTTCCTCCGGTATCCGGGGGACTGCATCCAAAAGTCCACCGATGCGAGCGCGGACGGCGGCCTCCCAGCTCGAAATGCCCTCTACGAGCGACCTGGAAGGCGTCTCCGCGGCAGTCGCAGGGATCTTTCCCTCGAGCCATGTCTTCACCTGCGGATCAGAGAGCAGATCGAGGAACTGTTGTGCCTTTTCGGGTGGCACGCCCACGGGAACCTGCTGGGCCCAGCAGGTTCCAAGCAGCATCCAAAAGAGGATCGGAGCGACGGCAAACAGCAGAAAACCGATTCGAGTGGGTAGTGCGGTAGTCATGGCGCGCTCCGGATTAATTCCTGGCGGACAGCGCGACCAGATTTACACGCCATCAAACCAACCGTTTAGGCTCGACCGCGCGGCGAACTCTGCGCTCTATCCGTCTACCTATTGGGACGGTATCATAAAGTTGGGGAAGGCCGGGCCGCACCCACTCCGGCCCTTCCTCGATCAGGGCCGCGTCATCCGTTGTGGTTTCAGTCGCCATCACGGTCGTCATCGTGGGGGTCGTCGTCATCGTCGAACTTGTCATGAGAAGGATCGATGACGGGGACCAGGAAGACATGCCGACCCTCGTCATCCGACTCCTCACCTGACGGAATAGCTGCCGCTCGGCTTGTCTGCCAGATCTCCGTCTCCTCAGGGGTAGCCATCCGCACATGGATCTCCGAGACACCATCCCAGAGCGCACGACCCTTATTCTGCAGGACAATCAGGTCCCGCAGGAATCCCCGGTCTGCCAGCTGTGCTTTCGCTTCAATGTCGTTGGCGGCGTCAAAAGCGGCGATGCCGCGTCCTGAAATCTCGGCGACGTATACGGTCATTTCGGACACCCCTTATTCTCACACCGGCATCCCGACGTTCTCCTGGATATCTTGAACTCATCCGTGTAGTGTGTTGACGGCACAAGCCAACTGAATAGCGTACACACGCGTTGTTCCGATTGTCAATCGGCCGCGATTGGGACCTGGATCGGCCTTCTCGCCGAGAACCACATCTTCGATTTATATACCTCACAGATAGAAAATTGGGCGCCTCGTCCCTATTTCACTCCAGACCAAATCTTGCTGAGGTTCAGCTTGCGTTGAGAGGCCCGGACATGGGAGGCCGAAAGGGGAGACGAGTTGGTGGATGCAAGAAATCCGGAACCGTGGGGCACCTTGGTGATTGCGGATGGCGTATGCGGGCCTAGCTTCTTGACGGCGCTTTCATCCGATATGTGCCAGAACGCGATCTCGCTGCCCATATCCTTCACAAGTCTCGATGATTGCGGCCTCCTGGTCCCTTGCAACCAACTGGCTGCGCGCTGAGCTCTAATGCCATCGGGTCGACGCCGGGTTTGGAGCACCTAAAACCGCGCAGGTCGATGTGCGGGCATTCGGTCGTCTCGCTGGGCGACGATGGTGTCTTGAACGTTGCGTCTGACAAGGGCGTTGCCACATTTGCGGGCCCGCCGCATCCTGGTTTCTACCGGCGCGCGTGAGACGCCGCGCTCGGCGAAGCTAGTATCCGGCGATCGGCCAGTGGGTATCGTCACAACAGGCACCCTGCGGTCCTATGTCACATTCTATGGCCTCATGCCGTTCAGTCGCCCATTGATCGTCGGCTCAGAATTGGTGTCGCTGTTTCCTGCGATGGAATTCTGTTTACCGGGCGCTTCACGCCGGAGGCCGCGCTTTTCCTGCAGGCTTCGATCGGAGTTGCTGCGGGTAGTGCCGGGCCGGCCGTTGACCAGGACGGTCGCACGGACAACCCACTCTACTTCGCCAGCGGCAACGTATTGCGCGCCGTGGAGACTTGCAGTTGGGCTTTCCGCGAAGGGACAGTCGTGGGGGCGGCGATTGCGCTAGACCTGGACAGGGGAGGGGAGGCCGGACCACCGGTTGCTCTCACCTTCGATCCGCCGGCGAAGCTGGTGGTGCCGCAGATCTCGCGACGCGTCGAGCCGAACGTGTCCGCCTTCCGTCAATTCCAGCTACGCTTCAATCGACGCTGTCGCGGTGTCGTGTCACTCGAACTCGATGGCCGCAAGGTGTGGTGAAAGGCCCAGCTTTGGATGCCGGAACGACGGGTCCCAGTACCTATTCCGGACGCTGCACGCCAAGCGCAGGCAGTCCATTTTCGCTTTCGGGAGGATTAAGGAATGCGCGTTGCGGCCATAGACCAGGGCACGACATCGACCCGATGCCTTGTGGGTCAGCACGGCGGCGAAGCACGCCAACTGCATTCTTACAACATAAACATGCAAATTGAAGTCACCGCGCCACGTCTTACGCGAACCCCTGACCACTCGAGGCCTGAACTACCGGACCCCGTTTTGCTTGGTGCTGCTCTGCGACTTGCCCGCACCCGGGCCGCCTTTCGACACACCGCCCCCGTGGCTGCTTCCTGGATTTGTCGGATCCGGTCCATTGCCCCAACCATTGTTGCCCTTAGTACTGCCACCTCCGCCGGATGCCGCAATCGCCTTCGACGTCAGGCTGGTGGACAGAAGCATCGTCACGACAGGCGGGGTTACGACTGCAAAGCGGCCGCAGTCCTTCAGGAATTCGCGCCGGTCTTCGTTGCTTCGAGACTGCGAGCCGTCAACTTTTTCGGACATACGTGTTCCCCCCCGCGCCTAATGTGATCAATAGTACATTAGTATATTGAGTTATTCCAGCAAAGTCTTTGGTCTAGATCTGGGCCTTTAAGCTGGTCGGAGGTGACTTTCATCCAAAATGTGCACCTCCGGCTTGTCACTTCGCCTACCTCAACCAAAGCGCGCTCTAACAGTTTCGAAACAGCCCTATAGTTTACCAAGCGGCTTCGGGCGAAAAATGCGTCGCAACTCGCGAACCTTTCGCTCAATTTCCTGGCGCCAGGAAGGATAGGGCTCGCCACCGAAGCGATCCCAGGAACGGTAGTGGGCAAGTTCCGAGATAAGTGTCAGGAGCGTGAGCGGGCCCGCAAGATAGTCGCGGCCGAGCTGAAAATGCCGCCGGGCAAACTGGATCCTGGCCATCCATCCCACCCCGCTAGTAGCCGGCCGGTCTAGCCCGAGCAGCGCGTCGGCCGTCACGATTTGCGTATCCACAGCGTTTCTCTCATAACCGCTCGCGAAAAGCCCTCTCAACTCATTCCAGTCGATCGGTGACGTGCGGGAGAGCTTCGCGATGTCCAGAAGGTGGCGCAGGTCCATCAGCCCACGCCAGTAATCCCCGTCCTGAAACTGATCGTGCAGAAGCAAGAGGACGATCTGCGCAAGGGGCGTGGGTAAGCGCACGCGACTACCGGCAATATCTAGCGCGCGGCTGTCACGGTGGAGCCATTCTGCGTTACCGAAGGAGGACGGCCCCCTCGGTCGGCACTGTAGGTCAATGCTCCCGACATACGTTGGACGGACCAGAACGACCGGGAGATGATATTTTGTGTTTCCTGGCCAGGAGCCTTCGCCGGCTGAAAGCTCGATCTCGTATCCGACATGGCGCAATGTTTCTATTGCGGCGGCCATGTTCTCCGGACGGACAAGAATATCCAAATCGGTCAGGATGCGGGCGCCGAACTCTTCAGGGTCTGCACTCACGAGAACCGCTGTTCCCTTCATAACGACCGGTTCTATGCCAATGTCGTTGAGACGGGCGCTCGCCTCGATCAGTTGCGTCTTCAGTCTGCAATTCCGCTCCGCGTTGCGCGCGTAGATCATTGCCAGGTAATTGCTCACGTCTTTAGGCAAGTCCTGCGTTTTGGACTTCTTTGCCGCCGCTGCGAGAGAGGTGATCGTCAGGCTCCTGTTCGCAAGAGCTATGATCGCGTCCCAGTTCGCGTCTTTTGGTATCTGCCCATTGAGGCAGCAGGCAAGCGTAAGGAGGTCGCGTCTGCTATTGCCTGTCATGAAGGCGACTCAAGGTTTCTACGGCCTCGTCGAGGGCAGAGTACGTAAGTTCGACGGCGCGCGCCCCTGAAACCATCTGCAGGAGTCGCTGAAACTGCGGCAAAGCGAGGCGGCGCTCAGGCGTGAAAGCACCGGCCAGCAGTTCCGAAAGCACTTTTAGGGCATCAACGTCTGTAACCACGATCGGTCCCTTTCGCCGACGGCGGAGCAGTACGATGGCTTCAAGCGGAACCCGTTCCTGTGCGGCATAGCAAAGCCCTTTCGGATAGCGGACGCGCTTGTTGTCAAGCCGCCGATGGATAGGTGCCGCCAGAATGGCATCCGTCATTTGGTCGAGCAGACCCCAAGAACCCTGCTTGAGTGCCGGCGAGAAGGGCACGCCCACAAGCAGGCCATCCTCGTCCAAAAGGGCGATGTCATCCCCGCCGCAGGCGAAACCTGCTGCAAGCAGTGCCATGGCGAGCGTGGTCTTGCCAGCCCCCGGCGCGCCACAGACTAACAGGCCTCTGGCGTTCCTGACGAGCAATGCGGCGTGTAGCGCGACGTTCGTTCCAAGATTCGCAAGAACGTCGTCTGTTATCAGCGCCTTAAGCGCGGGGGCAGCTTCCGAGCCGGCGACGATCATTCCTGAGGTACGATTTCGGCTGATGCATACGCGATCGCCAAGCCGCGCCACGTCGTAGACAGCCGTGTGTGGCGTGTCGGCGTTCGTCCTGTTGTGGGTGAAAACGGGGAGAATGAGATCGCGAAGATCTTGATCGTAAAAGGCGATCGATACGGTGGTACCGGCGAAATCGAACTTTCGGGTATCTAGTGGCTGACCCTCATCCTCATCGAAAATGATCTCCAGTAGATTGCGTCGTGACCAATAGGCCAAGTAATTTTGCACCGACGCATGAGCCCGAGCCCGGCTGGCGCCCCGCGCCATAACCGCGGTTTCCAATTCACAAGGCGACGTGGGGTCGGTGAGAAGACAGGTAAGATAAGCGCTCAGCTCATCGAGCTGAAAAATCTGCTGCGACGCCTCGTCAAATATTGTCTTTCGCTCGCCAAGCAGGAAAAAATTTGCACCGGCGGAGAGGCGGAACTTCATTCCTATCCCATTTGCGTTCGCCACAGACAGTCAATCCACATTAACGATCGAAAGTACGGTTGCAAGGTGTCCGGTTTTCGGGAGCTGACGCGAACTCGGCGGGCTACGGCGCAACCTTTCAATTCGCACGGCAAAGCGGCCAGCGCCCAGCGTTGACCGTTGACGCTGCACTCAGCCACATGTACCGATTGACACACTGTTTACCGATCGGTACAGTGAAAAGGATCTGGAGATCATGACCATGACTGAACAACGCCCACCACTGCCCCCTTTCACCCGCGAATCGGCAGCGGCCAAAGTCCGAGCTGCAGAGGACGGATGGAACAGTTGCGATCCGCACCGCGTGTCCCTCGCCTACAGCGTCGACAGCTATTGGCGTAACCGCGCGGAATTTGTCCAAGGACGCGAACGTATCGTCGAGTTCCTGGCGAGGAAGTGGACAAAAGAACTCGAATACCGGCTGATCAAGGAGCTGTGGGCTCATGACGGCGACCGCATCGGGGTGCGCTTCGCCTACGAGTACCGCGACGACTCCGGGAACTGGTACCGGGCATACGGCAACGAAAACTGGGAGTTCGACGAAAACGGGCTGATGCACCACCGTTATGCCTGCATCAATGATCTGCCGATCGAAGAATCTGAACGCAAATTCTTCTGGGATCGGTCTGGGCCCAGGCCAGCGGACCACCCGGGACTTTCCGAATTGGGACTGTAGCACATGCCAAAGATCGTCGCCGAGCGCTCGGACGTAATCCCATCCCTCGCCGAGATCTTTCGGGAGTATGGCTTCGACGGTGCAAGCCTATCGACCATCACCGAAAAGACCGGCCTCGGAAAGGGAAGCCTTTATCACTTCTTTCCCGGCGGGAAGGAAGAGATGGCCGCAGCCGTGCTCGGCGAGATCGACGAATGGTTCGCGACGCAGGTCTTCGAGCCGCTAAGGAGCGCGGACGATCCGCGTTCCGCAATCACCAGCATGTGTAGCTCGGTTGCCGGCTACTTTCGCTCCGGCCGCCGTGTATGCCTCATTGGCGCGTTTGCACTGGACAACGTCCGGAACCGCTTCAGCGATCGGGTCAGGGATTACTTTGCCGAGTGGCGTGGTGCGCTCGCCTCTGCTCTTGAGAGGGCCGGATGCCCTGAACGTGACGCCCTTGCGCTTGCCGAGGAGACAGTAGTTGCCGTCCAGGGGGCCTTGGTGCTCGCCAGGGCGCTCGACGAACCGGAAGTCTTCGAACGAACCCTAGAGCGAATCCAGTCCCGGCTTATTGCGGCGACCGGTGGAGACGAGCAAAGATGAGGGATCGCAAAACAAACTCCGTCGTGCTCGCACCATGGCGGCTCAAGCGCGCCGTAGAGTTCATCGAAATGAACCTAGCGACCCCGCTTCAACTCGTAGACATCGCGCGCGCCGCGGGCCTCAGTGGGGCGAGAATTTTCCAGTCCTTATTGAACGCACCGTCGAGAAGGAAGGTCTCACTTCAGTGTATAAGATCGGGAATGTAAACGACACGCATTTGCTTAGAGTTTTGACTTTGGAGGACGAAGGTGTTGTATCGTTCAGCATCCTCGCGAATCCGGATAACAGATAGTGGACAATCGCATCGACTATCTCCGCACCTACCGACAATGCGCGTGCGGCGATGGTGCCTACTGAGGCGGCGTTTCCGGCCTGGTTGCGCTCCGGCCGTTGACGGCACTGCACCGACGCCAGTGCAGCCGTGCCTTGGTGCCGATTGGTATGAAAGGATGCAGCACTTTCTTGAAGCCCTTGATTGGTTACCGCGGCGGCGCATCGACGCCTTGGAAAGGCGTGTAGCCGTTAAATTTGTCTTTCTCGAAACGTCAGTCACGTCGATCATCCGGTCGTAATCGCATGTAATCACAGTGCTCATGAAAGTAGATGTCGACGGGTGAAAAAACTAAAAGTTGACGTGCGCACGGAACACGTCTATCAAAACGGCTGTCGATATTAGGTTGCTGAGCTTTGGTTACAGCGCGTTTGGCGCCGACCCTTGAACGGATCTTCCCTTCAAAGATCGTTATTCTCAACCGCAACGCTTTTTTGCGTAGCGGTCATCTCTGTTGCTAAAGGGTTCATCATGGCCGCTGGCACCGTAAAATGGTTTAATTCCACCAAAGGCTTCGGCTTCATCCAGCCTGACAACGGCGACGCTGACGCATTCGTTCACATCTCTGCCGTCGAGCGCGCTGGAATGCGGGAAATTGTAGAAGGCCAGAAGATTGGCTTTGACTTGGAGCGCGACAACAAGTCGGGCAAGGGTGTCCGCTTGCAATCTGCAGGTTATTTAGTCGGTAACTGCTTTCCGTTGACCACTGATGTACTGGCACTGTTGAAAGCAGTTTATCCAATCGAGTTCAGGCGAGATCGCCTGGCTTTTTTTATGCCCGAACGGCAGCGGTCTTGTCGATCGCGTTCGCAATGCGGGCTCAAGCACGTGAGAGCTGATGACTGAGAAACCCGATGAGCTTCAGGCAATCAATACGGCATGGCAGATCGCCATACAGGAAATTCTAAGAATGGTCGTCCGGGATATGTACAAGACCGGCGACGAAGCCGTGTTCAGGTCGCATATAAGGCGGATCGAAGAAGCCGCGGTGGACAGTATCTATTCCGGCCTTACGTTGCGAGGAACTGACGAGTGGACAGAGGTTCTCGTTAAGGAGAAGGCGAGCAATTTCGTCACCACGCTTTTGACGTCGTTCACGTATGACAGAGTGTGAAACTGCGTCGGCCTCCTAGCTTTGTACAATTGCGATTTACGTCTCGACCCAGACCGAGCCTCATCAGCAGGTGCATCATCAACCCGATTTGGACGCTTAATTTGCTGATCGCATAGTTACCCAGGGAGAGATTGTCGCCGATGGATCAGGATTCGTGCAGTGGCGGTCTGAAGGCCAATTGCGCTGGGCTGGTTCCCTGAGTCTATCGGTTCTTTAGCAGATACGCGCGAAATGGTCCCGACAGAATCGATGCCGTTTTCTCCCGCAAAGGCAAAATGCCCGTATCGGGATGAGGCCGGACGGAGCTCCGCGCTCTGTCTACATTCAGGGATATTATATGCCTGCCAAAGACGTCTGCCTCTCCAGAAGCTCAAGACGACGCGTTTGGCGTGCGGCGCGTTCTTCCGGATAATGTCAGCCACAAGCGTTGGGTATCATCTTATGAAAAAGTCTTAGGACGATCGCGCCGCGATTACCCCATGTTTTTCGATCCCAGCGCACCTGCGCATTGACTGAAGTCAGTCTAGCTCTTCGAAAAAGTCACAAATCAGTTCCGCGACTATCATCGCCTCCGATTCAGTCATGTGCGCCGCAGTTTCAATGGCGACCTCTTCCATGTCGTCTCGATCAACGGCGAGAAGGTCCAGTATTCTGGCAAACTTGATCTTGAGTTCGATGTCTTTATCAAACTCATCGATGGTTACCGTCAAAATGCTGATATTTGCTTCGATCAGACGAGTCTGAATGCTGTCGGCAGACGCCGCGAGCGTTCGCACGGCTGCAAAGAACTGCTTCTTTGCATAGGGATGTTTCTCGTCCATTTTGCTACCTTTTGCTTCAGCGCGGACCATTAGATGTCATGTTCAATGTAGGATAGCGGTCTCAGGGGCGTGCTCTGGTGGTCTATAGGAGCGGCGTTGGTGTGCACCAAACCACACAGCCGTTAGCACGTTGCCAAGCCACAAGCACTGTCAACGACGCTACGAAGAGTGACGGCCAAAGTCGAGCCGAGCACAACCACCTAAGGGGAGCAGTCTCGCCACGGAGCATAATGCGCTTTCGATGCTGACCACCACCCCCACTGAGTTTTTCGACTGATCTTTTAAGCCTGCCGTGCCTTGCGGTTGGCGTAACGCCGGTCGCGCTCGGCCTTGCGAGCAGCCTCGTCCTCGATCACGCGTGAAATGCGGTTCTTGTCGGCGGCTTCGCGCGCTTCGGCCTCAGCTCTTGCGGCAGCCGTGAGTGCCGCCTCGCGCTCAGCGGCCTCGGCCTGCAAGCGCTCGCGCTCCTCATTCTTTACCCGTTCGCGTTCGATGCGCCGCTCTTCGCGGGCTGCAGCGACCGCCTGACGCTCGGCCTGGCGGGCGAGTTCGGTCGGTTCTGCGGCTTCCTTTCCGCGCGGTAGGCTTCAAGAAGCGCTTTCTTCGCATCGGCCGCGGCGCTGCGACGGTCGGTGAGTTCACTGTTTCTGATGTTTCTCAAGTCTCTATTCCAGTTGAGGTGTCACCCTGACTGAAAGTCAGGTTTTTCTGACGCGTTTCGAAGCGGGGGCGGCAGCCGCCGCCAGGCGGTCCTGCAATTCCTTCGCCAGCCGCGCTTCGCGCAGACGCAGGGTCTTCTCTTCGCGAGCCTGGACGATGGAGTCGAGTTCTTCAACGGCGCTGTCGCGGGCAAAGAACTGCGATTGCTCTTTGGCAAAGGCGATCTCGGCCCGCTGGCGCGATTTGTTGTGTGTCTCTGTCATGGGATATCCCCGACTTTGGCGCGCGTCTACGGTGTTGCACGTCACTCCCGATGCATAATGCAGTTGCGGGATCGTGCAGTCGGCGCGCGGAAATAAAAAAGGCCAGGCATGTTGCCTGACCTTGATGGGTATCATGCTCTCGACAGTGCCAGTACATCCGTGGTCAAGGGAGAGCCGATACCGATTTAGGCTGCCTGCAGATTGCAGGCAGACATCTTGCCCGACTTGTTGTCGCGCTCCATGTCGTAGGCGATCTTCTGGCCTTCGACGATTTCGCGCATTCCAGCACGCTCGACGGCGGAGATGTGGACGAATGCGTCCGGACCGCCGTTGTCAGGCTGAATGAAGCCGAAGCCCTTGGTGGAATTAAACCATTTAACTGTGCCAGTGGTCATGATGAACCCTTTCATAGCATATTGAATGACCGCCGCGCACAAGCGCTGCGGATGAAGATAGCGATTTTTGAAAGGAAGGTTCGTCAGGGCGCAGTTGCTAAATGCGCGGTAACCAAAGTTCAGCAAGCAAATATCGATAAATCGCTGATAGAGAAAACTGATCCGAAAGTCAACTTTTAGTTTCTGGGACTCTATGGCGCGCTGGTGGCTCCCTCCACTGGGCGGTCCAGGCTCAGGGGTTGATGTTCGACCGAGAGCCGTGAGAACAGACCGACGGCTGACAAACAGGCTCGCTACAGCAAAGCTTTGTTTTGCCAATGCCTCGAACGAAGACATCGATTTTGGATCTCACCCCGGTCTTGATCGCCGGAACGTCCTATCTCTGGCGCAAGGTGCATGGCTGAAGGCAAACGAGAACCTAATCCTGACCGGCCAAACAGGCACCGGAAAGAGGTGGATTGCTTGTGCCTTTGCACAACAGGCGGCCCGCCTCAACGACTCAGTCCAGCCAACGCTGTTTGAGGACCTCGCACTTGCCAGGCTGGATGGACGCTTTCCGCGCCTCGTCGATAAGCTTGCGCGCGTGCACTTGCTGGTGCTGGATGACTGGCGAACACATACCTTGAACGATCGACAGCGCCTCGATCTGCTAGAACTCTTCGAGGAGCGATATCGGCGGAATCGACCTGATCACGGCTCAGCTTCCCGTGGCCCGGCACGAAATGATCGGAGAGGCCACTCTGGCTGATGCGATTTTGGACCGTATTGTTCACAACGCTCACCGCACAACGCTCGAAGGCGACAGCATGCGGAGACGAAAAAACCGACGCTCTTGACCGGCTGCGAAATAACCGAAATCAACATCCGTAACAGCAACCAGGCGACCGGAGTGGGGCGCATCCCTTGTCCGGACTTAGCGAAACGCTTGTCCGCAACCGCTGAAATGACTATCCCGATTTACCGAAATCCGCACGGTTGAGCCGCTAAACCAGCCCAGGCGCCAATGCCATTCCCGCGGGAGCTACGAGCATTGCTCGCCGATCACTCCGATGACGATAGGCATCTGCGAACTCTAGGACGTGGCGTCAAACAACAGGCCCAGATGGTCAGCAGGACCCCGGCGCCTGCGACCTCGCCGCGCGAACCTCTGCAACCAATGTGTCGATCAAGGGTGCAGTATGATCGCGATCAAGATCGCAATGAGGTGATCCGAGATACCACGATCGCCGAGCCGCCGTCCGCAAAGACAAGGAGGGGGAACAATACGGCATCGGAAGTGTTTATTTATCAACCTTCCGCGCCGCTTGGAAGGGAGGAGAGGCCGGGAAGAAGTGCTTTCAGCGTTTCGTTTCCGGCCTTTTTACGCGGAGTGCACTTATTAGGTGGAGGCAGTCATGAACCTCGCGAACCTCCAGATCGAAGGGCTACTGATGGCGATTGCTTCCATCAATCACGTGTTGGTTCGGCGCGGCCTGTTATCGGCCGAAGACATCGAGATCGCATTGCGAAAGGCTGAGGCGATCGAGACAGGTGGCGAAGCCTGGCAGGGACTGTCGCCGGTGCATCGTGATGCGATCAGTTTCCCGATACTGCTACTGCAACTCGCTAATCGCTGCCAGCCCGAGGCGGATCTTCCATGCTTCTCCGAGTTGGCCGGCATGGTCGGCAGAATGAAAGCCCCGGGCGAAGATCAGGATAGACCGTTCTCGAAGTAGGGACCACCTCGACTGCAACTAGGTACGATGGCGCCGTCCGCTAACCCTCTAATACCTGGCCGCCCTTCACGGGCAGTCAGACGACCAGGCCCGTAGCCTGGAGGACCGCTCCTTCCGGATTGAGACTCCGCTTTGGGGGGAGTCCTCAACCCTTTATATTTGTCCGCTACTCGGACTAGCGTTCCCAGCGGCCTTCGTATTTGAACTCCGGGGCCGTCTTGAGCTGATCCTTGGTCGCGTCCATCACCGCCGTCCACTTCTTGTCGTTTTCGACGTATGTGATTTTGACGGCCTTCGGGCTCACAATTACATAGCGATCTCCCATCCCCAGAAACCCGCCAACCGACACGATGTACCCCGTCAGCTGGTCGTCCGACAGGATCAAATCTTTGATCTCCCCGATCGCCTCGTTGGCATTGTTGGTGACGTTGAGATTGATGAGATTGTAGCTCAGCACATCGGTCGGCTTGGCGGTGACGAAGGTTTCGGTGGTCGTGGTTTCGGCCGTCTGCGCGGAAGCCGTTCCTAAGATCATCGCAGTCGCAGCAAGAGCAGTCAGAATACGTCGCATGGTCCCACTCCTTTGAGCATGTTCATGAACCCGGAAACGCCCTGATGTGAGCAAAAGTTCCAACGACCTCAGTTAATTACGCCGGTTTCATGCACCGCTATTTGAGCCAATATGGGGGCTGCGGGGATTCAGAATCGTTCATGCCAGGGCAGTCCTGTTTGAGTTACCTCCAATTGCCTTCGGCCCGATCCCAGTCCATGGGCGTTTTCTCTTCTCTTGGTTTTGCGTCTATACAAACAACTCACAACGTCGGAATTGGTTCGAGCCGTCGCCCAGACGGTTCGAGATCTGTTTCGAGACGCGTTGGCCGGAAGCACTGGCCGCGGTTTTTCTGCTCAGAGTTTGTTTTTCGGCCCGTGCCCCGCGGGGTGATCTGCGGCGCAGCTCGGTTATCGAGATCGCTGATCATGTGGCGGTGCGTGCAGGTCGTCGATCGGCCTGGTGCATTGGCACTTTCAAGGGCAGACAAGGACTATATAGCTAGACAGTCTAGCCAAAATGGAGCGAAACTATGGAATGGCAACTGCAGGACGCCAAGAACCAATTCTCGAAGGTGGTGCAGAAGGCGCGCCATGAAGGGCCGCAGATTGTCACGCTGCGCGGTGAGCGCACAGCCGTCGTGCTGTCCGCTCATGACTACGACGCTCTGCGCGCCGGCCGGCCAACGCTGGTCGACGATCTGCTGGGCGGTCCCGCTTGGGACGATCAGTTCGCTGATGTGGGGAATGTACGCGCCAAGCCGCCAAGCCGCGATGTGGCCTTCTGATGTATCTGGTTGACACCAACATCGTCTCAGAGGCGCGACGCGGCACGCCGCAGGCGGTGTCTTGGCTGCGCTCTGTCGATCCGCTCAGCATCCACCTGAGTGCGCTTACCCTCGGCGAAATCATGCGCGGCATTGCCCTGAAACAGAGGTCGGATCCAAAGACTGCCGCGCACTTCACCGAATGGTTGCGCAAGCTGCGCCACGACCATGGCGACCGCATTTTGCCGATAACCAACCAAATCGCGGTCGAATGGCGCCGCATCGCGGCAATCCGCCCCTGCGGCGATATCGACGGGTTGATTGCCGCGACTGCGATCGTCCACGATCTCATCCTTGTCACACGCAACGTCAAGGATTTCGAAGACACAGACGCCTCCGTGATCAACCCTTGGGAGAGCTCGGCGTGAGCCGCTCGGCGTCGATCACCCGTTGCATGCCGGCATTCACTGTGTCCATTCGATGGCGTGCCGGTTTCCTGTTTTAGACCTCTGAAGTTGCAAAATGTTATCGACTGTTGTCTTCCCGACCCTTCATAGAATGTCACCCGCGGCAAAGACACAGTTTCACGTGTTCTGGGAGCGAGCTTAGCGTCAGCCGATTGACGGAGCGCGGCCGGCGCCCCCTTCTGTCCAGCGCCGGAAGAGTGCACTGGCATTGACCCCGCCAAAGCCGAAGCCATTCGATATGGCGTATTCAGTGTCCAGGTGTCGCGCTTCGTTCGCGACGAAATCGATACCATCGGCTTCCGGATCCGGAGCATTCAGGTTCAAGGTCGGTGGTGCGACCTGGTTGCTGAGCGCCAGAATCGTGAATATGGCCTCCAGTCCTCCGGCCGCGCCGAGCAGGTGCCCCGTGGCCGATTTCGTCCCGCTGACAGCCACGGTCATTTTGGAACCAAAAACGTTCTTGATCGCCCTGATTTCACCGAGATCCCCGACCTGTGTCGAGGTGGCGTGCGCGTTCAGATGACCGATCTCAAGCGGAGAAATTCTAGTACCGCGCCACAGAGATTATGACGGTTTGTCTTATCGTAGAATGGGCAGGGCTTCTGGTGGGATGAGAAGCTGGATGCTTCGTGCGGCGCCTGGCACGCGGGATATGAAACCCGCCTTCTCGAGGGTCAGCACCATCTGGTGAACAGACGGAGCCGTAACGCCGAAGTGGCGACGCATGTCGGCTTCGGCCGGAGGCTGTTTGAAGATGCGGCTGTAGGCGTAGATGAAGGCCAGGTACTGGCCTTGGATTTGCGTAAGGCGATGTGTTGCCGTTGCGGCTTGCGGGTCAAGTGAGGGACTCATTTTCGGATTCATCTGCGTCTCCGCGCTGAAGGAGGTGTCGATGAATATAAAGTTTCACATAGAGCTTAGCCAATCGGAACGTGATCAACTGGCCGCTTTGTTGAGCGGGGGACGCCATGCGTCGCGCAAGATCAAGCGCGCCCAGATCCTGGTCGCGGCGGACGAAGGCTTCAGCGACGAGGCGATCGCGGCAACCTTGAACGTCAGCGGATCGACGATTTACCGGACCAAGCGCCGGTTTGTGGAAGCCAATCTGGAGGGCGCGCTCAGTGAAGAACCGCGCCCGGGCGTTGGGCGCAAGCTATCAGCCAAGGAGGAGGCGCTGTTGGTGGCGACCGCCTGCTCAAAGCCGCCGCCCGGGCGAGCCCGCTGGACGCTTGAGCTTCTGGCCGATGAGATGGTCCGGCTCACCGATCATGACGAGTTGTCCTCCGAGACCGTGCGTCGCCGGCTGGCTGAGAACCATCTCAAGCCTTGGCGCAAAAACATGTGGTGCATCCCAAAGATCGATGGGGAATACGTCGCGCGCATGGAGGATGTTCTCGACCTCTACGCAGAAACGCCTGATCCACAAAGGCCCGTGGTCTGCTTCGACGAGAGCCCGACCCAACTCATCGGCGAAGTGCGCGAGCCCATTGCGGCCAAGCCTGGCCAGCTTGAACGCTACGACTGCGAGTATCGTCGAAATGGCACGGTCAATCTGTTTGTCTTCATGGACGCCCACCGGCCCTGGCGCAGGGTGAAGGTCACCGATCGGCGAACCAACCAAGACTTCGCCGAGTGCATGCGCGAACTGGTCGACGTCGATTATCCCGACGCCCCGATCATCCGCGTGGTGATGGACAACCTCTCCACCCATTCCGCCGGGGCGCTTTACGACGCATTTCCCGCCCCGGAGGCTCGAAGGGTGCTGAAGCGACTCGAGTTCCACCACACGCCCAAGCACGCCAGTTGGCTTAACATGGTCGAGATAGAGATCGGTGTCCTGCGTAGCCAGTGCCTCGACCGTCGTATCGACAACAAAGACACCATAATCGCCGAAGTCGCAGCCTGGGAGCAGCAACGCAACACCCATGGCGCAAAGATCCAATGGATGTTCACAACCGAAAATGCCCGCCAAAAGCTCCGCAAAGCCTACCCCGTCAAAGAGTCATAATCTCTGTGGCGCGGTACTAGCTTGTGAAATAGCGATCTCCATGGCTCTGCGCGCGCCGGTCCCGTCTTCGGGTCCGGACGTTATGTGATGGGCGTCAGCAGTCGTGCCATATCCGACCAGTTCAGCAAGTGGCGTGGCGCCGCGAGCAAGCGCGTGGCTTAGGGATTCGATGACGAGCATGCCGGCTCCTTCGCCCATGACGAAGCCATCGCGTGACATATCGAAGGGACGCGATGCCCGGCTTGGTGCTCCGTTAAAGCTGGTCGACAGCGATCTGGCAGCTGCGAAACCACCAAGACTGACGATATTCATGCAGGCTTCTGTCCCACCGCAAATCGCAATATCGGCTTCATCGGCGCGGATGAGCCTGGCGGCATCGCCGATTGCCTGAACGCCAGCAGCACATGCCGTTACGGGCGCGCCGAGGGGGCCTTTGAAGCCATGGCGGATCGAGACTTGCCCCGCTGCGAGATTGACGAGAAACGACGGTATAGTGAAGGGTGAAAGACGACGCACACCACGTTGATCGACGGTGCGCACCGCTTCGGTGATTGCGGGGAAGCCGCCGATGCCCGACGCGATGATCGTCGCGGTACGTAGCCGGTCTTCATTCGAGGTCGGGTTCCAGTTCGCCTGCGCGAGGGCCTCTTCAGCGGCCGCCAGTGCGAAGATAATGAACCGGTCGACCTTGCGCTGGTCCTTCGGAGCCATGATCGTGTCGGGATCGAAACCGCCTTCTTGATCCTCAGTGAACGAGGAGACCACACCTCCAATTTTCGAAGGCAGGTCCCCAACGACGTCGTCACCCAGTCGCCGAATACCACTTTCACCCGCAAGCAGGCGCGACCAGGAGATACCGACATTCGCACCAAGGGGACTTACAGCTCCCATTCCTGTTACAACGATACGACGCATGTGTTCTCACCTGTATTCAGTTTAAAATAGGCATGCCTCTAGCCTCCCGGCCGACGATGCGGTCAGGGTCTGTTGTTAAAACATGCAGTACGTACGGCCTCGAAGACGCTCTCACCCGAACCGGGCGGTATCTAAAGCTGGTCCTTATTCGCGCCGAGTTATCGAACCAGCTCAGCCTTCAGACGACATCGTCACCGCGCGCAATGCTTCTGACTTCGCTGGCCGCCGCGTCGAGGATCCCTTGCGACAAATTCTGGTCTTCCATGATCCGTGACAGCGTAACGGCCCCCACCATGAGTGACAGTATGGCCATCGCCCTACTGCTGGGATTAGAGTCCTTTTCGCCGATCAGTTCATCCAGAACCTCAAAGTGAGCCCGGATCCCGACTTCAAACGGGCGCCTTACCTCTTCGCTCTGGCGAGCCGCGTCCGATCCCAACGCCACCAAAGGGCAACCCTCTGCTTTTTCGCCTCTGTGGTCCGAGGAGAGATAGAACTCCATGACGGCTTCAAGCGGATCCGGACTGTTCGCCGCCGCCGCTGACCATCTTCGGGTAGCACTTTCCATTGCGCGCCTCGAGGCCAGCGCAGCAAGGTCGTCCTTCGACGCGAACTGCTTGTAGAAACCACCTTGGGTAAGGCCAGCACCCTTCATCAGATCCTTGAGCCCGATGCCATCGAAGCCATGTTCTCGAAAAAGACGACTTGCGACGTTGATCACCGTCTCACGGTTCTCCTCGGCCTGTGCCCGGCTCACTCTCATATCGACCTCCGTTTAGATTTCATTTGACATCTATAATGCAAATAGAGTTAGATCGCAATCTAAATTATCCGCGTCGCCGGTCAAGAAGAGAAACTGAAAATGAAACGCAAACATGTCCTGACTTTCGTAGGTCTCGTGGCAGCGGCAGCGGCAGCCGGTGCCTTTTTCCTGGTTTTCGAACCCGCCAGACGGGAGGCCGAGGCTGCTGACCCAAGGACGGCTTCACCACTGGTAAGAGTGGCTGAGGCGGCGAGGACTGGAACAGCGGAACGCTCGTTTACCGGCGCGGTCGCTTCCCGGGTACAGAGCAATCTCGGATTTCGAGTTCCGGGCAAGATCCTTGAGCGGATGGTGGATGTGGGACAGCAGGTCAGGCAAGGTCAGGCTCTGATGCGCATTGACGAGACCGATCTCCAGCTTGCGCTCACAGCGAAGCGCAATACCGCTGCCGCAGCACGCGCCGTTCTGATCCAGGTGCAAGCAGACGAAAAGCGCTATGCGGCGCTGGTAAAAAATGGATTGGCGGCCACTCCACAGCGCTATGAACAAGCTAAGGCGGCGCTCGACACTGCCATGGCACAACTTGCAGCAGCTGAAGCGGAAGCCGAGGTCGCGGAAAACGCGGCCAGCTATACCGTTCTTCTAGCAGATTCGGATGGAATTGTCATCGATACTCTCGGAGATCCCGGGCAGGTCGTTGCAGCGGGTCAGACCGTCATTCAACTTGCCCAGGCGGGGCCGCGTGAAGCTGTTGTCTGGCTACCAGAGACCCTGCGGCCGAAGATCGGTTCCGAAGCGCAGGCCAGTGTCTATGGAGGCGAGGGTCTAAGCGGGAAGGCAAGGCTGCGACAGATTTCCGATTCTGCCGATCCCCAAACTCGGACTTACGAGGCGCGTTATATTCTCGAAGGCAACGCGGCCTCAGCCCCGATTGGCTCGACTGTGACAATCAGAATTCTAGATGCTGACCGCCAATCGGAGGTTGCCGTACCAGTGGGCGCTATCCTGGACGATGGTAGTCGGACAGGTGTGTGGGTGGTCGATAACACATCTTCATCCGTGAAGTTTACTCCGATCGAAGTGAAGCGGATCGGCGAAGAGACGGCGTTTGTTATCGGAGTGGGGGTTGGCCAACAGGTTGTCGCTCTCGGCGCGCATCTGCTTGAAAATGGCGCCACCGTCAGGGTTGCCTCTCAGCAAGAGGTGACAAAGTAATGAACTTCAACCTTTCCGCCATCGCCGTTCGCGAACGCGCCGCTACCTTGTTCTTCATCGTTCTGCTGGCAGCTGCGGGCGCCTACGCCTTCGTCAAGCTGGGACGCGCCGAGGATCCCTCCTTCACCATCAAGACACTGACGGTCACATCAGTTTGGCCGGGTGCCACAGCGCGCGAAATGCAGGATCTTGTGGCGGAGCCCCTAGAGAAGCGTATCCAGGAACTCACCTGGTACGACCGCGTCGAGATGACAACGCGACCGGGTTACGCCTTCCTGACGGTCACGCTCAAAGACAATACGCCAGCATCTGCCGTCGACGAGGAGTTCTATCAGGCGCGCAAGAAGCTCGGTGACGAAGCCCCAAATTTGCCCCCGGGCGTTATTGGCCCGTTTGTCAACGACGAGTATTCCGATGTCAGCTTCGGCCTTTACGCATTGAAGGCGAACGGGATGCCGATGCGCGACCTCGTCCGGCAGGCCGAGGTCATCCGCCAGGATCTCCTGCATGTCCCCGGAGTTAAGAAAATCAACATTCTCGGAGAGCGCCCAGAACAGATCTTCGTCGAATTTTCCTATGCCAAGCTGGCAACACTTGGAATATCGGCGCAGGATATCGCTGCTGCTTTACAGAGACAGAACACAGTCACGCCCGCGGGCTCAATCGACACCAGAGGGCCACAGGTCTTTATCCGGTTCGACGGGGCCTACAACAGCGTGCAGGCGATTGCCGACACGCCCATTGTTGCTGCTGGACGAACACTTAAGCTCTCCGATCTGGCCGATGTGCGACGCGGTTATCAGGACCCCGCAACCTATGTCATCCGCCATGAGGGCGAACCCGCGATCATGCTCGGCGCGGTGATGCAAGCGGGCTGGAACGGACTGGATCTCGGCAAGGCGCTTGAGGCTCGGTCCGCCGCGATCGCGCAGACACTGCCGCTGGGCATGACTCTCACTAAGGTCAGCGATCAGGCCGTGAACATCGATGAGGCGGTCGGTGAGTTCATGCTCAAGTTCGCAATGGCGCTTGGTGTCGTTCTGTTCGTAAGCCTGGTTGCACTGGGCTGGCGTGTCGGTATCGTCGTGGCCCTTGCCGTGCCGCTCACACTTGCGGTTGTCTTCCTCATCATGCTGGAAACAGGGCGGTTTTTCGATCGCATCACGCTCGGCGCTTTGATCCTTGCACTGGGGCTTCTGGTTGACGATGCCATCATCGCGATAGAAGTCATGGTCGTGAAGATGGAAGAGGGCATGGACCGCATCAAGGCGGCCGCCTATGCGTGGAGCCATACCGCGGCGCCGATGCTATCGGGCACGCTGGTCACGATCATCGGACTGATGCCCGTGGGTTTTGCAAAATCAACCGCTGGCGAGTACGCTGGCAATATCTTCTGGGTCGTCGGTTTCGCGCTGATCGTATCCTGGATCGTCGCGGTGACGTTTACGCCCTACCTTGGCGTAAAGATGCTGCCAAAAATCAAGCCAGTCGAGGGCGGTCATCACGCCATCTACGATACGCCGAACTACCGTCGCCTGCGTTCCGTCATCGAGTTCGCCGTCCGGCATAAATTTATGGTATGCGCCGTGGTTGGCATCGCCATGGCCGCCTCGGTCGTCGGGATGGGCGGTGTGAAGCAGCAGTTCTTCCCGACATCGGACCGTCCCGAGGTGCTGGTTGAAGTGCGCATGCCCGAAGGCACGGGCATCGAGGCCACATCATCGGCGGTGAAGAAAGTCGAAGATTGGCTACAGGCTCAGCCAGAGACAAAGATCGTCACTAGCTATGTGGGGCAGGGCGCACCCCGGTTCTTCTTTGCCATGGCTCCGGAATTGCCAGATCCCGCCTTCGCCAAGGTCGTCGTGCTGACGCCGGATGCCCATGCACGCGAAGAACTGAAGCACCGCCTTCGTGCCGCAATATCGGAGGGTCTTGTTCCCGAGGCCTCCGTGCGCGTGACCCAGCTCGTATTTGGACCGTATACGCCGTTCCCAGTCGAGTTCCGGATCATGGGGCCTGATCAGGATGAACTCTACAAGATTTCCGAGCAAGCTCTGGCAATTATGAAAACTGTGCCCGATGTCCGTCAGGCCAACCGGGATTGGGGCAACCGTACGCCGGTGTTACGCTTTATTTCGGATCAGGAGAGGCTTAATCTGATCGGTCTTTCACCGTCGGAAGCGGCTCAGCAGATGCAGTTGCTGCTCAGCGGTGTTCCTGTCACACAGGTTCGCGACAATATCCGCAACGTGCCTGTTGTCGCACGCAGCGCTGGCGAAAATCGCCTCGATCCATCAAGGCTTGCCGACTTTTCGCTGATGAGCCGGAATGGCCGCCAGGTTCCCCTGGATCAGATGGGGCATTCCGAGATCCGCTTCGAAGAACCGATCCTGAAACGCCGCGACCGGACCCCGGTCATCACCATCAGGTCGGACATCAACGAGGCGACACAGCCTCCGGAGGTCTCGCAACAGGTCATGAAGGCCCTTCAGCCGCTGATCGCATCGCTTCCAGTTGGATACCGCATCGAAATGGGCGGCAACATCGAGGAGTCCCTGAAGGCCAACGTTGCCCTTGTGCAGGTTTTCCCACTGATGATCGCAGCTATGTTGATCGTCATCATCCTGCAGGTTCGCAGTCTATCGACAATGACAATGGTGATGCTGACCGCACCGCTTGGTCTTGCCGGGGTGGTTCCGACCTTGTTCTTGTTCAATCAGCCATTCGGCTTCAACGCTATTCTCGGATTGATCGGGCTCGCAGGCATCCTGATGCGAAACACGTTGATCCTCACTGAGCAGATCAAGGAGAACCAGGCGGCTGGTCTCGATGGCTACCATGCTGTCATCGAAGCCACTGTGCAGCGCACGCGCCCTGTCATCCTGACTGCTCTCGCGGCAATCCTGGCCTTCATACCTTTGACCCATTCCGTGTTCTGGGGATCGATGGCTTATACTCTGATCGGTGGCACAGCGGTAGGCACAGTGATGATCCTGCTCTTCCTTCCGGCCCTGTATGCCGTGTGGTTCCGTATCAAGCCACCCAAAGCAGATGGGAAAGAGGAAACGGTCGAACATCTGGCACAGCCGATGGCGCTGGCGGCAGAATAGGGGCGTCCATGCCACGTATCACGATCCCACAGGGGCGCACGGGCACCGAAGTCGAGATGTGGCGCGAGCGTATACTCGATGTGACGGAAGGACACTTTCGCCGCATCGGTTACCGGAAGACAGCCGATCGCGCTTATGATGCAGACAGCCGGCATGACCTCATCCTTGATCAAGGCGGCGAACCAGTCGTTCCGCCGCGCCGGCATCGCAAGCATCAACATGTCTATGATCGTATCGCTTACAAACAGCGATGGGGCATCGATTTGCCAAACTCAAACAATGGCGACGCATCGCAACACGCTATGACAAGCTCGCCGCCCAATTTCCTCGGCTTCATAAATCTCGCAAGCATCATGCTCTGGCTCAAATGATTAATTCGCCACTACAGCCTAGTCCTTCTCTGGGCCGCTTGGCGTCAAAGTCGATTCTTCGCGGGGCTACGCTTGCTATCAGGCCGAAGTCGAACTAAGTTTATGAGACTAAGTTCGAGGTAGGGCCATGCACACTGTAAATATTCACGAGGCGAAAACTCATTTGTCCCGGCTCATTGAGAAAGCAGCGAAAGGCGAGTCCTTTATCATTGCCAAATCGGGTAAGCCTTTGGTGAAGGTCGTCGCGGTCGAGACTCCTACCGCCGACGAAACTCGTCGCGTCGGATTCATGGCGGGGCAGTTTTCCGTACCGGAAGACTTCGATCGTATGGGTGGCGAAGATATCGAGAAACTGTTTGGCGGCGAATGATGAAACTCCTGCTGGATACGCATCTTCTGCTTTGGGCTGCGGGAGAGCCTGGGAAGCTGCCGCCCGCCGCTCTGGCTGAAATCGAGAATACCGAAAATGTCTTGCTATTTAGCGCGGCGAGTCTTTGGGAGGTGGCCATCAAGCGCGGACTTGGCCGGGCCGATTTTACCGTAGATCCACGACTACTTCGCCGCGGTCTCATCGATAACGGCTACCAAGAGCTCCCAATCACCAGCGCACACGCAGTAGCGGTGGATGGACTGCCAGCGATCCATAAGGACCCCTTTGATCGGATTTTAGTCGCTCAATCGATCGTGGAGGGTGTCACCTTGTTGACTGTCGATGAACTGGTCGGGCAGTATCCAGCTCCCATT
Organism: Ensifer canadensis; assembly: GCF_017488845.2. Taxonomy (NCBI): domain Bacteria; kingdom Pseudomonadati; phylum Pseudomonadota; class Alphaproteobacteria; order Hyphomicrobiales; family Rhizobiaceae; genus Ensifer; species Ensifer canadensis. The sequence goes on from NZ_CP083373.1 coordinate 500,847, forward strand.
CGCTGTATGCAAAAATAGCGCGAAATCCCCTGCTCGCTCATTCGGAGCGCGCCGGTGTGGACGAATTCCCGCGTGTTCATGTTTCCCTCAGTCGCGCCGAGGCGTAGGCGCTTCAAGGACGTTCATTTATCTTTGCGATTGCACCGAGCCGGACGCACGATTTGCGCCCCCGGCGTTCAGTACCCAGACGTTCTACTTGTTTGGTAATGATGTTCCCGCAGACTTAAGGTTGAATTGCGTGCGATCGAGGAGGCTTGGAGGCGCTTGTCAAATGCCGATAGAGCTCCAGCGCATAATCTTCCTTGCCGTAGATGAAGCGATAGATCGTCTCGGTGCAGACACGCACGGCGCTGACGCCATCGGCGAACAGGCGACCGGCGATCTGTTCCGGTGACCACAGCGCCTCCAGCTGCTCGATGACCAGTGCGCGCAATTGCGGGTGCCGCATCAGCTTCCTCAAACGCCGCCGTCGCTCTTTGCGGATGTCGTCGGCAACCGTTGGGAAGTAGCCGCTGTATTCGGGCAGTTCGCGATCGTGGAATGTATTGCGCCTGATCTCGCGATAGATGGTGGAACGGTGACGACCGAGTTGGCGCGCCATTTCATTGATCGGCACCTTGCGTTCGACAAAGTGATAGAGGCGGCGGCGATCCGCCAGATTCAGCTGCGAATAGCTTCGTGACATCCCAAAATCTCCAAGGGGAAACATTGAAATCATTGGCATGTCGCGCTTCGAACTAGAATGTACCCGGCTACATACAAAAGTTGCATAATGTATCGACCGGAACGGCGCTGCACACAGCGAACTGACCCCGGAATTCTATTTTTTTGCCAATACCGAACCGCGGCGTCGCCTCGCCTCCTCGTGCATGTTGACGGGTGTCGCGGCGAGAACGCGGGTGACCAGCGACGTAAGAAAACGGGCCGGGGAAACGTCATCCGGGGTGTGGTTTTCGAGGATCGATACCTTGGGCAGCGCGTTGACGATGCTCTGGACCGTACTGACGGCAAGGTGCGCGATCGCATCGTCGGCTGGATCGGTTATCGGCTGCGGACCCGGCTCCAGTATGCCCTCGCTGGGTTCCTCCTCGACGGTTGCCAGCCGTGCTGTATCGCTTGAATAATCCATCAAGACCAGGCAGGTGGAGTGATACGCGTCGTCCTCCCGCCCAAGCTTGGCCAAGAGGTCGAACAACCACTCGGCCGTCTTGGGCTCCTTGTCCAGGATGTCAGACCTCAGACCGAACAAGAACCCGAGAGCCGCGAGCGGGTGGCGCAAGCGAAGATTCTTGGCGTCGCCGTATGATTCCTCGATGCGGTTCGGCGCATTCTTTCCATAGGAAGAATCCATTCGCTTCGTCGAAATCAACAATTCCGGGCCGGTCACCCAATCGGTGATGATGACGTCAACCTGTTTCAGGTAGTTTTTGCCGAGAATCGAAGCCGAGGAGGAGGTGACGCTGGGAATGGACGTGTTCGATATCAGATGGGATTAAGCCTTGGCTCGAATCGCCGTCGGAAGTGACTTCACGAATGCGGCGACAGGCGCGGGAAGAACGCGTGGGTTTGATGGCCTTGGCCAGACTTGGTCCATGCCGAAACCAGCCCTGCGAAGTTCATAGCTGAGCCAGACATCGAGAGCGAGGGCAGGAACTCCGGTTTGGGTTCCCGCTTTCAGGTGGAGCGGAACCCCAAGCAGCAGCGCCAGGGTCTCGTAGTCTGGACGGAAGTACGGCTGGCCGTCCGATCCAAGAATCCAAGGATTGGTGTGTTCCCCGTCAGGTGCGGCAACCGCAACGATGTGGTCAAAAATTTCCCAGGCTTCTGCTTTGGAACTGGGTTTAGCGGCCACTTGCCGCCCTCAAGTTGCGACGCTTTACGAACTCCGCGCGCGCATGCCGGACGACTGCCATTTGTGCGGGCGAAACCTCGCCCTCGCTTAGCAGTACCTGGTCGACGATCTTGACGGCATCCAGCAGCCTTCCCTTGTCCAGAAGTTTTGCCACGCTCCTTTTGACCTCGCGAAGCCCGTCGGCGCGACAGGTAACCAAGGTAGGCGAGGGCATGGCCCAGACGTCGGCCTCCTTCGGCTCGATTTTCAGGATTCCGCCTCCGTAGGCGCGACCGACCATTTCGGCATGCAGCAACGTAATGGAGTTCAAGCTGGCGACAGGGAGGAGCTCGCGGCCCAGGACCCCGTGTGCATCGTTGAGATAGACCCCATGCACGGAATTAAGGTGACGGGCTTGTGCTGCGTTCTCCGTGATCCGAGGCGTGTCCGCGTTCATGCATGTTAGCAACAGGTCGGCGGGGGAAACCAGTGGCACACGATACCAAGTCTTGCGGACCCGGCATTTGTAGGCGGTGTCCACGCCTGTCCTATGGCCATCTGCAATGTATGCTGCCGCGGCCGCGGAAGGCGGATCGCTCGGATAGAAGAGGTGGATTGCGTTCCCCTCTTCACCGAGTTTCTTTAGCTGGGCATTCGAAAGAGAGAGGCCCCGCAAATGAGAGCTTCCGGGCGGTGAAAGGCTGAGCAACTCGTCCGGGAGCAGTCCAATCTCAGCTACACGCTGGGGGGAAAGGGTGAAGTATTTGTTGTTTCCCGTTACCATCCCGAGCGTCGTATCGCCCCAGGTTTCCAAGTTCGTGTAGAGGCCAGTTGCGGAGAGCGTCTGCAAAAGATGCATCGCGTCGGCATCGACGAGACTGCTGGTCCACTTGGCCGCTGGGTCGGCCGGTGTCCAGCTCTGTCCAGGACCTAGAGTATCGAGCGTTGCGGCGTTCTTTGTTTGACTGATGGTTGCATAATCCGCCGGTCCGCCGAGATAGCCGTCCGCAAGGAGAAGTACGACATCCGCTTCCGCTTCGGGGAACACTTGCTCGTCGAACAATACGAGTTGCACGTCGCGGAATCGATTGAACAGGAACTTGCGGACGGGAGCGGCATAGTTCACTGAGAGCAGTTCGGCGGGCAACACGAAGGCCAGGCGGCCACCTTTCTTCAGGAACAATGCCGAGTGCACGGTGAATGCTGCCCAACTCGACGCGAGCCCGGTCAGGGAAATGCCGGCCCTGATAGCCGCCTCCCGGGCACGGGCGCGGGCTTCCCCGGTAAAGTCCTGGTATCGGATATAGGGAGGATTTCCGATGACGGCGTCGAACGCTTGATCAGGCGTGACGGCAAAGAAGTCGGACAGTTGGATATTGGCCTCGCCCCCGGCGTCAGCGACCCGCTTGCGGGCAACGTCCGCGCTGTGGGCGTGTATCTCCACGCCATGAACCATCGGGCACGAGCGCCGGCCGGGAGCGAGTTCACGAAGGCGATCGACCGCGGAAACCAAGAATGCAGCGTCGCCAGCGGCAGGCTCCAACACGCGATCGTCAGGCGCGCGAATGGCCCATTTCGAAATGAAACGGGTAATCGCCGGAGGCGTGAAGAATGCGCCTCTTTCCTTGCGGAGAACGGGAGTGTCGATAGGGTCGCGATGGGTAACGAAAGTCACGGCTAGCTCCCGAATCGTGCACGCATGGGTTCGCTGTCTTGCCGGTTACCTATCCTATACAGATGAATTTCTGTCTACTCTTTGTTCTATTTCCAATCTGCCGATCCAGCGGAAAAATTGCGGCAAAACATTGCGCAGCAATGCCCACTTCCATCCAGAACTGTAGTGCGCCTATGGGTGGGTGCAGCCCCTCAAAATCAGGCGCTTAGCGCTCTGGGGTCGACCGTTCGGATCCTTCAAGGCGATCGTCGCTGATCGTTGCGGCCGATGCGCGGGATACCGGCTTCCACGCTCCTCTGGTTGACGACACGCGCTGCGGAGGCACCCGACACTATCGGTTGCCATGGATTATAAGGTCAAAGAACACGGCATCAATCCTCTCAACATCGAACATGCCGACTGGTGCATATTGCCAGCTTCCGATCGTCTCAGTCGGTGGAACTTTGCGGTTCGACTAGCCATCGGGAACGAACAAGGAGCGCCGGGAGTACCAAATCGAATCCTCTAACGTTGCGTTCGGGGCCGAAGTGGAACGGCCGCTTCCTAGATGGCAGCGCCGGCCTTTGTATTCAGCGTAGTGGACCGACTGCAGGGACGACGAACGGAGCGACGGCCCTTACTTCACCGTGATGGCAATGCCGCTGAGATCGGCGTTGACTTGCAGGCCTACCTGCTTGCCTGAGAGTTCGAGTCGGGCGCCCTTGTCATTGGTCATGACGATTACTTGGGCCCCTTTGCCGAGCGCGCCGCCACCGCCCACCGCACCGTAGACCCCCGTCACATCCCGGGCGCGGCGAATGTGGCTAACCGTACCCTGGAAATAGGTCTTCGAAGCCCCGAAGGCGAGGCCGCCCGAGAGGCCCCCGACAGAGATGGGATAGCGGCGACCATGGAAGGTCAGCGTGCCCTCGCCCCCAGAGCCACCCACAAAGAAGGCAGCCTTGTAGACTGAGAAGCTGATCGTACCGCTGTCGGCATGCGCGGAGCCGGCAAAGCTGATTCCTGCTACAGCGATAACCGCAGCCGCGACTGAACGAAATCTGGACGAAATCTTCATTATGCAAATCTCCTCAAAATCGAGGCTTACCCAGCCAGGAGGGCACGTCAGCGTCATGCCAAAGAGTCACAGCTCAAACCGTCTCGCCCGTCATTAGTTCCAGGCACGCGGCCTCAATCCGTCTGGAACAAGGCCGCCACGAAACGAGGTGGATGGCACACATAGTCTCGGTGGCAGGGTCGGTGGCAGCCAACGCTCGGCTGCTTAGGCTCCATCGGCCACGAGCACAGAAACGGGCACGACTGGATCTTCCTTCACGGTCTTGGTAACGATGTAGGTAAAGTAGCGGGCGATGCCGAGTTCGCGGTCGAGAAGCGCGTCGATCAGGCGCTGGTAGGCATCGATATCGGCTGCAACCACCTTCAGGATATAGTCGACGCCGCCGCCGACCGACCAGCAGCAGACGATCTCGCGAATGTCGCGGACGACCCTTTCGAACCGGTCGAAGTCGGCCTGGCGATGGTTGGCCAGGGTGATCTCGACCCCCAGGCTGGCTACCGGGGCGACGCGTCGCAGCGACAGGCGTGCATGATAGCCGCTGATGATGCCGGCCCTCTCCAGCTTGCGCAGTCGCATCCAGCACGGCGTTGGAGAGAGGCCCGCCTTTTCGGCGAGCGCGAGTTTGGTGATGCGGCCATCCCGCTGGATGGCGTCAAGGATGCGCAGGTCAATCGCGTCAAGTCTCATGGCAAACTCCTGCGCCGGTATCCGCGTTCTTGCCTTGGTCAGGCCCTGCTGAGCGAGGCCATTTTTTCGGCTTCCATTTCGGCGATGTCCTGGAAGCGGTCGGCGATGCGTGCATGGGCACGACCGCTATCGGAAGCGCCGATGGCAACGATGATCTCATCCGGGCCTGGCGCATCGGCGATCTGGAAATTGGCTGTGAGGAAATGCGATCGCTTGCCGTTCTCACTCTTGTGCATCATCGGCAGGCACAGAAGAGCACCTGGCGCATTGCGGGTATTGGCAAATTCCAGATAGTTGGTGCCGCCGATCGCTTCGCGGAAGGGATTGCCGAACCGCAAAGTATGGATCATCGCCGAGGCATGTTCGATCTCTCCGTTGATCCCGACCGCGGCTGCCTTGCCGCAAGCCTCGATCCTTTCCGGCGCCAGCTGGCGCAATAGCCGGTCGGTCATTTCATGGCTCAGTTCGCCGGCGATGCGGATGATCTCCGGCCGGAGATCGTCGACAAAGCCTCGCCCGGCCCAAGGGTTACGGATTACCGCTGCCACGACAACGATATTGACGGGACGGGAGGCCGCCTTGCCGCCTTCTACGAAGGTCTCTTCCAGGAAAGTGCAAATTTTTCTGATGCCGAGGGTCATTTTCTGAAGCCGCTGATAGTGGAAACTTGCGACAACCTACCGCGATGCCCGGTGAATTCTTCCTATGTTCGGATGAAGAGATGCTTCGAACGATCCTGCGAAAGAAAGCAGACCAATGTGCTGGCCGGCAGCGTCCAAGGCTGATGGGGGCCGGCAGGTTCCATCTCTCCTGATGACTGGATCGCTGCGGCCCTCAAGTAATCGATCTCTGAAATGCCTGCCTTTTGGCGCCCAGATTGCAGACTTTAGATCAGTGGCGAGAAAAATTGCCGCTGCTTTTCCTCTGTATAGGAGAATGCCCCCGCTGCCGGTGCTCCTCATCATGGTCCCGTCAAGAAACGTAATGAGACTGAAGGGGACCCAAATGAAGACGATACTGGCCAATTCGAGCGCTCTGCTTCTCGCGCTGCAGGTTTCTGCAAGTCCGGCTCTTGCGGACACCGTAAAACTAGACGCACTCATCGAACAAAAATATTCTGAACTTGAAAGGGTTTACCGGGATATCCATTCCAATCCCGAACTCGGATTTCACGAAACTCGGACGGCAAAGCTGCTGGCAACTGAACTTCACAAGCTCGGCTTCGAGGTAACTGCAGGCCTCGGTGTCGAATCCGCTCTCGTCGGCGTCTTCAGGAATGGTGACGGACCGACGATTATGCTTCGCACCGAACTCGATGCCCTTCCGATGGAGGAAAAGACCGGACTTGACTATGCTAGCCGGGTACAGGTGCCGGCAACCCAGTGGCCCGGGAACACCGACGCCGCAAAGGTTTTTGTCGCCCACAGCTGCGGCCACGATATCCACATGGCGTCATGGCTCGGGGCTGCGCAATTGTTGGTCGACATGAAGGATCATTGGCGCGGCACGCTCCTTTTGGTCGGCGAGCCAGCCGAAGAAATCGGCGGCGGCGCGACGGCGATGCTCAAGGCGGGACTGTTCGAGAAGTTCCCAAAGCCGGATTTCGGTTTCGCGGTGCATGTGAACGGCGAGCCTGCCGGCAAGATTACCGTGAAGGACGGGGCCTTCAGCGGAAACTCCGATACGTTTGACCTGACCTTCAAAGGCCGAGGGGCGCACGGTAGCGCACCACACCTTTCGATCGACCCGATCGTATTGGGCGCCCGCTTCGTCACCGATATCCAGGCCGTCGTCAGTCGCGAGAAAGACCCACGCGAGCCCGGTGTGATCACAATCGGCAGCTTTCAGGCGGGGACAGCCGGCAACATCATCCCTGATCAGGCCAAGCTCAAGCTGACGATGCGTTCGACCACGCCAGAGACCCGCAAGCTGCTGCTTGAAGCAATGCATAGGGTGGCCGGCACGACGGCACAATCGGCCAAGGCCCCGGAGCCGGAATTGCTGCGCATCGGCGGCGGCGCTGTGGCCGGCACAAATTCGTCGCAGCTGATCGGTGACATCAAGCCGGCATTGGATAGGTCTTTCGCAGATATCGTGTATGTACCAGCCGCCGTGCAGCCAACGCTTGGAGTGGAAACCTATCCCGAGTTCATCGAGGCGGGCGTGCCCTCGATCTTTTATTGGATCGGCGGGAGTTCTCCCGAACAGATCGAAGAAGCCCTGCATGAAAACAGACCTGTTGCTTCCAACCATTCGCCCTTCTTTGCGCCGGCTCCGGAGACGTCCATCAAGACCGGTGCAAAGATCCTTGCGATCTCTGTGCTCCAGAAGGCGGCCGTGGACTAAGACATAGTTCGGCAACAACTCCAGCTTTCGTGGTCATAGGGAGCCCGGTGGCCACGAGGTCTGAATACACTCGCATAACACGTGCTGGATGCGGGCTCGGATAAGTACGCCGGAGATTGATTGTCTGCACCTGCGGAAGCCAGGTTTTGGTTCCTATGTTTCGTCGGATCAACCGTCCAAATTTTCCTATGAAAGATAGTGGATTTATACGGTCTGTGCGCGCATGGTAGTTGACGGAAGTCAAGAGGCGAGCCGATTTGGATCAGAAGTCCCGGATATTGTCGCTCCGCGACGTCGCCAGCCAAATCAACAGCGGCGGCGACTTGCGGACCGTACTGCAGCAGCTCATCGCCGCCGCCTGCCGCCATGCCAACTGGGCCTTGGGATCGATCATGGGCATCGATGCGGCACACGGCTACGCCCATGTGATCGTGCGCCACGATCCCACGCTGATTGATCGGCAACTGCCGGACAAATGGGAACTGGCGACGAGCCCGTCACTGATCGCGCTCCAGCGCAACGAGCCCGTCTATATTCGTGACGCGCGGGAAACGGTCGACTTTCCAGGCTATCGAAAAGAAGCCTTCGAGCGCGACTATCGCACCGTTCTCGTGATGCCGATGAATTGCAGGGACGCGGAGGGCCGCCCTATGGTGCTCAGTGTCATTGCGCGGCAGGTGACGGAGGTCTCAGAGGATGATCTCGCCTTTCTCGGGTCGATCATCCACCTTGGTGCCATTGCGGTCGAGCGCGAACATCAGCTGGAGGCACAAAAAGTGTCTGCGCAGCGTCTGGAGCGGACGCTCAAGGCGCACACCTCGCTTCTGGAGCATGTGTTGAGCGACGGATCGGTGTCATCGCTTTCAGCGATGGTTGGCGCAATGATACCCAACCCAACGGTTGTCGTCGATTTCACGGCAAACCACGTCATGGCCGGCAGGTCGCCGAAGCCGACGCTGATCGATGACAATGGCTGGCAGGATGCGGCCTCGACTTTGCTCGCCCGTGCGCTGATGAAGGCGGCGCGTGATGCGGCCGAAATGGGCGCGAGCGAAGAGACAAGTCTGTTTCTCGATCTCGGCAATCACCGTTTCAAGATTTCCGCGCGCGTCGAAGCGCTCATGGTCGACATGCAATTGGTCGGCGCACTGATCATTTTCCCTTCACCACAGGAATTCAGCGACCTGGATCTGATGATGCTGGATAGCGCCAAATTTGCGTTGAGTGTACAGATGATGCGCAGCTTCATTCGCTTCCGCTTTGAGACGCGAACCCAGACTGAGCTTTTCTTCGAGGTGGTGGAGGGCCGCTGGCGCGACGCGAATGATATCTCCCAGCGTGCTCAGCGCCTTGGGCTTAGTTTCTCCGTGCCTCAGCAGATGATCGTCATCGATTTTCCCGACAAGACCAAGGCTTTCGGCGGCGCGTCCGTCGATGTCGAGCACACGCTTTCGCGCATCATGCAGCAGGCGTCATTGCCGGCGGGTCTGGTCGCCATCGCTGGTGGTGCCGTCTGCCTGGTCCCTTACGACGCCAGCAAGCGACAGGAGCGCCTGGTAAAGCTCACACGCCGCATTGCGGAGGAGTTGGGCCGATATTTTGATGAGGAGCCGATCGTGGTGGCCGGCAATCGCTGCGCGGCGCTCGCCGACTATCCGGCCGCTTGGGAGCGCTGCGCCCGCATGATCCGGATCGGCCGCTCTTTCGGCTTGACCGGATCGCTCGCAGCCCAAGACTTCGGTCCGCTTCCGATGCTGGTCGCTGCTTGCGAGGCCGGCGATGTCCGAGGCTTCGTAGAAGAAAGCATAGGCGCCATTGCCGACCACGACCGCCAGAACGGAACGCCCTACCTGGAAACCTTGTCGGTCTATTTGCAGGAGGGCTGTCGCAGTCAGGCCTGCGCCGATGCGATGGGCCTGCATGTGACAACACTGCGTTACCGGCTGTCGCGCATTCAGGAGCTTTTCGGCATAGATGTCGAAACGCCGGAGAAGCGTTTCGCCGTTGAGCTCGCGATCCGCCTCAATGGCGTCATCGACAATCGCTCCGCCGCCCGCGGCTGATTTTTCCTCCTGGTCTGACCACATGTTGCGCGGCGATCGCAGCGCTCGTTCTCGGCCTGCTTCATGCTCCTATGGATCGGCGGAGACGTTTTCCCTTTGCTCCTACGAAGGCGTGGAAGAATGGTCGGTAACTCGGGGATAGCCTCTACTCAACCTGATGGAGAGGAGGCATTGAGGAATGACCGAGACAGCCGCATCGACCGACGCGCCTATCGATCCCATAGCGCTGCGTCGCGCCTTCGGCACGTTCGTGACCGGTGTTACCGTGATCACGACGCGTGACGAGGACGGCACGCCGCGCGGCATGACCGCAAACTCCTTTACCTCCGTTTCGTTGGACCCGCCTTTGCTGCTCGTCTGCGTGGCGAAGTCGGCATCGAGCTACCACGCCTTCACCAGAGCCGGATGCTTTGCCGTCAACGTTCTGCATGAGGGACAGGTCGATGTTTCCGGGATCTTCGCCTCAAAGTCGCAGGACAAGTTCCAATCGGTGACACATGACCACATCCACACGGGTGCGCCGGTGCTGACAGACAGTTTGACCTGGTTCGACTGCACCACCTCAAACACGGTTGACGCCGGCGACCATGCGATCTTGATCGGTGAGGTTCGCGCCTTCGGCACCAGCCCGACTGCGCCGCTTGGCTTCTGCAGGGGGCGCTACGCCAGCGTGAAGGATCCGCTGCCGAATGGCTGGCTTGCTTCTCATGGCATGATCATCGGCTATCTCATCGAAGCTGGCGATCGTCTGCTGCTGCGCTCGGACGGCAAGGGCAGCTGGGTGCTGCCATCGGCACGGCGTCGAAAGGCGGATAGCCAGCTCGTCGTCGACGGCGGCGATGCGCTTCGCCTCGTACCGGAAGAAACGTTTCTCTATTCCGTATTCGACGTTGCCGACAGCGATCCGGGTTATCTTGTTTACCGCGCCCGCCTGGCCGGCGAGGGGAGCAGCCTGCCTGGTGATCTTCGCTTTTTCCCGATCGACGATTTGCCCTATGACGCGATCGCCACCCATGAACTGCGTTCCATGCTGCGGCGCTATGTGCGCGAGCGGCAGGCGGGGCGCTTCGGCATCTACATGGATTCCGATGACGGCGGTCGCGTCGCGATGATCGACGGCGAGGCCCGTGCCTGGCTTCAAGCCTCCCAAGACCAAGGACAGTGATATGAAGACGACAGTCACCTCCATCGAAGGATCGCGCCAGCTCGTGTTCATCGATGGGCAGTTCGTGAAGCCCAGAAACGGCACGTATATCCAAAGCTATGACCCGACGACGGGCAAGCCCTGGTACGAATTTGCCGATGGCGATGCGGACGATGTCGACGCCGCCGTTGCGGCCGCCAGCACCGCCTTTCGCAACCCGGCGTGGCGGCGCATGACACAGACCGACCGCGGCGGGTTGATGCGCCGTCTCGCCGAGCTCGTGCGTCAGAATGCCGATGCGCTTGCAGCAATCGAGACCCGCGACAACGGCAAGCTGCTCAAGGAAACCACGGCGCAGATGCGCGCCATGCCAGACAGCTACCACTACTTCGCCGGCATGGCCGACAAGCTGCAGGGCGAGACGATCCCGATCAACCGGCTCGACACCTTGAACTTTAATCTTCGCGAACCCTTGGGCGTCATCGGAATGATCACGCCGTGGAATTCGCCGCTGATGTTGCTGACCGGCACGCTGGCGCCATGCCTGGCGATCGGCAACACGGTCGTCATCAAGCCTTCGGAACATGCAACTGCTTCCACGCTGGCGCTTGCCGAGCTGATCCACGAGGCGGGTTTTCCAGCCGGCGTCGTCAATGTGGTAACGGGTACGGGAAAAAGCGCCGGGGAGGCGCTGACGCGCCACCCCGGTGTCGCGAAATATGTCTTTACGGGCAGCACAGCCACCGGTCGACGGATCGCGGGCAATGCAGCTGAGAACCTCATTCCCTGCTCAATGGAGCTTGGTGGTAAGTCGCCCCATGTGGTCTTCGGGGATGTCGATATCGAACATGCCGTAAATGGCGTCGTCTCCGGCGTCTTCGCGGCTGCCGGCCAGACCTGCGTGGCAGGCTCACGCTGCTTTGTCGAGGCGGGTGCCTACGCCAGGTTCATCGACGCGCTCGTCGCCAGGACCGAGCAGATCTGCGTCGGCCTGCCGACGGCCGACGACACGGATATCGGCCCGCTCGCGCTCGCCGACCAACTTACGAAAGTGGAGGGCTACGTCGCATCCGGCGTCAGGGAAGGCGCGAAGATCGCCACAGGCGGCCGCCGACCCCAGCGAGAAGGACTTGCTGAAGGAGGCTGGTACTTCGAGCCGACCGTCATGATCGACGCGCAGAACGACATGACCTTCATGCGCGACGAACTCTTCGGCCCTGTGGTCGGGGTCATGCCGTTCCGCGACGAGGAGGAGATGATCCAACTCGCCAACGACACGCGCTATGGCCTCGCCTCTGGCATCTGGACCAAGGACATCGATCGGGCGCTGCGCTTCGCCAATCGGATCGACGCCGGCACGGTGTGGATCAACACTTATCGATCCGCCTCCTTCATGTCCGCCAATGGCGGCTTCAAGGAAAGCGGCTACGGCCGGCGTGGCGGCTTCGAGGTCATGCACGAGTTCTCGCGGCTGAAGAACGTCATCGTCGATTACTCCGGCGCGATGCAGGACCCCTTCGTCATTCGCTTGAAGTAACGACAAACGCACCGGCACACGAAAGGCAGAAAACCATGAAGTTCGCAGTTTCCCTCACGATGGAACGCTTCTCTCCGGACGTACCGATGGAGCGGGTGAAGAGCAACCTGCTTCAGCTCGCGCGAGTTGCCGATGAAGGCGGTTTCGAGGCGCTGTGGACCGCCGAGCATCATACGCTTGAATGCACGATTTCTCCGAACCCGTTCCAGACGCTCGTCTGGCTCGCACAGCACACGGATCGGATTCGGCTAGGCACATCCACGCTGGTTGCACCCTATTGGAACCCGATCCGGCTGGCGGGCGAGTCGGCGCTTTGCGACCATCTGACCAATGGCCGCCTGGAATTCGGCATTGCGCGCGGTTCCTACCAGTATGAGTTCGATCGCATGGCCGGCGGTATGCCGCAGCAAGAAGGCGTCGCCTACATGAAGGAGATCGTCCCGGCCGTAAAGAAGTTGTGGTCCGGCGACTACGCGCATGAAGGGCACTACTGGAAATTCCCTCGGACGGCGGCCGTGCCCAAGCCGCTACAGCAGCCGCATCCGCCGATCTGGGTTGCGGCGCGCGATCCCGGGACATTCGACTGGGCGATTGCGAACGGTGCCAGCATTCTGTCGACGCCGCTCTCTGCGCCGGCTGCTGAAATCCAGGTGCTTTCTGACAAGTTTCACAAAGCGGTCGCTGATCACCCGGAAGTTCCGCGACCGCGCTTCATGATGCAGCGCCGCACCTGCGTCTACGACAGGCCGGATGGTGGGGAACTCGCCGTCAAGCACAGCATGGACTACGGCCGCGCCTTCGAAAACCTCATGCAGAATATCGGCGCGGTGCGCGACGGCTTTCCGGAAGCCGTGCCTTATGAAGCGGTCAAGGGCAAGGATAACTACAATCCGGAAAACATCCGCAAAAACCTGATGTTTGGGACACCGGACGAAGCGATTGAGAAGCTGCTGGCCTATGAAGCGGCTGGCGTCGACCAATATTGTCTTGGCCTGACCTTCAACCTGCCGTTCGAGTTGCAGAAGCGGACGCTGGAGTTGTTCATCTCGGAAATCATGCCGTTCTTTGCGGCGCGCGAGAACGAGCAGAAGCACGTCGCGGTGGGGCGCTGACGATGGCGGGGACCCAACGCCATACCATCGGAGAGGTTACGCTCAATTACCGTATCGACGGTGAGGGCGAGCCGCTCATCTGCATTCACGGCGTCGGATCTTATCTGGAGGCGTGGTCGGGGGTAGTCGAACGGCTGAAGGATCGCTTTACGATCCTGACTTTCGATTTGCGTGGCCACGGCCAGTCAAGCCGGGTCAAGGGGCGATACGAGATCGACGACTTCGTCAATGAGACGTTGGCTCTGGCCGATCAGGCGGGCTTCTCCACCTTCAATCTCGCGGGCTTCTCACTCGGCGGGCTCATCGCCCAGCGTCTTGCCTTGACCCATCTCGGCCGACTGCGCCGGCTTACGCTGCTTTCGACGGTTGCCGGACGAACGTCGGCGGAACGGGAGCGCGTGCTTGAACGCCTGGCGGCACTCAGGGCGGGCACGCCCGCTGATCACCACAACGCGTCGCTGTCGCGCTGGCTGACCGAAGACTTCCAGGAGCGCAATCCCGAGATCATCGCGAGGCTACGATCACGCGATGCCGAAAACGATCCGGATTGTTATGTCGCCGCTTACCGGGTGCTCGCCGAGACGGATTTCGGCGGCTTCCTTGACCAGATCCGTTGCCCGACGCTGATCGCAACCGGTGAGGACGATGCAGGCTCCAATCCTCGGATGGCCCGGTACATGCACGAGCGCATCCCCGGGTCCGCACTCCGGATACTGCCGGGCCTGCGCCATTCCATTCTTGTCGAAGCGCCGGAGCTCGTAGCGACGTTGATGGCCGATTTTCTGAGACAGGGGGACAAAGTCGATGGATGAAGCGCTGCAGGCGAAGGGCGAGGCCGTGAGGCGTAGGGTGCTCGGCGACGACTATGTCGATCGGGCAATCGGCAACAGCGACGCCTTCTCGCGTCCCTTCCAGGATCTTTTGAATGAGTATTGCTGGGGGACAGCCTGGACGGACGAGGGGCTCGATCTCAAGCAGCGCAGCCTGCTCAACCTCGGTATGCTGGCGGCTCTCAACCGCATGCATGAATTCGCCATCCATTTCCGCGGCGCGATCCGCAATGGCCTGACCGACGAGGAACTTCGTGCGGCACTCGTCCAGATCGCGATTTATTGCGGCATTCCCGCGGGCGTCGAAACCTTCCGGATCGCGCGGACTGTGCGTGACGAGATGGACAAGAAAGAAGAGCGCTGACTTCCACGGTTATTAGGAAAGGGCGGCTCCGCGCTGCCTCGTATCGCCGGAAGACAGAAGGGCGTTTGAGAACTCAAGATCACCCCTATGGCAGGAAGAGGACCCTGCCCAAACCAGAACGACAAGAGGGAACGACCGAATGAACACTTTCGCCAGATTGACAGCGGCGGCCGCATCTATGGCCATATCATTCACGGCGCTTCCGGCCAATGCCGGCGCCTTGCTCGAGCGCGTGCTCGACGCAAAGACCTTGAAGGTTGCAACCGACGCCAGCTGGGCGCCGCAGTCCTTCATGAACGACAAAAACGAGATGGACGGTTTCGACATCGATGTTGCCAAGGAAATCGGCAAGCGCCTCGGTGTCGGCGTCGAGTTCGTCACCCCAGGCTGGGATATCATCACCGCCGGCAACTGGCAGGGCCGCTGGGACATGCATGTGGGCTCGATGACGCCGACCAAGGAACGGGCCAAGATATTCGACTTCCCGGCCGTCTACTACTACACGCCGGCGGCGGTCGCTGTGCACAACGATAGTCTCGCCGTCACGTTGATCGACCTGGACGGCAAGGTCGTCGGAACGACGGCAACGTCGACCTTCGAAGCCTACGCGAAGCAGGAACTGACGCTAGATGCCGCTGGGGCTCCCGCCTTCGAATACGCGTTCAAGCCGAAGGAAGTGAAGTCATACGCCAACTCGACAACGGCCTTCGACGACCTGCGCCTCGGCGACGGCGTTCGCGTCGATGCGGTGGTGTCGTCGCTGCCGAGTATTCGCGATGCCATCAAGGCCGGATATCCGATCAAGCAGGTCGGCGATCCGGTCTTCTATGAGCCATTGGCCGTTGCCATCGAGCACGGTGACAAGGAGCTGAACGACAAGATCGCCGAAGCGATCAAGTCGATGCAGACCGACGGCACGCTGAGCAAGCTCTCGGAAAAGTGGTACGGCGTCGACTACACGGTCGTGAAGTAGGCTTGTCTACGTCTGGCGGTCCGGGTTGGTCCGGATCGCCTTTTTGTCCAGAGGGACTAACATGCTCTATCCGGATACCGTTGACTCCGAAATTCTCGTCCACAAGCCTTCGTTCGTGGCGTCGGTTTTCGCAGCCGTCCTGGTCGTCTTCATGGCTTTCAATCTGACCGGGACAACGATGGGCGAACTGATGCGCCCGGTGATAGGCGAGCCGCTGGAGAGCGGCTTCTACGGACGTTTCGCCATTGCTCTCGTCGTGGCGGCGCTCTTCTGCCTGAACATCGTGCTCATCGGCTTCGCCAGTCTCAGGCTGCAGATCGCCATCGTCTGGATGGAGCTTCTGGTGCTGTTTCTCGCCTTCTTCCAGACCTTCCACCTAAGCCTGCCCTTTATCGAGGAGAAGCTGCCTTTCCTGATCGCGCAAGGCCTTGTGACGACCGTCTATGTCTCGGCCGTTTCGATCGTGATTGCCTCGCTCATCGCAATCCTTGGCGCGGTTGCGAAACTTTCGACCAACGGTTTCGCCTATGCGATCGCAAGCTTCTACACATCATTCTTCCGCGGATTGCCGCTTCTGATGCAGGTCTATCTGATCTATCTGGGTCTACCCCAACTCGGCATCATCATCGATGCGGTTCCAGCTGGCATCCTGGCGCTTTCGCTCTGTTACGGCGCTTACATGACCGAAATCTTTCGATCGGGCATTCAAAGCATCGACCGCGGCCAGTGGGAAGCCTCGCGTTCCATCGGCTTTGGCTTCGGGCTTACCATGCGCAAGGTCATCCTGCCGCAGGCGCTGCCCGTCATCATTCCGCCGACCGGCAACCAGTTCATCTCTATGTTGAAGGACAGTTCGCTCGTCTCCGTCATCGGTGTCTGGGAACTTATGTTCCTCGCCCGCACGCTGGGGCAAAAGAGCTTCCAGCACATGGAAATGCTCATATCCGCCGCGATGCTTTACTGGATCATGTCCATCTGCCTCGAACTCATCCAGTCCCGCATCGAACGTCATTACGCCAGGAGCAAGGTCCGATGAGTGCTGAGACTATCATCGACGTCAGGAACGTTTCCAAATGGTACGGTGCCTTTCAGGTCCTGACGCATATCAACCTGACGGTCCGCAAGGGCGAGCGCATCGTCGTCTGCGGCCCTTCCGGCTCCGGCAAGTCGACCCTCATCCGCTGTTTCAACCGCCTTGAGGCACACCAGGAGGGTGAGATCGTCGTCAACGGTATCAGCCTGCACAGCAAGATGCGCAATGTCTCCGAAGTGCGGCGCAATGTCGGCATGGTGTTCCAGCACTTCAATCTCTTCCCCCACATGACTGTGCTGATGAACTGCATGGTTGGGCCGATGTGGATCAACGGTGTTCCGGCGGCAGAGGCGCGGGCGCGGGCGTTGACGTTTCTGGAGCGGGTGCGTATCCCCGAACAGGCCAACAAGTACCCTGTGCAGCTTTCCGGCGGCCAGCAGCAGCGCGTGGCAATCGCACGCTCGCTTTGCATGCAACCGGCGGTGATGCTGTTCGACGAGCCGACCTCCGCACTCGATCCTGAAATGGTTTCGGAGGTTCTCGACACAATGACAAGTCTTGCCCGGGACGGCATGACGATGGTCTGCGTTACCCATGAAATGGGGTTTGCCCGAGCTGTTGCTGACCGGGTGATCTTTATGAATTCGGGCCAGATCGTCGAAGAGGGGAGGCCGGAAGAGTTCTTCACTAACCCTCAGCATGAACGTACGAAGCTGTTTCTTAGCCAGATCCTCAAGCATTGAGCGTGAAATAGCATCGATCGATACAACTCTACGCGACAGAAAGATGCCTGTTTTACATCGCACTTACAAACGCCAGAGGGTTTTCAGCAGCTACGTGATGACGGCACGCTGTCTGTCGGCATCACAGCAAGTGGCCAGGATCGTTTTTCTCGCTCTGCCTGAGTACAGGTGCGATTAGGGTTAAGGCTGCTAAGAAGACGATAAAGTCAGTACGGGACAGAAACGCCCTGCTTCCGCCGAAGGCGACCTCCTTGTACATCCGATGTTCTCATTTTTTGCTTCGAAATGGATCGACTTCAGCGCCCTGCGGCGATTGGCCAGCTAGCTGATCTTCCGGGGACGTCCGCCCTTCGCGCCGTTGGCTCGACTTGCCTCGATCTTCGCGGCAGACCGAGATTGCCCTCCTCGGCGCTGAGCCTCCATGAACTTCGCAGTTCCGAATATGCCCTTCATTAAACCGAGGATGGTGAAATCCACGTCTAAGGTTTCCCAATGCAAGCCAGTTTCGCCCAAAAGCTCGACTTCCGCCAACTGGGCAGGCGTTGCATTCTCCAGGCCTTGTATCGATCGGGCAGGCACCATGAAAGCTGCGCCGTTTGTGAAATCCACGACAATGCGGCTGGAAGGTTCATCGAAACGGACCGACGATGGGATCGGGGCGCGTGCACGCTCTGCGTCCCCCTTCGAGGTAGCTTCTCGGCCTGTCGCTGTGAGCAGGTTTTCGAACTATCCCGCCCCTGCCTGAAGCCTGTTGCGTAGATCGTCGATCGTTTCGCGGAGGGTATCTAGGGCCTTCGCGTCCAGCGCAACCGCATCGCCGATGCAATGCATGACATGATCGGCCTGCCCCTGCAGGGCGCGGCCTTTCTCCGTCAGGTGCAGAAGCACCTCGCGTTCGTCCTGGGGGTTGCGCGTTCTCGTAATGAACCCGGCAATGTTCAGGCGCTTGAGCAACGGCGTAAGCGTGCTGGAATCAAGGAAGAGATTGTTACCCAGCTCCTTGACGTTCTGCCCGTCGCGTTTCCAGAGCGACACCATGACCAAGTACTGCGGGTACGTCAGGCTCAGCTTGTCCAGCAACGGCCGGTAAAGCTGGGTGAATGCGTGGCTTGCGGAATAGAGGGAAAAGCAGAGCATTCCGGCGACCCCGGGATGGTCGTCTGGCTTCGTCATGGCGATCTCCTTTCCAAACAAATAAATCGTGCACGATTTATTTGCAAGCGGTTGACAACCACGTTTCGGCAGCATAATAGATTGGACACAAATGAATTGCACACAAATAAATAAAACCTAAACCGAGATCCGAACCACGAAGGAAGTCGTCATGTTCAAACTCGCCGCCACCGTTGCCTTTGCCGCCGCCCTCCTTTCCGGCAGTGCACTCGCCCAGCCTGCAAAGCCCACTGTCGTTCTCGTCCACGGCGCTTTCGCCGACTCCTCCAGCTGGAATGGTGTGACGAAGATCCTTCAGAAGGACGGTTACACAGTCGTTGCCGCGGCCAATCCCCTGCGCAGTGTCGCCGGCGATGCGGCCTATGTTTCCGACATCATCTCGAGCATCAAAGGATCTGTCGTCTTGGTCGGGCATTCCTACGGAGGCCAGGTGATCTCGACCGCTGCCAATGGCAAGGACAATGTCAAGTCGCTGGTCTATGTGGCAGCGTTTGCTCCGGAAGCAGGGGAAGCAGCTGCCGATCTCGCCGGTAAGTTCCCGGGCGGAACGCTTGGCCAAGCGCTCGCCGCTCCGGTCAAGCTGGCAGATCGCGGCGTCGATCTTTCCATCGACCAGGCGAAGTTTCATGACCAGTTCGCCCACGACGTTTCGATTGAGGATGCGGCATTGATGGCCGCCGGCCAGCGCCCGATCACCGAAGCCGCCTTGACGGAAAAGTGCGGTTCGCCGGCCTGGAAGACGCTGCCCTCCTACTTCATCTATGGGGATGGCGACAAGAACATCCCTGCGAAGGCACTCGGCTTCATGGCCGAACGGGCAGGCTCAAAGCACACTGTCGTTATCAATGGTGCATCCCATGTGGTGATGGTGTCGCAGCCCAAGGCAGTCGCGGACCTAATCGAAGAGGCTGCACAGTAATCTTTGCAAATTGCTGGTGATCAAAGGCCGCCATCCGGAAGGGTGGCGGCTTTGCCGTAAGAGCACGGCTCAACCAGTCACGTTCGCGAAAATCCATCGGTGTCAGGATGTGCGGCATGCCCAATCGCAACTCACCCAAATCTGCCAATTGCCGAACTCCGATGATTGCTTTAGCGGAATTGAGAGACGTTCCTGTCTCCGGCGGTCGCTGATTTTGTACCGCGACAGTACCGCTTCGCCGGCGGTTCAAATTAGTGCTTGCCAGCCATAACGCGGACAATTATAGTCCGCGTTATGGCGCATATGACGGCAGGTGTGGAATACGGGCTGCATTGTCTCCTGTGGTTGGCAAGTTCGCCCGGAACGCCGCTGAGCAACCGCGACCTGGCGGATTTTCAGGGAATTTCCCCTAGTTTTCTGGCGAAGATATTTCCGAAGCTGGAAAAAGCGGGGATCGTATCCGCTTCCGAGGGTATCAAAGGGGGATATCTGCTCGCAAAGCAGCCTGGAAATATCACGGTTCTGGAGGTTGTTGATGCGATCGAAGGTAGGAAGCCCTTATTCGACTGTCAGGAGATCCGTGGTCGCTGCGCCGTATATCGGGAGCGGCCGCCGTCATGGGCAACGAAAGGCGTATGCGCAATCCACGCGGTGATGTTGCGCGCGGAAAAGGCCATGCGGGATTCTCTTGGAAGCGAGACGTTGGCCGACATTGCCGGCGACTTAAGCCGCAAGGCGCCGCCGGAATTTTCTGACGAAGTCCGTAAATGGCTTGCCGACAGGACGAAGGGCCGAACCCGAAGCGGTGCAATAGAAGACGGAGCATTGTCCTGACGGGCTGGAAAAGCGGACATGGGTTGCGGCTGGCAATTGCAGCCGGGGCTGGCAGAGATGCGGCCGGCTCGGGCAGATGAGGATTTAGAGTGATGAAGGATATATTCATCTTGGCCGGCAACGGCACCCTTCACTCGTCGGCGCGTATTCGGTCGCAGTGCGGCAAGGTTAGCGCGCTGCGCATGGTAGCGCCTACAATCTGCCGGAGTTGATGAGATGGGCACCCCAGCTGTCGTTGCGGATAGTCCGCTGGTTCTTGTAGTCGATGATGACGAAAATGTTCGCAACTCCCTGCAGGAACTCATGGAATCGGTCGGCCTCGACGTCGCCTGTTTCCCTTCGCCCCGCGAACTGATGAGCGCCGGCCTTCCCGACCGGCCCGGGTGTCTGGTGCTCGACGTCCGCATGCCGGGCGCGAGTGGCCTCGATCTGCAGCACCAACTCTCGACGCGTGGGGTAACGAAACCCATCATCTTCCTCACGGGATACGGGGACATACCGATGACCGTGCAGGCCATGAAAGCCGGGGCCGTCGATTTCCTGACGAAACCCGTGCGCGACCAGACGCTGCTCGACGCCGTGATTGCCGGTATTCGGCGGGACGTGGAGCAAAGGGCACAGGCAGAAAACATCCACCAGCATTCCACCCGATTTGCGACCCTTACCCCACGCGAGCGGCAAGTTCTTCGAGAAGTGGCGCGCGGGCGCCTCAACAAGCAGATCGCTTTCGAACTCGGCATCAGCGAGATCACCGTGAAGCTCCACCGCAGCAATATGATGCGCAAGATGCGAACTATTTCCGTCGGAGAACTCATCCGTGCATGGGATTCACTGCCTTCCAGCCTGCGCGAGAAGCCGCAAGCGTGAGCTTACGGCGGCGGCGTCGCGCCGCTTTACGTCCATTCTCATTTCTTAAAAAAATGTTTAGTCGCGGCGCACAGCGCCGCGCGATGTCGTACTTCACTGTTTCGCCAGATACGTGAAGACTGCGAATTCGCTACAAAACTTTGTGCAGCCGATCATGAGCTGAAGCCGTTGCTCTTAACGAACTGCGATTGCGGTGAACTCAGTCAGGGCGCATCCTAATCACCCGATCTATCATACCTGTACTCTGGGACTAGATGGCCGATGCATGTGTTCGATAGGCCGGCGGGCCGCCGTGATGCATTCTCCTGACCGGCCGAAAAGGCTCTAACTGGAGACGTAAGATGCGCGATATCATCAAAGCTCTCGCGCTCGCCGCAGCGGTGGGCACCATAGCTACCGCGTTCGCACAAGCAGCCGATTCCCAGGACAAGCCGACGATCGTGCTGGTGCATGGCGCGTTTGCGGAGTCGAGCGCGAACGACGTGATCGGTGCACTGGCGGTCAACACCGAAACAGCCAGCGGAAATGCGAACGTGACGGCCTCGGTCGACCTCGCCGCCGTCGCTCCGGAGGCAGGTGAATCCAGCGTAAGCCTTTCGGGAGAATTTCCCGGCAGCACGCTGGCCGACGCGTTAACGACGACTACGCTGCCGGAGGGCGGCAAGATCTCTACATTCGGCCGGACCGGTTCCACGATCAGTTTGCCGCCGATGTGCCCGAATGCGCGGCGCGGCTGATGGCAGTTCCTCAACGTCCCGTGGCACAGGTCGCCGAACCGTCGGGCGTCGCCTCGTGAAGACGCTGCCTTCCACGCAATTTGCGGTTCCGCAGATCGCAACATCCCGCCGGCGGCAATGAGATTTATGGCGAAGTGTGCGCTTACCTTGAAGACCCTTAGCATTCAGGGCGGGTCACATGCCCTGACGGTCTCGCATCCATCGCCTCGCTATCGAGGAAGCAGCCTCCGCGAAGTAACGCCGGCGAGCAACCCGCAAACCCGACATCAAGCTAAACCAGGAGATTGAACATGAAAATCGTCGTCATCGGAGGCACAGGCCTCATTGGTTCGAAGACCGTTGAACGGCTTCGCAAGCGTGGCCACGAGGTGTTGGCTGCCTCTCCGAATTCGGGTGTAAACACAGTTACCGGAGAAGGCCTCGTCGAAGCGTTGGCCGGTGCGCAGGTCGTGATCGACCTGGCGAACTCGCCAAGCTTCGAAGAAAAGGTCGCCATGGAATTCTTCGAAGCGGCCGGCCGCAACCTCTTCGCTGCAGAAAAGACTGCAGGCGTTCGCCATCACGTAGCGCTGTCGGTCGTCGGTACCGACCGCATGCAGGCGATGGGGTATTTCCGCGCCAAGCTGCGCCAGGAGGAGCACATCCGGAATTCCGGCATTCCCTACACGATCGTCCACGCGACGCAGTTCTTCGAGTTCGTGGGGGCCATCGCTCAATCGGCGACCGAGGGAACGAATGTTCGCGCGCCCACGGGCGCTTTCCAGCCGATAGCAGCAGACAATGTCGCCGATGCCATGGCCGATGCCGCTCTGGCCGAGCCGGTAAACGGCGTAATCGAGATCGCCGGTCCGGAGCTAGCCCCTATGAACGAGTTCATCGCGCGTTACCTCAAGGCTACCAACGATCCGCGCACCCTCGTCGCTGACCCTAACGCCTGTTATTTCGAGATCGAGATCAATGACCGGACACTGGTTCCGGACGACAGCGCCCGCCTCGGCGCGATCCACTTCGAGGATTGGCTACAGTCCCCCGCCGCCCAGAAGAAGTAAGCGCCCGCGCATATTCCATTTGGGTTCGCCGTCCCGGCAGACCTCTGCTCACCGACCCTAACCGCAGCCCTTGTCTGGCATCGACAACGCTATGGCACCGGTGGCCGGCGCCATAGCGATTCTAACCAACACCGAGATACCCGGCTGTGCCGACGAGCGCTGTCAGGAGGAATCCATGCGCATTGAAAAACTCTATCCCATGACGTCGGCTGATGTTGATCGATGTCGCCGCGACGCTGCAGGCTGCTGCCCTGACGCTTTCCAATCCGGGGATCGAATTGGCCGTCGTCAGCGAGGAAGGCGGCAAGGCGGCGGGGGTGCTCAGCAAATCCGATCTCATTCGCTGATGAGTCGCAACATCATTTCCTGCAGCCCGGGCGACGAATTGCAGGCCGCATGGCAGGTCATGATGGAAAACCGCATCCAGAACATGCCGGTCCTCGGCAACGATGCGAAACCGCTCGGTGTCCTGGATATCCGCGACGCGCTGAGAGTGCTCTTCGAGCAGGAACAACTGCAGGAACATATGTTGGCGAACTACATCGCTGGCATTGGTTACTAATCGCCGGATCTTGGGACGATCGTCATGTTTCAAGCATATCTGATTGAAATCGCCGCTGCGCCGCTGGCATGGCTGATTATTCTTGGCCTGACCGGAATAGCCGTGTGGAAATTCATCGGTCCGACGCGCTCCAATCTGCGGCTTGTGGTGCAGATCATCTTCTTTACGGCCATGACTTCCGTCATCGTTCTCGCAGATATTCCGCTTGGTCAATCGCAAGGCCTGGGTATTGGCGACGAGCAGGCGGCTTTCATCGTCTTCGCCCAGTTGCTGTGGTGGCTCCATCTCTCTTGGGCCGTCATCGGGTTCGTGCGGATCTATCTGGTTCTGGAAGGTAGGCCACGCGAGGCCCGTTTGCTGCAGGATATCGTCGTCGGCGCGGTTTACATGTGCGTCACGCTCGCCGCCCTCGCTTTCGTTTTCGGCGCCCCTGTTGGAACGCTGATTGCGACTTCCGGCGTCATAGCCATTGCGCTCGGCCTTGCTCTTCAGAACACACTCGGCGACGTATTTTCCGGTGTCGCTCTCAATCTCGGGCACACCTATGTGCTGGGCGACTGGATCCTCCTTGAGGACGGCACGGAAGGACGCGTCATTGCAAGTACCTGGCGCTCGACGCAGATTTTAACGGGCGCCAACAATATCGTGGTCCTGCCCAACAGCGTCCTTGCGAAGCTAAAGCTGACTAATACCAACCGTCATTGATCAGAACCCTTGCGCCCATTGCCGTCGGCCAATTGACATGATTTTCCATGGCCGCTCCTGTAGTGTTCGCCAAGCGTAGCAGCAGTGGTCGACGATATCCTCGTAGGACTTGAAGACGCGGTTGGATAGCCAGTTATCCCTCATGAACTGCCAGATGTTTTCGACGGGATTCAGTTCCGGCGATTTCGGCGGCAAAGGCAGGATGGTGATGTTTTCTGGGACGGCCAGGTTGTTGGACATGTGCCATCCCGCCTGGTCCATGATGAGAATGGCGTGCCCATCCTCAGTGACGTTTCTGGCGATTTCAATCAGATGCTGGTTCATGGCATGAGTATCGCACCAGGGCATGACGAGGGCGGCGGCCTTGCCGTGCTGGGGGCAGATCGCGCCGAAGATATAGGCCGAGCGGGTGCGCTGGTCGTGCGGCGCAGATGGCCTTGATCCACGCTTGGCCCAGCGGCGGGTGATCTTGTTCTTCTGCCCGATACGGGCCTCGTCCTGGAACCAGATTTCGATCACTTTGCCCTTGGCGGGACCGGCGGCGATTTCTGCCACAGTGGTGGGGAAGTTTTTTTAAATGCCTCAGCCGCCTCGGCATCCTGCGCATGATGCCTCGGGCGAGCCGAGAGCTTGCGGTAGCCCATTGATCGCACTTCGCGACCCAAGGTCTCTTCACTCACCGAGACCCGGAACTCTTCCCAAATCCACTGGGCCAGATCACACAGACGCCAGCGAACGACGCCGTCGAGATAAGGCGTGGGGCCGCGCTCGATGGCTTGTGCCAGGGCTGTGCGCTGATCTTCGTTCAACAGTGACGGCTTGCCCGGAGCCTTCCCGTTGACCAGCCCGTCGGGACCGCGTGCGTTGAAGCGAACCACCCAGTCGCGCACGATCTGAACTGTCACGCTGCCGATCCGAGCAGCATTTGCGCGAGAGCCGCCATCATAGATCGATGCGAGGGCGAGAAGACGCCGAGCTTGGTCGGCATCTCGTGTCTGCCGAGCCAGACGCCGCAACCCATCCCCATCATACTCTGACCGCAACGAAATCGCCGAACCCATCGCAAACCTCCTGTTTGCGCCATCGATTCAGATTCGTCGGCTTTTGGGAATCATGAGAGTCAGACTCAGTGACGATTGGTATAATGTCAGCCGGCCGGATGAGACGCATCTTCTCAAGAAGACGGTACGGGTGGTACCGACACACGCTCCTTCGTTTATCGAGGAGGCCATGCTGACGGTTCTGGCGGGCTGCAATTCCATCATGCGGGAGCCGCCGCCCTTGGTTTCGCTGAGCGGCGTGGATGCAACCGCGCTGGAAATTCATCTGTTTTTCCGGGTGAGCAATCCGATGCTGAGGATGAAGGCGCAAAACGAGGTGATCGACCGCTTCTACCGACATTGCCGATCCGCCGGTATCCAGCTTGCGATGCCGCCCTCGGCGATGGCCACCATCAATGGAACCCCGTCGAATGAAACAGCCAGGCCACCTGATGTGACGCTGCAGGAGGTCATCGATGAAAATCCAATCTTCTCCGGACTGACGCGACCCGAAAGAGAAAAATTGGCCCAATCGGGCATAGAGCGTGAATATCGCAAGGGGGATGTCATCGTCTCCCAGGGACAGTCGCTGCCCTCGATGACGATTATCCGCACCGGCGTCGTATCGATGCAGCATGACCAGCAGGAACACCGGCGCCTTTCGGCGGGCGACTTCTTTGGTGAAACCGGGCTCCTCGCGGGAATGCACGAAGCTTACACGCTGCAAGCGCTGACGCGGATCGCCGCCTACGAGATCGACCAGAAGAGTTTCGCGCGCCTGATCGCCGACCGTCCGGCGATAGCCGAGGAGGTCGCGGCGATGCTATCCGCATGTTCCGGCGACAACAGCCAGCTACCGATGGCAGCGGCAAAACACGAACGGAGCGCCTCCGCTTTCTTGAAGTCGATCCGGACGATCTTCAGCACCTGAATGTCGGCCGCAGGCCGAAAACCATCGAACACACCAAAGAAGGACGAGACCATGGGCGTGAAACTCTTTTACGCGCCGGGCGCCTGCAGCCTGGCGAGCCACATCTGCCTGATCGAAGGAAACGTGCAGTTCGAAGCCGAACATGTCGATTTGAAAACGAAGATTACCGCATCGGGGGATGATTTTCGCGCGGTGACCGCCAAGGGATATGTGCCGGCGCTGATGCTCGACAGTGGCGAAGTCGTCACCGAAAATGTTGCGGTGTTGGCTTATCTAGCGGGAGAACTGCCGGCGCTCGACGTCAGCGGCGAGTTGGGCCGTACCCGGCTGATCGAGGTGCTAGCCTATCTCTCCACGGAAATCCACAAGAGCTTCGAATCCTTATTCCTGGGTGCCAACACGAAGGAACACGCCAAAACTAGCGCCTCCATCACCTATCGCCTTCAGTATCTCGCCGACCATATGCGTGACGAATACCTGTTCGGCGATCATCCGAGCGTGGCCGATTTCTATCTGTTCGTGATGATGAGCTGGGCCAAGATCTTCGGCGTCGAAATCCCGGCGCCGCTGCTTGCGCTCGATAGGCGCCTGCTGGCGCGGCCTTCGGTCCAGGCCGCGTTGAGGAGTGAAGGGCTCGCCACCTGACAACCGCCCGCGTCTCTCCAGACAGGCCTTTTAGGCTCCTCCGCGTCAGCGGCGGACGTCTGTCCGGCGCTCATAGTGGGTACGCCTCAGCCGCGTTTAAGGCCAAAATTGCCTTGCGAATCTTCGCCCTATCCTTCGGAACAGGTGTTTTTGTCGCAAGCTCCCATATACCTTTCTCATAAAATAGGCCGTAGTGCTGTCTCGCTCTAAGACGCACCATGGCAATTCCTAGTGCAATGGGGTCGGGTTGAGGCATGTCGAACTCCGCCGGAACGTCGGGGATGGATAGTAGTGGTGGATCGCAAGGCCCACCCGATATCGATGCCGTACAGGCGGCGAAGCTGGTCGAGCGGATCACCGGCAATGCCTGGGCCGCCGATGCCGCGGGCAAACTTATCTATGTGACACCGGCCGCGCTCGCCTTTTTCGGCGCAAGCCCGGAAAGCCTCAATTCGCAGCCGGATAAGAATACGTTCGACTGGAGACGGGTCATCCACCCGGAAGATTACGATGCAGCCGCTGTCGCATGGCGCCGGTGCTTGCAGACGGGCGAGCAATACACTGTCGAGCACCGAACGCTGCGTGCGACCGGAATCTATGGCTGGGTGCGCAGCACCGGGCAGCCGATCCGTGACGGGGAGGGCGCAATCGCCGGATGGTACGGCACGCTAAGCGACATCGCCCTCCCCGAAGACACCGATAGCCCGCATGCCGGTCGACCCGCTTGGGACCCCCTTTTGTCGATGGACACGGTACATCCGCACGACAGGCTAATCGACGAGCAGGCGGCTGCGCGAGCCTTCTTTCACGGCATCCCCCAGATCAGAAGCTACCGCCAGCTTCAGGCGGATAGCAGCTACGAGCGGGTTGCGTTTCGTGTGGAGCCGGAATACGGGATCAGCATCGAAGTCGATCCGGCTGTGGCACGCCAGGCCGAGTCCTGGATGATCGCGAGCTCGTTGGGTGAGACGGCTGATGCGGTCCAGGCCGCTCTTGCCGTCGAAAAGCTCTATGGCGGCGCTTGGGCGATCGACGTCACTGGACAATTTACCTATGCAACTCCAGCGGTGCAGACCTCTATCGCGATGACGCTTGAGGATCTCAACCTTCTGCTGGATGGCAAATCCTTCCTGGAAGGGGGGCGTCAGGGCTGGCAGCGCGGCACGCATCCCGACGATAGCGAAAGAATGGGAGAGACAGTACGACACGCGCTCAGGACAGGCGAGCATTGGAACTTCGAATGCAGGATCCTGCGTGCCAACGGCGCTTATGTCTGGCACTGGGCTGCAGCCCGCCCGACGCGTGATAGGCAGGGTCGTATTACCGGGTGGTATGGAACTGCATTGGACATCGACGTGTATAAGAGAACCGAGGCTGCACTCCGCGAGCGCGAACGGCAACTGCAGCAGCTTATCGATACCGTGCCGGCGCTGATCTGGAGCGCGATGGCCAACGGAGCTCCGACCTATGTCAACAAACCCTTCACGGAAGTCACTGGGGCCACGCTCGAAGATATGATCGCGCCGGATCAATCGGCTTCGCTCGGCGTCGTTCACCCCGAGGACAGGGCGGCGGCGCGAGAGGCTTTCCTGCATTCGGTCGCGACAGGCATCCCGTATATTCAAAGATACCGTCAACACCGTGTCGGCGGTGACTATCGCTGGACCGAGACGCGGGCCGAACCGCTGCGGGATGAATTGGGCTCGATCGTCCAATGGTGTGGCGTGAGCTCCGACATCCACGACCTCATAACCACCCAGGAAGCGCTACGCGAGAGCGAGCAACACCTCCAGCAACTCGTCGAAACGCTGCCCGCGTTGGTCTACTGCGCCTTGCCGGATGGCAAGCCGATATATCGCAGCCAGCGGCTCCGCCAATATCTCGGTTTCAATCTCGAAGAAACGGATGGTCTCGGAAAATCCCGACTGGAAGGCACGCTCGACGCCGTGATCCATCCGCACGATCTACCTGCCGTGAAGGAACGGTATGCCCATTCGCTGGCGACCGGCGAGCCCTATTTGCTACGACATCGCCTACGGCGCTTTGACGGCGTGTACCGTTGGGTGGAGACCCGTGCTTCGGCAATGCGCAATGGTGACGGCGAAATCGTTCAGTGGAATGGCATCTGCCTGGATATCGAGGATCAGGTCCAGACCCAAGAGGAGTTGAGCCGTGCCCAGGAAAATCTCGCCCGCTCAAGTCAGGCCGCCAGCCTGGCAGAATTATCAGCCTCAATCGCGCATGAGGTGAACCAGCCGCTTTCGGCAGTGATGAATTATTCCAGCGCCTGCCAGCGCTGGCTCACCGCCGAGCCGCCCAATATCGAACGCGCCCAGAAAACGCTAGATCGCATAGTTCATAGCGCCAATTCCGCAGCAGATGTCGTCAGCCGCATTCGCGCCCTCTTCAAGCAATCGACGGATAAGCGTGACAGTGCCGAGCTTGGCGCCGTCGTCAGGCAGGCGCGTGAACTGCTTGCAGAGGAGGCGGGTCGGCGACGCATCAGGATGGATATCGAAGGCGAGAGTGGTCTCCGGCTCGTCGCGTTCGACCGGGTGCAGATTCAGCAAGTGTTGGTCAATCTCATGCGCAACGGCATGGATGCGATGGCTTCCGTTTCGAACGACCGTGTTGTCCAGATCCGCGCCTTCCGGGCGGGGGATATGGTGCGCGTTGAGGTCAAGGACAGGGGGCGGGGCGTCCAGTTCCCCGACAAGATTTTCGAGCCGTTTTTTACAACCAAAGATCAGGGAATGGGCATGGGCCTCGCAATTTCCCGCTCGATCGTAGAATCGCATGGCGGTCAGTTATGGGCAGAAAAGAATGAACCGAGCGGCGCGAATTTCGTGTTCACCCTGCCGCTCGACGTGGCGAAGATGCCATGAACCAATAGCCTGCCATAGGGAGGAACGGTATGAACAAGTCTGTGGTAGCGCTCGTCGACGACGACCCGAGCGTGCTTGCTTCATTGGCGGAACTCCTGGAATCGGCGGGATACGAAACCCGCAGCTTCCTCTCGGGCGAGGCGTTGCTCGCTTCCGGGCTTAAGGGCGTTGACGTGTTGATTACCGATATCGGGATGCCCGGTACTGATGGATTCGAACTCCGAGATCTTGCCCGGCAGCAGAACCCGCAACTGCCGGTATTCCTGATCACGGGGCGCCATGAAATCGCCGATCAGGACCGCGCACGCTCCATTGACGGGTTTTTGCGAAAACCTTTTGCAGGGCACACCCTGCTTGCGGCCGTTCGCGATGCCCTGGACGATCGACAGTTTTGATCAGAATCCACGCTTTGGCATAGCTCCGTCCGCCCGGGCATCGCGACTGTCTTATCAAACAACCAACCGGGTGGAGGGGGCGCAAATGTCTGTTTACATCGCCGGTCGCAGAGTTTCGCGTGGGAGCGCAACACGCTCAACGCGGCCGTCTGTTTTGATCAATCGCAATCACGCCCTATTTTCGGGACGCCCTTTTAAATGCCAGCTCAAGCAACACTGAATCCTCGCGTTCGTAAACGAACAAGCCAGCCTATCCTATTCTCTAGTGTAGCCTATCCTCTCCCTTGACCCCAATCGACTGCTCAGATGCCCCCCAATACACTCAGCCGCATGGGCCGTGCCCGGCACGTTCCAACCCCGCGGAACAGGAGCGCATCATGACGCAGGCAGAAGCAAATCCCCGTACGATGGGGCAGAAGGAGACAATCATGAGCTTGGATAACACCCTACGTGGCGGCCGATCGGCAACCGAAGAATTGGTTCCATCGCGCTACGCGGTGAAGGTCGGAGAAATTGAAGTGCTGGTGATCAGCGATGGAGTGCTACCCCTTCCAACCGCGATGTTGGGACACAATGCCGACCCGACGGAACGCGCCGCATGGCTGGACAATATGTTCCTGCCGCAGGAAGCTTTCGACTGGGCGCTGAACGCGGTGGTGGTGCGCAGCGGCGTGCAGGTGATCCTTATCGACGCCGGTCTGGGGCTGGATCCGGAATTGAACCTGCCGCGGGCCGGGCAATTGGTGAAGAGACTTGAGAGTGCCGGCATCGACCTCGGGTCCGTGACCGATGTCGTACTGACCCACATGCATATGGACCACGTTGGCGGGCTGCTCGTCGAAGGCGTCAAGGATCGGTTGCGTCCGGACCTGCGCATTCACGTTGCCGCCGCCGAGGTTAAGTTCTGGGAGGCGCCCGATTTCACGCATGTCAACATGCCTGCCGGCTTTCCGGATGCACTTCGTGCGGCCGCCAAACGGTTCGCCAAGGAATACCATGACCAGCTGCGGCTGTTCGATGAGGAACACCAGGTGGCTCCGGGCGTCGTCGTCTCTCGCACCGGCGGCCATACCCCCGGGCACAGCGTGGTCCGCGTTGCGTCCGGGAACGACCGGCTGATGTTCGCCGGCGACGCCGTGTTCGCGGTTGGCTTCGAGCACCCCGACTGGTTTAACGGCTTCGAGCACGATCCTGAGGAAGCTGCCCGTGTTAGGGTCCGGCTTTTGCGAGAGCTGGCGGCGACTGGGGAACTGCTGGTAGCTACTCATATGCCGTTCCCGTCGGTCGGGCACGTTGCGGTTGACGGCGACGCCTTTCGTTGGGTGCCGGTTTTCTGGGACTATTAACCGAATATTGACCTTAGCCGCCAATCAAGCGACCGCATGCGATCGGACATCCTTGGAGATCGCGTGCGGTTCTTCGCGGCTCGGTGCTGATGCGCCGCGCGCTCCCCAATTTTTTTGCCCTGCAGCACTCAGGAAGAGGTTGTGACATGATTGCCATGGAAGCACGCATCGTCGCCGGCATTTCGGTTCCGGGAACGCCGCTCGTCGGCCGAGCGATCGATTATGCGCGGGAGGCTTGTGAGCCCTATCTCTTCAATCACGTCATGCGATCCTGGCTGTTTGCCGCAAAGATCGCCGAGCTGCAGAACATAACGCACGACGCCGAGGTGCTCGCAGTCGGCGCGCTGTTGCATGATATCACCCTGAATGAGCGATTTGCAGGGCCCCGCCGTTTCGAAGTGGAAGCCGCCGATCTGGCTCGAAAGTTCGCGACGGAAGCCGGACTCGATGGACGGCGTGCTCAGCTGATCTGGGACAGCGTCGCCCTCAACTCGACACCCTCGATCGGGCTCTACAAGGAAGCGGAGATCGCACTTTGCACGGCAGGAATCTGCTTTGATGTTGTGGGCCTCAAATACAGCCTCATTCCCTCGTCCGACGTGCGGGCGATCATTGCCGAGTTTCCCCGGCTTGGGATGAAGAAAAAAATGACCGCATGTTTTTGCCACATCGCCAAAACGCAGCCGGAAACCACCTACGACAATTTTGTCCGGGATTTCGGCGAGCGCCTGGTTTCCGGTTACAGTGTCCCTTCCTCGGTCGATCTCATCGCCGAAGCCCCCTTCGCTGAATGATGCAGCGATATCGGCTATCATTGATGCCGATGCTAAAAACCGGCAGGGGCGTAGCAGGCGCCTCAAAGGCCCAGAGTTGATGTGAACTCTCGTCTCCTGCTTCTCCGCACGTTTGAGTAGTCGCCACCACAGATCGGGCGACAGGAAAATCTTGGAGTGCGTCGGCTTTACGGGGCAAAGCGGCGTGGTCGCCTTCATCCTTCGTGCACAGCCGTTTAGCGTGAAGGGTCGCGGAGGATAGGCTCCAAATGTTCTCGTTTCAATTGGCCGGTGGATCGAGGGCCATACCGCCCTACGATCCACCGGTCAGTCAAACCCAACGCCTTAGGTCGGATCCTAATCGCCGTATGGATCAGTAGTCCCACCAAGCCGGGACCCAGCGATAAAGGTCGCCGGCGGCTGCCACACGACCGACCGACGGGAACGGCATGTGCGTCGACACCAGCCAAGATCCGGTTTCCGCCAGCTCTTTCATAAGACGGAGCCGGACGCGGGTTGCTTCCTCTGGGTCGTGTTCAAAGCCGTTATGCCACTCAGGATGGTCGAAGGAAACCGGGAATAGGGCGTCGCCGCCGAACATAAGCCGTTCGCCGCGAGACGAGATCCGGACCACGCTATGCCCTGGGGTGTGGCCGCCGGTGCGTGCGACAACCACCCCCGGCGCCACCTCGGACTGCTCATCAAAGGTGCGCAAATGACTGCCGAACATGTCCATGAACTCGAGCGACGCCTTGCGTGCCAGATCCGCAAGTGCCGGTGGCATGGCCGTAAGCGAGAAATCGGGTGACTTCCAGAATTTGGCTTCTGCCGCGGACACATGGACGCGCAGATCTGCACGCATCCTCTCTTTCACGCCTTCGACGAGCAGCCCGCCAACATGGTCGAAGTGCATGTGCGTCAATACAACGTCGGTCACGGATTCAAGATCGACGCCGGCGGCTTCCAGACGATGGCCAAACTGTCCGGCTCGGGGGAAGTCGGGGTACTCTTCGCCGATACCGCTGTCGATGAGAATCGTCTGGTCGCCGCTACGTACCACCACGGCGTTCAACGCCCAGTCAAAGGCTTCCTTCGATAGAAACCTTTCGTCTAGCCACGCTCCACGTTCGGCTGGGTTGGCATTGGTGGCCATTGACTCGGCTGGAGGTGTCAGCATCCCATCGCTGATAACCACCACTTCGATCTCACCCACCTGAACCGCGTAGCGTGACGGAACCAGTTCGTCCGGCGTCGGTCTTTCCTGCTGGATGATTTTTCGGGGGCTGATTTCTGCGTTCGACATATGCGCTCCTGTTTTCGCAATTCATACGTGCCGGTCGGGCTACATCAGGGAATCTAGTTTGGAGCGTTTTAGCAGTCGACCTACACATGAGTATGGGGCGGTCACGCTCATCCCGGCCGGACTCAAGGAACACAGCCAGGTCTCCTGGTTTTCATAATCTTCCGACCGGAACCGGAGCGGAACCGCGGCGTAGTCTCGCCTCCTCGTGCATGTTGATGGATGTCGATACGAGAACGGGGGTGACCAGCGATGTAGGAAAACGGACCTAGGAAGATTCGTTTTTTGAGGGTCGATACGGACGATCAATCGTCGGCGCGGAAGGACTGCTCCGGAGATAACGCGGCGGCTCAGTGCCGACGGATGCCCGTTCTCGAAGAACGTTCAGGTCTTCGGCGTGGGCAACTCTATTCCCCCTGTTTCCGGCAGCCACCGTCGCGGCGAACTGCCAGCAACTCGTCGAGTCGCGAGGCAACCCAAATCACGGTCATCGACCCCTGCGCGAAGCGATAGCCGAACTCGAAGTCTTCTGTCTCAAGTCTAGCATGAACATGTCGGACAACGGCTGAAGCTACAGCCGCAGTGATCACCCGTCTTCGTGACCGCTGCAATCGGTCCCTGACCGCGCTGCCAAACCGCGGAGATACTGGCATGATCAGTTCAATCGCTCATCTTCGCCGGAATTTCCTCGCCCGGTACTGGGGTAATGTCGGGCGCTTCTTCCGGGACATCATCAGGTCCCGGCTCCTCAATCGGGCGATCTGGGTCGGGCAGCGAATCGGGGGGAGTATCTGGTGGAACTTCCTCGGGCCTTTTCGGGTCTCTGGGGCCTGGGACGGTAACAACCTGGGGCTCCGAGGGCGTCAGGCCTGCCGGGCCGGGCATCGGAATTGGTTCAGTAGGTTTCGTGCTCACGATGGACTCCTCCTCAGGAGGGCAACTGATACCGCGCCGTTTTTGTTCCGCAAGCAGGGAGGCGAGGCATGAGCGCCGACCCCGCTTCATGCTCGATGGCCACACCATGCGCGTCGGGCTTGCATTGAGGCCATGCCAAGGTGCCGTCGGGCTCACATTGCGTCGTCCACCGCCATACGCTCGGCGAGCATCTTGCGCAGTATCCTAGTCGAGCTCAACCCGGATTACGCGGATGTCGCGGTTCGCGCGTAGCGAAAGCGCGCCCATAAACCTGACGAAGAACCAGCATGAGAAATCTTTCCCATCCGTGCCGGTGGGACCAGAGAGGCCGCCATCGCAGCCCCTCTTTATGGTCATGTCACGGAGATACGCGGCCACCCCCAGACGTTCCCTTGAGCATCCACGGCAGAACCGCGGGCGCTTCAACAAGAATCCCCTTCTTCTTCGCAAACGCACAGAGCGTATCGCGCGCGACACTGATGGGCTTCAGCCCGTCGTGAGCCAGGTAGCACGTCTTCAAGGTCGCATCGTGGATAAGATCCTGATCTCCTTCGGACCACTCCTCAAGGAAGTCGATCGCGTCGGCCAGGTTGGCAATCTCGATGACTAGGTCCTTCCTTTCACTCAGGTAAACTGGTCGATCAAACATCTTCGTTTGCATTTCTACCTCACTGAACTGATTGTTTTTCAACAAGGAAAGCGCTTTGCGCTCGACAAAAATTTATTTTCGACGCCGCGCCAGTTCAAGAGGTCTAGCGCGTTTTTTCGCCAAATCTCGCCGTCAGTGCCGCCAGACCCTCCTTGGCGCCTACGCCAAATACGGTCCCGACGCAATCACCATCCCTGACGCTTTGAACATCAAGGAAGACGAGCCTCATCAACATGAAGATGGACCATGATCGCCTCGGCCCACCCGTTTGCCAGCGGCCCGCGGCGAACGCTCCTCGAAAGCCCGCCCCGTTCGCCGGCTTCGACGAGACGGCCGAATGGAAAACTATACTAGCCAGTTTATTGCGGACGTAGATTAGAGGGAAAACTCGCCGGGCCTGAGGCAAAAGCGAGGGATGCCACAGCTGTAATCATGATCTTCATCGGTAGTCTCCTAGGTTCGAACCTCCCGCCAAGGATTGCGGGAGACTTTGGCCTAGGACTATTGCGGAGACGGCGACATACGGCAGGTGTCGTATTTCGACCGTTCCGCGATCCGCGACGCCTCCAGGTGGTTAGCGACTTGTTTCCAACACATTGGCCTCCTATATAACTCGTCGTTGGCATTGCTATGAGCGCGCTGAATGATTCGCCGCTCGCAAATGCCTCGTCGCTTTAGACTTTTGACCACGGATGTACTGGCACTGGTTGGCAAGCGATGATGAGGAAGGTCGGTGCGGTTTCGCCCCGGCCTTTTTTCATGGGAATTGATCTCAATTTGTTCCTACTCCGGACGAGCTAATTGAGCTTAGACATGCGGTATGTCCTGTGGATGTTCGCTGCTCGTTCTCGCGTTTTAGATTTAGCTTGAAGGCGCACCACCTAGTTTAGCGGGTGATTGGTGGTGTCGGCGCTGTTTCTGATCCGAATTCCGGTTCAAACGCCATGATGCCAAGCACGATCCCCACGAGAATGCAGAGCAGCACGATGAAGATGAGGCCGGATTTGTCCATCGCTCACTTCAGGCTCAGAATGCGAGCAATTCGTGGCAGAGCGTGATCAGAGCAGGGCGTTCGCTTCCAGATCCAGCGCCATAGTAGTGGTGACCTTTACCTCGCGCCGAGAGGTGGATGAATCCCCTAACAATTTCCGCAGGCAGGACAAACGGTAAGCCGCGTGGCCCATGACCACGAAGAACCGGGTCCGTGCCCAGGCCTGCAACCAGTCCTCATTCTCTCCAGTGCAGGCGGCGCGCGCCACATGTTTGCCTGACGTTCAATTTCATCGGGGGAGCGGTGCGGTACTTTGCGGCAAGGGCCAGCGCGAGAGCCCGGAGGTTTGGGAGAATGTCTCGGTGCTCGTCGGCTGCTTGCGCCTGGGCGTTTAGCTCCACCAGCAGGCGCTCATCATCGTCGGCCATTGGTGCCTCCATTAAGCGCTGGCCTTCCGATCCAGCGACAATATCGGGAGCGTGCAAACTTTCAATTTTCTCGAAATCAGTATTACTGGAAGCTTCAACTTGGATCACAGGTCGAACCGCAGACTGATTTCGTGGCGGCTATGATGAAAACTATCATCAAGGCGTCGGCCGTCTGGTCGATCCTGACATGAACGATGTCTCCGCGCGCTGGAAAGCGCTCCGGTCCAGGAACAGTTGGCGAGTCAGGCACTCAACATCGCCAACGATGAGTCGAAGAACATTTTGGCACTCTTCAGGTAGTCGAGTCGTCCGCGCCGAGACTGCCGTCTATGCCGAAGCGCCGTCGCGGATTGCCTCGAAGGAAGAGCCTTCTCAAATGCCTTGCGAGCTTTCGCACCGTCGGCTCTCACCAATCGCGGCGGCGATTACAGCAAGATCAGTCGGATCAAGGGTAAACCGAACTGATTAACGCCGTAGCCCGTCGCCGCCCGTCAGGTCGTTGCCCTAGAAGTTGCCACCGATACGAACGCCGAATGTGTGGTTCTGCGCATTGCCGTCGAAGCCGAAAGCAGTGCGATAGTCGAAACTGAGCGTC
Source organism: Ensifer canadensis (assembly GCF_017488845.2). Lineage (NCBI taxonomy): Bacteria > Pseudomonadati > Pseudomonadota > Alphaproteobacteria > Hyphomicrobiales > Rhizobiaceae > Ensifer > Ensifer canadensis. The sequence goes on from NZ_CP083373.1 coordinate 537,981, forward strand.
ATGTCGTTGTTGAACTTGGCGTCGATGCCAAGCCCGACCGTCAGGTAATCGCGTATGTAACGGTCAAGCTCGAGCGCGTAAGGCATGGTACCGAGATCAGAATATCCCATGCTAGCCTGGCTCGATCCAGAAAAGTCGTGGGTGTACTCCAGCCGCCCGCGCGAGTTGAGCACACCCCACTCCATCGGATTTGCGTGTTCGGCGCGCATGCCGATAACCCCCGCTAGCATATCGAACGTTTGATCACCGAAGGACAGGCTATGCGGTCCTGCCCCCGTCTCGGTAAAGCCATCGAGGCGGGTATGGGCGCCCTCGATACTCCCGTAGGGTGAGAACATCAGACCGTTGTTTCTGTGTTCATAGCCGGCAGACAGTGATCCAAAGAATTGTGTACCATCCCGGCTTCCGGTGGCGAAGTCGCCAGTCGAGGTCACATAGCGCGTGCTGTCGAAGTCGAGACGGCTCACCCCCAGCAGACCGTCGAGATAGAACGGTGTGGGATGATAGCTGCCATAGAGCGCGGCGCTGAATGCCTGCCCGGTGCTGGTTGTGGCGCTTGAACCGATGTCGGTCCTGTCGCGACCGTAACCGAAACCGAATCCGGCGACCATGTCCGGCGCAAACCGATGATCGACGCCGCCGCTGACGCCGACGAGGGTGTGCCCGAGATCGATGTTGCCGCCTTCACTGGTCCCGAAATTGACGAACCCGCCAGTCCAGAAGGCCGTGTCGCCAAACATGGCGTTTATCGGCTCCACTGCGTTCCCAGCTTCCGTGCCTGGTTCTTTCTGCGGCCCTCCCATGGTGCGACCGCCGGGATCGTTGCCCGGTCTTTCCACCTCGGCTCTCATACGCTCGCTCCGGTCGGCGTTTTGCGTGACGCCCATGCGAATATCGAGCGATTGCGCATGTCGGCTCTCGTCGCCATGCAGCCGCTCCAGGCGATCGTTGAAATTGCTGATCTGGGTGGTGGCAAGACGCTGAGCAGCCTGTGCCTGTGCGTTGATGAGGCCGATCACCTCCGCATCCTGCGACGGATCGGGGCGATAAATGCCGCCAAGCGCCAGACTGTAGGTCGCCGTGCCGGTCAGCCCGTTCTGGTCGCGCACCGTGAGGACGAGGGTGTAGTTCCCCGGTGTAGTCGGCAAGCCGTGGATCGTGCCCGTGCGCGCTTCGATGTCCATCCCTTCCGGCAGCCCGGTTGCCGAGTAGCTGTAGGGTGCAGTGCCGCCTGATACGGAAACAGCCCGGGTGTATTCGACGCCGGCGACCCCTGATGGAATTGAGCCTGACGCCGGCGAGAAGGTGAGGGTGGGTGAGACATAGGTAAAAGCGGCAGGCAAAGTGGCCGTACCGCTTGGCGCCGTCACTGAAACATCGGTTGAACCCGCGACATTGGCCGGGGCGATGGCGGTGATCTGGGTATTGCTGACAACCGCGATGCTGGTTGCTGCCACACGGCCGAGCATCACGCTAGTCGTGCCATTGAGATGATTGCCGGTGATCGTGAGGGCTGTTCCACCCCTCGTGGAACCGGTTGCAGGAGAAATCCCCGTTAGGCGTGGCGGAGCAGGAGCGACAACGATAGTGTAGCTGGCCGAAGCCGAGCCTGAGGTTACAGCGGTCGCGGTGACGTTAATGGGGAAGGCACCATCTGCGGTTGGTGTTCCAGTGATCTTACCGGAAGCCCCGTCGATGATGAGGCCAGCTGGCAGCCCGGTAGCGCTGAACGTGATGGTGCCGGCACCGCCGGCCGCGGAAATCGAACCATCGTTGTACGCGGCACCGACCACACCCGCGGTCAAGGCAGAGCCTTCAGCCGGTGTCAGGGATACAGGGAGTGGGGCCGCCGCGATCACAATGATATAGCTCGCGGCGGCGACCCCCGAGGTTGCTCCAGTTGCAGTAACAGCAAGGGTGAACGTCCCAGCGGCCGTCGGCGTTCCGGTAATTTCACCGGTCTCAGGATCAATGGACAGGCCTGATGGCAGACCGGTGGCCCCGTAGGTGATAGTGCCGGCACCACCAGACGCGGAGATCGAACCATCGTTGTACGCGGTGCCGACCACGCCCGCGGTCAACGCAGAGCCGTCGGCCGGTGTCAGGGATACAGGCAGTGGGGCCGCCGCGACGACGATGGTATAACTCACGCTGGCCGTGCCGGAGGTTGCTCCGGTTGCGGTAACAGCAACGGTGAACGTTCCATCGGCCGTCGGCGTTCCCGTGATCGCACCGGTCGCAGGATCAATGGACAGACGGGAGGGCAGACCGGCGGCACTGTACGTAATGGTTCCGGCACCACCGGTCGCGGAAATCGAACCATCGTTGTACGCGGCACCGACCAAGCCATTCGACAGGTTCGAGCCGTCGGGCGGCGTGAGGATCATCGAGGGAGCAACGTTCCAAGGTGTTCCACGGGTAAAAGCCAGATTTCTATTTCCTGCTATGTTGCTGACGGCATTTGCCAGAACATCAAGGCGAAGGGTGCCTGATCCGGATATATCGCCGACCCGGACGGTATAATGAATGTTGTCCGAGGTCTGGATTAACGCCAGCCTCCCGATAGCGGTGCCGGTCGATGTCAGCACCAGGTCGGAGCCGGTAAAATCCGTGACGGCTTCGGAGAAGGTGACATCAAACGTCACGCTGACGGCGTCGGACGCAGGGTTGCCGATCACACCGGTCGAAATAACCTCAGGTCGCGGAGCTGCTGCTTCGACTGTAAGCGTATAGGTCACCGCTTTCGAATGGGCACGCGCGTTAGTCGCCTGAACGGTGAAGGTGAAGCTACCCGTTTCCGTCGGCGTTCCCGACAGTTCGCCGGTATCGGCCAGCGTCACACCTGCGGGCAACGTGCCACTGGTCAGCGTATAGACAAAATCCAGATTGCCGCCCGTCGCGGCGATCGTCTGATTGAGGGCGACGCCGATTGTTGCGTTGACCAACGCCGCAGGCGAGATGGTAATTTCCTCAAAGCTGAAAGAAATCGAGCAATCCGACGTGATGGGATTGGTGTACCATGCAGCGCCCACAGCGTGAATACCGCATCCGCTGGGCTCACGATATGTCGCGCCCGCATCCGGTGAGACGTTCCAGAATGCTATTATCCGCTCTTCGGAAACTTCCACAGGACTACTGATCGTCGTCTGGGGATCGTCATTGAAGGTGACATTGATAACACGGCCGGGGCCGTAGGATGACCAGGAAACCGAGTGGTCCTGGGCGGGCGCCGCAATCACCGGAACTGTCTGTGTAGCCTTTTGCGAGTCGTTGAAGTTGGCGTCTCCCATATGTTGGGCGCTCACCACGCAATCACCAGCATTCAGAAAAGTGACAACACCGTTGGAAACAGTGCATATGTCGCCGCTTTCCACCTTGACCTCGACAGGCACGCTCTGGCTTACGCGCATCGCGTGAGCGGTCACATCATATGTCTGACCGACAATCGCCTGCCTAGGTGGAACTGTATCGAAATAGATGCTTTGGTCGGCCTTGGCGATATCGATGACAACGCCACTGCTGATGCCGGGCTCATGGTTCTCGTCGCCGGAATAGACAGCGGTGATGATATGCTGGCCAGAGCCAAGCTCATTGGTTGTGATGGTGAGGGCGGCCCCATTGCTGGTATCGAACGAAACTGTGCCAATCCTTGTATTTCCATCCATGAAGGCAATTTCGCCGTTCGGTTTGCTGCTCGTCCCTATGACGAGCGCCTTGATTTCCACCGACTGGCCGTAAACTCTGCCTTTCGGCAGTTCGTCCACCAGGACGATCGAAATTGCCTTTGTGATCGTCAACGTCGCGGGCCTTGAATAGGCGCTCTCACCGTCCTTGCTGACTACAACGCGATATCGTGTGCCGGTTTCGCTGACGCGGACGGGCTTGAAGGTGTATGTACTCTCGATGGCACCTGGAATTGTCGAGAAATCATGCCCGTTGGTACTGACCTGCCATTGATAAGTCGCATCGCTAGCACTGGTCGCGACGGAAAACGTGACGAATTGCCCGGCCGCTACCGTCAGGTCCTGGGGTTGCTGCGTGATAGCAGGAGGGGCGGCTTGCGCTGGCGAGCCGCACAATAGCATGAGCGTTACAAGCAGAAATACTGACCAGCCGCGTCTCAGTGTCTTCCACGCCTGTGACGAATCCCAGCGCGCTCCATGGAGGCTTTGGTTTTTAAAGAAAAAGGTCTCAGTCGGGATCATACGAACAAGAAGCTCAGTGGGAAATAAGAAGACGCGCAGCCTTCATTGATGCACTTGAGTGGCCCCCCGCGGAACGAACCGGCGCCACCAACGATCGCCACCATGGCAGGCGCCTGCCGCCGGCTCAGACGCCGGCGATCGTCAACCCGGCAAGACCCGACGGCCTTGAAAGCCTGATGATGCTTGGAAGCCAACGAGCGAGCATTCCGTCGCCACTAGAATTTTACGCCCAGACCAATCTTGACGGTCTGCTGGTCGACATCGACGTTGATGCCCTGCAGGTCTTTATCCCCGTAGTCGCTGTACCTGTATTCGGCGCGGCCGAAGATGTTGCTGGTGAAGGCGTAATCCAAACCGGCGCCGACCGTGTAGCCGTTGAACGTTGCATCCTCTTTGCCCAATCCCGGCACATCGACATAGCCACGCGTCGCCGCCCAACCGGCTGTGGCATAGATGAGCGCGTGATCTAAGGCATAGCCAACGCGTCCCCGCACCGAGCCTGCCCAATCGGTGCCGAAATCTGCGCCGAAGATTTTCTGTTCGTTCCAGTTGTATTCGAGATCGCCTTCAACGCCGATGATGAGCCTATTGTCGAATTGATAATTATAGCCGGCGAACCCACCAAAGAGGCCACCATTGGCATCTTCGGATCCGGCGATGCCGAAGCCGGAGAATTTACCATTGGCCCAACCACCGCCGCCCTGAATACCGAGATATGCTCCCGACCACACAAAGGTGGACGCATCGACAGCAACAGACGTTGCGCTATTTTCGGGAGCGACATCAGCAGCCATTGCCGTAGATGCGGTGAGCCCGAGAATGGCAGGTAGAAGGAATGTTCTCATGTGGTCGGCTCCGATTCCGTGCGAAACTATCGTTGAATTGACGGTCCGCCGGACTGGCAGGCAGCCATCGTAAATTAACGTCCCCGAGCAGCGACGTCCCGTGGTGATGGCAGCGTGAAGGCCTCCAGCGCGCCAATTGCGCCCAGACAATCAATATTCCGGAGCTGATGGTAAGTATGAAAAAGAGCGGCCGCGTAAATCTATCCCAGCGCGCAAATGGCACCGTTCAAAATAATCACATTACGCAAAAGTCAGCTGGTTGCCTGCGAGCGCATGTGGCAACTACCAACGTCCCCATTGGGACGCTCGGTCGAACCAGTTTTGCGATTCGCTGATCCCTGCCATCCGGTATCTTTGCGCTACGGCCGCCCGCGCCTCGCGCGGCGTGATGCCGTAAAGGCGCTGAAAAGCGCGCGTGAAATTGTGAGCGTAGGTAAAACCGTGTTCGAGACCGATTTCTCCAATGGATCTGTGTGCCTGAGCGGGATCGCGAAGTGCCCGGCGCGCCATTTCCAGGCGCCGCTCCTGAATATAGGAGGCAACGCCGCCATCTTTTGAAAAGAGATAGGCGAGCTTGCGCAATGAAATCGTGAAGTGTGCTGCAATCTGAAAGGGCGACAGATCAGGATCCAGTGCATGAGCGTCGATATAACGGCGGATAGTTGCCAGTTGCGCCCCGGCTATTCCGTGCATCGTATCTTCTCTCGGGACACCATTGAGGGTGGCGGCGATAAGTTCGAGCGTCGGCGCTACCAGCGTCGCCGCCTGCTTCTCGTCGAGTTGCGGCAATAGACGGAAAAGGCTGTCGATGTGGTTGCGGAGCAACCCGACCATCGGCTCGCGAGCCGCGAGCACTCTCATATTGTGGTCATCGGGGTTGATCAACAATCGGGCCAGCAGTGAGCGGGGGACGAAGAGAGTAAGATTGCAGAAATCGCTTGCTGATCCCGCATGGGCCTGCGCCGCGTCATGAACGATCATGTCTCCTGGCCCGGCGTAAGCTTCTTCTCGACCGTCATGGCGTCGCCAATGACCATCGATGAAAAACTGTATTTCGAAATGGTCGTAACCGTCCGCGCCAATGCGATAGTTGGAACGACTAAGTTTTTGGGCCACGCTTACACAGTGTGTAAGCAACAGGTCTCCGAGGCGAAATGTACAATGTGCGGTGTGAAATTCATTTGCCTGAAAAATGTTGAAATCGTAGAGCGAACCGGCTGATTCTTCCCAGAATGCGAGAGCTTTCTTTAGAGGGATTGCGCGCGTATCCGTTTTGAACAAAAGCGTGGGGTGCTCTTTTTTGGTCATCGCTCTTCCAGTTTCCCTCCACAGCAGCATCAAAACACGTCTTCATCAACATCCTAGGGTTTCTGCGCGGCATTGCCCTACAAGTGTCTCACGGGTCTTGGAAAGAACCATTTGTAGGTCGCAGATCGATCATCTTACAAGTCCTGTTGATTGCCGAGTTTCCCTGTCAGCATTCGGCACGGATGTTATATGACTCTGTTGCCAGTTTTCATTTTGGTTATGAAGGGTCCAAGCCTCTCCTGAAACGGGAGGGAAGATGGGTCTCAGGTCATTCATGCAAGAGTCTTGCCGCCGGCCGAGCGCGTGGACTGGGGCGCTTGACGCATCTCGCGGCGATTGCAGGGGCGCAGAGCACTCTGTCGACGCCCAGCGCAGCAGCTGGGAGTAGCTCGTCAGACGTAGCTGAGCGGTTTCTGCCCCGTTTGGACGGCCTGGAGCAAACAGGGAAAAGATCGTCAGGCCGAGGTCGAAAGGACCGCGGTGGCGAGTACCTCCAGACGTATTCCGTCGGAAAGAAGATCGACGACGACGGTGGCACGGACCGGGTAGGGCGCTGAAAAGAACTGCCTATAGACCCGATTCATGCCGGCTGCGTCGGCCTTGTCTGTGAGATAGGCCTGGATCTGCACGACATCGGCAAGCGTGCCGCCCGCCGCCTCGAGCGCCTGTTGCAAATTGAGGAACACCTGGCGCGCCTGCGTTTCGATGTCGCCGGTGATCAGCTCGCCCGTCGTCGGGTTTTTCGCAATATGGGCGGAGCGCACGATAGGGCCCGACTTGACCGTGGCGCTCAAAGGCGCCTTTGACGCAGCGATGCCGGTTTCGACTTTCTCAAACACAATCCGCTCCCTTATGTATTGTTGCCGAGAACGGCGTGGGCGAGGATTTCGATGCGAAGACCTTCAGTAAGTAGCTCCTTCACCACCACGGTCGCACGTACCGGATAGGGCTCCCTGAAGAACTCGGCGTAAACCTTGTTCATGCCGGATGCATCCGATCTTTCAGTGAGGAAAACCTGAACCTGCACCACATCGGCCAGTGTGCCGCCTGCGGCACGGATCGCGATGTCGAGATTTCCCAGTGTTCGGCGCGTCTGGGTTTCAATGTCGCCGGTGACGAGGTCGCCGTTCACCGGGTCCTCCGATATGTGGACCGACCAGACGAGGTTGCCGGCACGCACGACTTCGCTGACTGGCACGTCGCAAGGGTCTGATCCGGTATCGATGGCTTCAAACATTTTGTTCTCCAAGGAAGTAAGGCTACTCATTCGGGTCGCGCTTCGAAGTGGGTCACAAACTTCGTGTTGAGATAGCCGTCGAAGGTTTCAACTCCGCCTTCGCTACCATAGCCGCTGTCGTTGATGCCACCGAATGGCGTTTCGGGTAACGCCAGGCCGAAGTGATTGATGCTGACCATCCCGGCGGCAAGCGCTTGCGCTGTGTGCTGGGCTCGACTGCTCGAAGCGGTGAACACGTACGAAGCAAGGCCAAAAGGAAGGCTGTTGGCGCGGCGGATCACGTCTTCAAAACCAGAAAACGGTGTAACGGTCGCAACGGGACCGAAGGGCTCCTCCTTCATCAGTTGCAGAGCGTCACAGCCGCCGGCGACGACCGTTGGTGCATAGAAGAAGCCGGCATTGCCGATGCGGGTGCCGCCGGTCACGATCTCGGCCCCCCGGTCGCGAGCATCCTGTACGAAGCCTTCCATGGCCGTCACCCGGCGGGCGTGGCAGAGCGGTCCCATCTGCACCCCTTCGTCAAAGCCATTGCCAACCTTCGTTGCGGCTACCTTGTCGGCGAAGCGTGCAAGGAAACGGTCATACGCTGTTGCCTGAACGTAGAAGCGGGTCGGCGAGACGCAGACCTGCCCGGCATTGCGGACCTTCTGGGCGGCAAGCGCGTCGGCAGAAGCTTCAATATCGCCGTCGTCGAAGACGATTACGGGAGCGTGGCCGCCAAGCTCCATCGTCGACCGCTTCATGTGGCGGCCGGCGAGCGAAGCGAGCAGCTTGCCGACCTCGACAGAGCCCGTAAACGAAATCTTCTTCACCTCAGGGGCCGCCAGCAGCGTCTCGGAAATATGCGAGGACGATCCCCAGACAATGTTGAGGCAACCGTCTGGCAGCCCCGCCTCCTGCATGAGCCGGCCGATCGCGACCGAGGAGGAGGGCGATTCCGCCGGGCCTTTCAGAATGATCGTACAGCCGCTCGCCAGGGCCGCCACGACTTTGCGTAGCGCCTGGCTGAAAGGGAAGTTCCAGGGGGTAAAGGCAATGCAGACGCCGACGGGCTCGCGGGTGACCACCTGTTGCACACGCGGATCGCGCGAAGGGACAAGGCGACCGTAAATGCGTCGCGCCTCCTCCGCGTGCCAATCGGCATGGTCAGCCGCGAATCGAATCTCTCCGATTGCTTCTGCAAGCGGTTTTCCCTGGTCCATCACCATGCTTCGGCCGATGTCTTCGGCATGCTTGCGGGCGAGTTCGGCGAAGCGGCGCAGAACCTGTCCGCGGTCAAGCGGCGAGCGGTCTTTCCAGCTATCGAATGCACGCTGCGCGGAGGCGACGGCCGCCGCGAGATCGACGTCAGTCGCATGGGGCAAATGGCCGATGAGCGTACCGCTGGCAGGATCGATGACCGCGTCCCGCCGCTCGGTCTCATAGATCCAGCGGCCGTCGATCAGCATGCCGAGCCGTTCATAACAATGTGGCGGACGGTTGGAGATGGCGATCTGCGGCATCACGCGATGTAGCCTTGGCTGCGCGCCCACGAAAGCGTGTCGTCGAGGGCAAGCTGCATGCGGGTCATGAGATCGTCAATCTGCATCTCGGAAATGATCATGGCCGGGCATAGGCTCACCATGTCGCCAAGACCGCGCGTAAGGACTCCGCGCTCGGTCGCGAACTTGCCTGCATGGTTGGCGACCTGCCAGGTGGGCGGAAAGCTTTCCTTCGTCCCCTTGTCCTTGACGAATTCGAGGCCGGCCACAAGGCCAACACCGCGGGCCTCGCCGATCAGTGGGTGTTCGCCAAGCTTGCGAATGCCCTCCTGGAAGCGCGAGCTGACGGCGCGGACGTGGGAGACGATGTCGGTTTCCTGGTAGATCGTCAGTGCCTCCAGCGCGACGGCGGCCGCGACTGGATGACCGCCATAGGTGAAGCCGTGCGAAAAGGTGCCGATCTTGCGGCTCTGGTCGACGAGGACGTCCGCGATCTTCTCGTTGATCATCAGCGCAGAGATCGGCATGTAGGCGGCCGAAAGCTGTTTTGCGCAACTGATCATGTCCGGCTTCAGTCCGTAGGTTTCTGACCCGAACATGTTGCCGGTACGCCCGAAACCGCAAATGACTTCGTCTGCGACCAGAAGGATATCGTACTTCTTCAGCACCGCCTGGAGCTTTTCGAAATAGGTCTTCGGCGGTGTGATCACTCCCCCAGACACCATGACCGGTTCGGCGAAGAACGCCGCCACCGTTTGCGGGCCCTCTTCAAGTATCATTGTCTCAAGGTTGCCGACTAGCCGGGTCGCAAAGTCCTCCTCGCTCTCGCCGGGTTCGGCAAACCGCCAGTAGTGCGGGCAGTCAGTGTGCAGGAAATTGGCGATCGGCAGATCGAAATCGCGATGATGGAACGGCAGGCCCGTGAGGCTGGCCGTGGCGACCGTTACGCCATGGTAAGCCTTGCGGCGCGAAATGATCTTCTTCTTCTCAGGTCGTCCGACCGCATTGTTATAATACCAGACAAGCTTAATCGCCGTATCGTTCGCCTCGGAGCCGGAGCCGGCGAAGAAGACTTTTGACATCGCAACAGGAGCCATTTCAAGCAGCTTCTCGGCGAGACGGATGCCCGGTTCCGTCGATTTGTGGGCGAAGGAATGGTAAAATGGCATTGTCTTCAATTGCCGCGTCGCCGCTTCCACCAGCCGCTGCTCACTGAAACCGAGACCGGCGCAGAAGAGGCCCGCGAGACCTTCGATGTAGCGCTTCCCTTCATCATCGATCACGTAGATCCCTTCGCCGCCAGTGATTACATGCGGCCCCACCTCCTGGTGAACCGCAAGGTTGGTGTAGGGATGGACGAGGCTTTGCCGGTCCAGGGTGTGGAGGGAGTTTGGGCGGTCGTTCATGGCAGGCTCCAGGGTATGCTTGAATTGCTTGGCGATTGTCAGGCGATGACGTGCACGTCTTCGCTACGCCAGGTGACGTGGCACTCCGAGGCGCCGTCGAGTCTTCGTGCATCGACGCCGGGTACGCGCATGCGGATCGCTTGGCTGCCGAGCTTTCCGATGACCAGAAGGTTGTCGCCGTAGTTGATGGTGCTGTCGATCTTCATCGGCTGGCGCCCAGCCTCCGCCCCGACAGCGAGACGGATCATTTCTGGACGCAGCAGCAGCTCGGCCTTGGTGTTTCGGTCGCCACCTGCAGCCTTCGTGTCGACGACGCCGACTGGCGTCTCGAAACGGCCACCGCCAAGCGAAGTGGCGGCAATGATGTTGCTGTCGCCGATGAAAGAGGCGACGAAGCGGCTCTTCGGCGCGAAATAGATTTCGTTCGGAGTGCCGACCTGCTCGATGCGTCCCCCGTTGAAAACGGCGATCCGGTCCGACATGGTCATGGCCTCGGACTGATCGTGGGTGACATAGACCATGGTGACGCCGAGATCGCGGTGGATGCGCTTCAACTCCACCTGCATGTGCTCGCGCAGCGCCTTGTCGAGTGCGCCGAGCGGTTCGTCGAGCAGAATAACATCTGGCTGGAAGACGAGCGCCCGTGCAAGGGCTACGCGTTGTTGCTGGCCCCCGGATAGCTCGGAGGGGACACGTTTCTCGAAACCCTGCAGGCCGACCTTCGCCAGCGCCTCGCGCGACCGGCGGTCCTTCTCCGCCCTCTCCACGCCCCGCATGCGCAAGGGGAAGGCGACGTTGTCGGCAATCGTCATGTGCGGGAAGAGCGCGTAGTTCTGGAAGACCATACCGATGTTGCGCTTGTGCGGCGGTAGTTTGTCGATGGCACGCTCTCCGAGCCGGATTTCGCCGCTCGTCGGATGCTGGAAACCGGCAATCATCATCAGTGTGGTTGTTTTGCCGGAGCCTGAGGGTCCAAGGAAGGAGACAAATTCGCCGGCCTTGATGTCGAGCGACACGTCGTCGGCCGCCATATGCTTGCCGTCGTAGCTCTTGTTGACGCTGCGGAGTGTGAGGGAACGGGCGTTCATGGCTTTGCTCCTTGATCAGGATGCCGCGGGAGCGGTGTTGGTGGCGCCGTTTTCGAGCGGCTGACGCGTGAAACCGGACCGGCGGCGCAGGAATTGCGGTGCAAGCCAGATTGAGATGCCAGCCAGAACAAGCAGGAAAAGGAATGAAGAGGCTGCCGAGATCGTCGGATCCGCCTCCTGGCGGACGGCATTGAACATCTGGCGCGGCAGGGTTGCCTTGTCGCGGCCGGAGATGAAGAGCGCGATAACGGCTTCATCGAAGGATGCGATAAAGGCAAACAGGCCGGCAACCGTGAAGGCGGGACGCAAGATCGGGAAGGTGACCAGCCGGAACGTCGTGAAATGTGATGCACCCAGGCTCATCGCGGCCCGCTCGACGGATTGGTCGAACCCTTTGAGCGCTGCGGTCAGGATCAACGTCGCCATGGGCATGGCGATGCAGCTATGGGCCAGGATGACGCCCAGGTAGCTCTGCACGAGGCGCAATTGACCGAAATACATGTAGTACCCGAGCGCCATGACGATGGTTGGCACGATCATTGGCAGCATGATCAAGAGATTGAACAATCCACGTCCGAGGAAAATGTGCCGCACGAGAGCAAAAGACGCGGGGACCGCAAGGCTGAGCGTTACGAAGACCGTACCGATGCCGATGATGACGCTGTTGACCAGCGGCTCTGTCCAGTTCGGGTCGGAGAAGAAATTGATGTAGTTCGCGAGCGTATAACCCGGCGGCGGGAAAGTCAGCGAGGCTGCCGAGCTGAACGACATAGGAATGACGATGAACATCGGCGCGGCAACGAAGACGGCGATGAGGAGCGCAAGCGCGCGGAGGAACGGGTTCATCGGCCGCCTCCTGCCCAAAGCCGGTCGAGACCGAAGAAACGGTTGTAAAGCGCGTAGACGGCAAGCGTGAGGCCGAGCAAGACGATGGAGATCGCCGAGCCGAGACCGAAATCGAGCGTCTGCTCGATCTGGTCGCCGATGATACCGGCGATCATCTGGTCGCGCGGGCTGCCGAGCAGGACAGGCATCACATAGAAGCCGAGGCAGGTGATAAAGACAAGCGTGCAGCCGTTGACGATGCCAGGTGCCGAGAGCGGTAGGTAGACCGCAACGAAGGCCCGGAGTGGGCTCGCACCGAGGCTTTCGGCAGCGCGGACATGGAGAGGATCGATGCGCTTCATGACCGAGAAAAGCGACATGGTCATGAAAGGGATCAGCGCATGGGTCATGGCAAGCGTTGCACTGAAGGTGGTGAAGAGCAGCTTGGGTGCCGGATCCCAACCGAGCCAGGTAAGGAGTGCTGTGACCGGTCCCTGGTTGCCGAGGATGACCATCCAGGCATAGGTGCGCACGAGATAACTCGTCCAGAATGACAGAGCGACCACGGTCAGCAGGAAGGTTGCGAAGCGTTTCGATCCGTTGGCGGCGGCATAGGCCAGAGGATAGGCGAAGAGAAGCGCAAGGGCCGTGACCAGGAAGGCGGTCCTGAAGGTCTGGTAAATGACGGACGCAAACAGGCCCGAATGCAGGAGACGGCCAAAGTTCTGCAGGCCAAGAGCGGGCTGCGAGACGCTCATCCAGCCCACATAGGCAAGCGGTACCAGGAACAACACCGCAAGGAAAACCGCTGCCGGGGCCATCAGCGGTATCGGGCCCTCCGCAATGGGCGAAAACGATCTCTGTTTCATGTCACTGCTCCCTCAGTACCCTAATCGGGAAAACCCGATCCTCATGCCGTTTCACCTGTTTTCAGATCCTCCCGGTTCCGCTTGTTGCGGAACCGGGAGGTTTGGATCAAAGACCGACCCAGCTCTCGAAGCGGCTGCTCAGCTCGTCGATCTGGGCCGTCAGCTTGGCGCCGTCGAGCATGACAGCGCGGGCGAGGTGATCTGGATAGGTCGGCATGGTCTTGGCCACGTCAGCCGGAATGAAATCGAACGACTTCGGGTTCATCGGGCCATTCTGGTCGGCGATGCAGAACTTCGCGAGGCCTTCGGCATTCTGGCCGATATGGCTGATCAGCTTGAAGCCGTTTTCGGCCCTCGGACTGTCCTTGGCGACGATCCAGCACGCCTGGTCGACGATCGCCTGATCCCAAACGATCTCGATCGGATCCTTGGAAGCCTTCTTGGCGCCGGCAGCATCGCTGTCCCAGAGGCCCGCCATGTCGACCTCGCCGTCGGTCAGGATCTGGCGGGCCTGCGGGCCTGCCGTCCACCAGACGCGAACGTTGTCCTTGACCTTGTCGAGCGAGGCGAAGGCACGGTCGAGATCATAGGGGAAGAGCTGGTCGGGGGAGACGCCGTCGGCGAGGAGCGCGATGGCGAGAATGCGGGCGGCATGGCGCTGCAAACTGCGGTTGCCCGGGAACTTTTCGACATTGAAGAAATCGGTCCAGCTCCTCAGCCCGTCCGGATACTTCGCCTTGTTGTAAGCCAGCTGCGTGGCGAAGCCGTGGGTCGACAGGCCGTTTTCATAGATCGCGCCCTGCCACAGTTTCGAGGTGTCGACGTGGTCGCCGAGCGTTTCCAAGAGGCCGGCGGCATTTGCACGGGCGACGTCGGCAACACCGAGCGTGGTGACGTCGAACTCAAAGACGCCAGTCGTCCTCTGCGCTGCGAGCTTGGCAAACGAGATCGGCGAGACCGTGCGGATCTCGATACCGGTGTCGGCTGTAAAGGGATCGAAGAGGAACTTCTTGACGGAGGCTTCCCAGTCGCCGCCCCAGGTGTTGACATAGAGTACATTTTCTTCAGCGCTTGCACGGCGCACGAAAGGTGATGCGAGCATTGCGGCCCCGAATAGGCCTGCACCGAGTACGGCGCGTCGCGAGACCGGCATTGCCGATGCTTTCTTGAACGTGTCCATTCGTTGTTCTCCTTAGTCGAACGGTCGGTTGATTGCTGTTCCTCGTGGCCGCTCGCCTGCCGGCGGCGGCCCTTCTTTTGTTGGATTCCGTTTCCGGATCGATCAGTCGGCGCGAAAGACCTCGCCATAGAGGCGCAGCCAGTTGTCTCTGAGGATCTTGTTTGCCTCTTGCTGGTTGAACCCGACGCGCTTGAGTGCGGGCGCCACGTCCTGAAGGTTTTCCGGCCTCAAGAGCCATTCCGGCTTCGGCACTGCACCGGGGGTTGCCGCCGAGCCGGCGCCGTACTGGATGGAGCGCGTCCAGCGGCCCTTGCGCATCCAGTCGTAGTCACTCTGGGTGTGGTTGTGGGAAATGTCGGTACCGATGCCGACATGATCGATGCCGGCAATGTCGACCGTTCGCGCCACCATCTCGCACCAACCATCAACGCTCGCGCAGGCACTTTCGGGCGTAATGTTGCGGTAGGCGACGCAGCCGATGACGCCTCCGCGTTCCGCGAGTGCCTTGATCACCTTGTCGGACTTGTTGCGCTTGTGCGCAAAGAGCGAGGCCGCGTTGGCATGGGTGATGGCGACCGGTTTTTCGGACCATTCGATGGCGTCAAGCGTCGTGCGGTCGCCGACATGAGAAAGATCGACGAGCATGCCGACGCGGTTCATCTCGCGCACAACGTCCCTGCCAAATCGGGCGAGACCGCTGTCAATCTCCTCGTAGCAGGAGCCGCCGAGTTCGTTCTGGTTGTTGTAGGTGAGCTGTACGACACGCACGCCGAGCTCGGCGAAGAATTCCACATAGCCGATGCGGTCTTCGAAGAGGTTGGAGTTCTGATAACCGAGCACGATCGCAAGCTTGTTCTCGCGCTCGGCGCGCTCGATATCGGCGGCTGTGCGGGCAATCAGGATGATGTCGGCGTTTTCACGTTCCATGTCGCGCCAGCGAGCAAGGGAATCGAGCGACTCCATCGTCCCCTCCCAAAAGCCAAGTGTCGGCGTGACGGCGCTGTAGCCGCCACGTTTCAGGGCTTCGAAGGATTCGCGGTTGAAATGGCCGCATTGCAGAGCATCGATAATCATGGTCATTCCGTTCAATGTTTGGCGGAAACGGCGCTATTGGGCGCGTCGGCGAGAAGCAACGAAAAGTCCGTCTCGTCCTCGTCCTGGCGGCCGATGACCTTGCCGTCGGCCTCAACGATAATCGGTCCGGCATGGCGGCGCGAAAGATAGGAGTCGGGGGCGAGCGCCTCTGCGGAGCGGTGGTAGAGTTCCCACCAGAGCGCGGCGTCGACATCGACCCCGTCGCGGCGGATCTTGTCGAGCAGGGCGATTTCATCGGGATCAGTTGCGGGCGTGACGGCGATCGTCGCGCGATCGGCGCCAACAGCGACTATTGCCTTCAAGCCGAAGCGCTGCGCCAGCGCCTCGATGACCCGCAATTCGCCGATGTCCGCAGCGTTGCGCACGGTGACGATGCCACGGCCGCCGGTCTTCAGGATCTCGACCGCCAGCTCAAGGGCGGCATCGGCGGCAAGCCAGGCATGTTGGCCGCCGCAGTGAATGACAGGGTCATCCGATCCCTCGAGTGAAAGTGCGCTGGGGGTGGCCTTGCTGATCGTCTCAAGCGTTGCGGGCAAGCGGGCAAAGCCGCCGAGGGCGGCCGAGTAGACTGCGCAATCGCGAAGGGCCGGAACGAGCCCGCTTTCGATGCGCGTGACCTGGAGCAGGCGCTCAAACACCATGCGCATCTCGCGCAGGCTGACAGTCATGGAGGTCGCAAGATTAGACTGGCACGTGCTCACAGGTTTGGCTCCGCAGGATAAAACCACAACTCGTCGGCGCTCCCAGAAGCAATGTCTTCGGGAATGGGCGCGCCATGGAACAGAACGCCACGCAAGTTGCGATCGAGGAAGTCGCGTGTCTTGTCGATGCCGTGGATACCGACATTGAGAAGGCGGGTGATATGAGCTGGCGTGAAGGAGCCGCTCATGATGTCTGCATGGGGCGAATGCAGGCTGGTGCCGGCAAGGGCCTGGACACGGGTGACGATGGCCCTGTGCTGTGGATGGGCGAACAGGAAGCGGGCTGTACTCAGGTTCGGGTCGGCCGCCGAGAGGTCGCGGTCAAGTGCTACGACGAGACGTGGCAGGTCGAGGCCGAGATTGACGACATTCTGACCGACCTCCGTTGCAAGGCCGCGGCGCGGTTCTTCGGCGGTCACGGACTTGTACCAGACGTAGCGCTCGGAGGCCGGAACCTCCAGATTAAGCTTGAAGGCCCAGGCGTAATCGTTGCGTATCAGGTCGCGCAGTCGGTGAACCGGCATTTCCGGTCGCCCCGTCAACTCCTCGTCGATGACCAGGCCGTCGACCAGGGCATCGGCCTCGTCGGGCACCAATTCGATCAGGAGCGAATGAAGAGTTTCCATGGCTTCCGCATGGACGCGCCCCTCAAGCGAGGCCGCAAGTTCTGCGAAGGGCTCGGCCTCGAAGCGGTTGCCCGCCTGCCAGCGTTGCAGAAGGTCGGCGACGGCGCGCCGGATGATCTGCAATTCTTCTGCAAGCACGTCGGAACGCGTGAAGTTTTCGTAGGCCGCACGATCCTGCGTGCGGAAGGTGATTGCCTTGTCGACGAGGGTCAGCAGCTTGATGATCTGTGAGCCCGCTTCGTCGGGGAGTACAGCCTTAGCGCGCGCAATTGCCTCTTCGCGAATGAAAAGCCAGCGTTCGATCAGCCGCGGGTGGTTGTTGACGAATAGCATCAGGCCGAGTGCCGAGCCGTTGCCGACGCCGAGGAAGCGGCGAAGGTCCTTGGCCATGTCCGGCGCCTGCGGCGAGCCGAGGCGGACAAGATGCTGCAACAGGTCCTGAGCAAAGACACGCATCATGTAGGCGCACAGCATCTGCGCAGCGAGCGACCAGCGCAGTGGGTGGTCTGCTTCATAGGCAAGGAAACTCTTCGTTCCAAACGTGCCGTTGCCGTCGAGACCGGTGTTGCGCATGAGATAGCAGGTCTGTGCAAGTTCAGCGACGTCTGGCTGCCGTCCCGCTGTCAACGCCTGGCGGGCACTCTCGAAGAAGCGACCGCTGCGATTGGAGCGGCACCATATGAGCGTGCCGGGTGTGGCGCGCCCCTCGTAAAGTTTGGGAAGCTCATTGCGCGTGGTCTCGAAATCGACCTGGCTCAGATCGCCCTCGATCAATGCGCCCATCATGTCCCAGGCCCGGCCGATGATCCGACCGGTGCGGCCATGGGGCGAGGGCTCAAAAGAGAAGACGGGGAAGCTGAAGCGCCAGCTGCCAATATCGATGCGGTATTCGGCAACCCCGTTACCCTTCTCATCGATCTCGAAGCGCTTGCAAAGGATCTGCCAGCGACCGCGGATTGCGTGGCTGAGCAGCGCGCGCGATGCGCTGACGCGCGACGGCTGGATGGCGGCCAAGCGCTCAGGCGCCATCATTTCTCCGGCTGAACGCATCAGCCGCGCAATGCGGTACGCGTCCTGCGCCGGAGCAGGTCTTCTAAGGGCAGTCATTTATTGGTCTCCTCGCATGCGCCCCGAGCTCGCCGCCGCTGCCGCAACGACGATCCCAGCGCATTTTTCAGTATCAAAACCTTGGAACGGGCCCGAAAGGGCCAGTGCGCCGATGCACTCGCCCTGCGCGTCTAGGATGGGTGCGGCGACCGCCGAGACAGTGCGCGGGCCTTCGACTTCCGAAATGGCGTATCCCTGCTGGCGAACCAGCGTCATCATGTCATCGTCCGGGAGGCTGACGCCTTGCGCACGCAGTCGCTCAATGATTTCTGGGCGCGCGTGCGAGGCGAGCACGCGGCCGAAGGCTGTCTTATCGAGCCTGAGATGCGCACCAACCTTGAGATCGGCGCGAAGAACGCCACGAGATTCCACCCGCCGAACGATAACGGCGTCCCTGCCATCGAGGACTGCGAGCGAGGCCGTTTCACCGCTTTGCGTCACCATTTCCTCGAGAACGCCCGCAAAACGTGCGCCGAGATTGGACTGCTCCAACGCCATGGCCGCGTGGCTGACGACCCGCAGTGTCAGCCGGTAGCGGCCATCCTGTGTCTGTTCGATCCAGCCGGCCTCGACCAGCGTGACGAGGCGCTGATGGGCAGCGCCGCGGGCTTCTCCGAGCTGCTTGGCGATGTCGACCAGGCGCATCGGCTCTGCGGCGGCCGCGACACAGTCGAATGCAGTAAGTGTCTTCAGCACGGATGAAAGGGGGCGAACTGCCATTCGAAATTTCTTTCTTTTTCCTATTGTCCAACATTAGAAGACGGTGTATGTTTATGTTGGACGATAGATTGATATCTGTCAACTTGGGATTCCTGTGGCCGATGAAAAAATCTGCGCCCGGCCGCGCGCACTGAAATGACCAGGCCCTAATGGTTTGAATTCACGCCTGGCTTAGAAACTGAGCATCAGGATCTCTCAAACGAACCACGATGCCGGTGAAGATCGACAAGAAGGACGCGCGGGGCATCGCGCAGGTGATGCGGCTTGGCTGGTTCAGAACAGTCCACTGCAAATTCTCTTCCCAGCGCGATGGCCATGCATAGGGCCGCGTGTGTCCGCCAAAGGTCGGACATTCCAAGCTGCAGCTCGCGGACTGTGATTGCGACGCGAGCGGGGCCGCGTGTCCCAGGTGCCCGGACGGGTGACCATAAGTTTGTTATGGTTGAAGCATAGGTTCTTGACCCATCACGGCCATGGGGACGACTAAGGTGAACGAAACGGAACTCAAGCTTGAGCTTTCGCCCGACGCGCTCGGGCGGATTAAGGCGTCGCCACTTTTGACAGGCAAGCCTAAAACCATGTCCCAGCGCTCGGTCTACTTCGACACCCCGGACCACAAATTGCGCGCGGCGGGATTTTCCTTGCGGATCCGAACGGTAGACGGAGTGCGGACGCAGACCGTCAAGGCAGACAACGCCAAGTTAGCCGCGCTTTTCGTGCGCCCTGAATGGGAGTTCACAATCTCCAGTGACCTGCCTGTTCTCGATCACTCGACGCCAATCAGATCGCTTCTGGAAGACGATGTCGACGCTCTGCAAGCCCGGTTCGATGTTCACGTCGAACGTCGAATGTGGTTGCTCTCGCGCGACGACGCCAAGATTGAAGCAGCGTTGGACATCGGGCGTGTTACTGTGGGCGATCGGGAAACCCGATTCTGCGAGCTGGAACTCGAGCTGAAGAAC
This sequence comes from Ensifer canadensis, assembly GCF_017488845.2. NCBI lineage: Bacteria > Pseudomonadati > Pseudomonadota > Alphaproteobacteria > Hyphomicrobiales > Rhizobiaceae > Ensifer > Ensifer canadensis. Next base: position 557,636 of record NZ_CP083373.1, read on the forward strand.
GGTTCCAGTTCCGCTCTGTTTGATCTTGCCCAGGAGCTGGACGGCTTCGCACCGGTTCGGATCGGCGTGCTGAGCAAAGCAGCGCGTGGCTACAAACTCCTTGGACCTGCCGTCAGTGTGTTCAAGGCGGAGCTCGTCCAACTGGATAAGCAGATCACAACGGCCGCCGCTTTTCAGCAGATCGCTCAGGCCTGCATCAAGCAATACAGGTTGAACGAAGCGGTCCTTCTTGCCGCCAGGGATGCCGAGGCACTGCACCAGGCTCGCGTGTCGCTGAGAAGACTGCGATCGGCGTTCTCCATATTCAAGGACGTCATCGCCGATGATCGATCCGAGCACCTTGGGAGTGAAGCGCGCTGGCTTGCCGGGGTTCTCGGACAGGCGCGAGACATCGATGTCCTCTTGGGCAAGACGGAGTTAGCGGTATTGCGCATTCGCCTGACCGAGGCGCGAGATTCCGCATATGACGAGGTGGAAGCAACGCTGGGCTCACAAAGGGTTAGGGCATTTATGCTGGATCTTGCCGAATGGATTTCCAACGGTCCCTGGCTGGATGCCGCGGAAACGACGGATCTCAGGCAGGTGCCGGCAGTGGATTTTGCTTTCTCCGCGCTCGAGCGCCTGCGAAAGAAGATAAAGCGAGACGGACGGGCAATAGTCGTCGTCGACGACGAAGAGCGCCACAAGGTCCGAAAGGATGCAAAGAAGTTGCGCTACGCGTCGGAGTTTTTCACGCTTCTTTTCCCAGGCAAACGGGGGCGACGACGTCATAAGCGGTTCATAACCATCCTCGGAGAGCTGCAGGACCAACTCGGCGCGTTGAACGACATGGCGGCTGGTTCACAACTTCTTGAAAGGATCGGGCTGGCCGGCGAACCGGCAACGGCATCCCTAATCGCGAAAGGCAACAAGAAGGGCCTGCTTGAGGCGGCCGAAGATGCGTACGTCGATCTTGTGGATGCGAAACGTTTCTGGCGATAGCCCCAACAACGCTCGAGGCCGCTTCCTTAAGGGCGACCTCGACCGGGCTGCCGACCGCGAGGTCAAGCTCGCGATCCGCGCGTCCCCGGTTGACCGAGATCTCGGCAAGTTTCCGCCGTCAGCGTCATGCGGACTTTCAGTTTCTTGCCGCCGATCTGCCCTTCGCACACTGTCTCCTCGATCTTGCTCTGCGAGGTCATGCCGACTTCCTTCAGGAAGGTGCGGATCGCCTGTTGAAGGCGTCTTCGCTCAAGGCAGAACTCCTCTGTGTCCGGAAATCATTCCCCGTCATCAAATAGTGCCCTCGGTAAAATCACAGCCTTGTGCAGAGCGCGAGGCACAAGCGGGCGGATGGCTGGCGCGGCTGCGCGTCGCACGAAGGAGATCGCCGGGCCCTTGGTTCGATTCCGTTCACCCCAGGATTTTGGGAAGGGTTATCTAGGCGTTTAGTACCCAGTCATCTCCACATACCCCCTCCCACCGACGTTGCCGCCGAAGCTAATCGGGCCTTCCCAATACGGTGTGGACGTAGACATCCATGCTTGGTCGTTCAACGGCCTGGTCGTGACGTCAAAGCCGCGACTGGGAATTCGTATGTTCCAGGCCACTGGAATCTGACGCCCCGCGACCTTGGCAGTCCGGACGGGAGCGATCTGGAGGGCCCCCGCGGGTAAGGGGTCCGGTCGCCCGTCGGCGGTGATCCAGGTGGCGGAGGTATATCCCTCTCCTTCATCTCTGAGACGGAAGCCCATGAGCTTCTCTCCCGTATCGAGATGCAGCGAGAACCAGTCCCAACCGGTCTGGTCTTCCGCGAGCGGCTGTGACGACCACTCGCGGTCAAGCCAAGCCTTCCCCGCCACCTCTACACTCCCGGTGGGTAGCGAAAGCGAGCCGGTCACCGCGTAGAACGGTTGCGAATAGTAGTAGCTGGCCTGTCCCTTCGCTGATTTCACCGAATAGCCGTTATCGCCATGCGGCACGAGCGGGCCGGTGGCCGACAGGCGGAGTTCGTAGCCGAAGTCCTTTGCGGCTGCAGTCACGTTGAGATCGGCCAGCTGATCCGATCCCGGGGCGGCATGTCCCGTCATCTGCCAGTCATCGATCCAGGCCGCGAACGGCTCCGCGACAACACCAGCCTGCCCCACGCCCCCGCGTGAAATACGTTCTGCCACGAAGTGGTCCTCTGAAGTGGTGACGGCTGCGTGACCCATCCAGATCTGTGGGCTCGACCACTCGCCGGCCTCACCCGGAGCAAGCGCTGACCGGAAAAGGGTCCACTGAGCTCCGTATTGAGTTCCGTCGGGTGCTTCAAGATTGGCCGTTAGATACCACCACTCTATCCGAAAGTCCGGATGTGGGCCGTGGTCGGCGGAAAAACGCAACAGCTGGCCGGGTTGCGGCACCGAAAACCCTTCGGCCGCTGAGCCAAGGCCACCAAAACCCTCGGAGACCGCTTGCCTCCCGGATATGCTGGCCATGGTCGTCGCCGCAAAAGCGATCGCAATCGATCTAACGCTCATTGGCGAATACCTTCAGAAGTTCCGATGGCGTGACTCCGGCCAGCCGGCGAAGCGGGATAAATACGGAAACGACAGCAGCGGCGAGCACGACGAGACCGAGGCGAACCCACTCGTAAGGAAAGATATACATAGGCAGACGCCAACCGAAGGCTTCGACGTTCACCACCGCGAGAAGCACCCACGCCAGCGCTAGGCCGAGGGGCAAGGCGGCAATAAGTGTCGCCAGCCAGAGCACCAGCGTTCTCAGAAGCTCAAGAAGAGCGAGATCGCGTCTTGTGACCCCCATGGCCCACACAGGCGCAAGCTGCGGGAGGCGCATTTCCGAAAGCGTGAGGAGGCTCGAGAACATAGCGAATGCTGCAACCCCCAGTGTGAACATGTTCAACGCGCCAGTGACCAAAAAAGTGCGATCGAAGATCCGCCGTGACCGTTCCTTCAGTGCCGCTTGATCGACGACGTTATCGGATGGTAGTCCGAATTCGTCCGAGAGCCTCGATCGTAGGTCCGCAATCTGATCAGGCTGGATCCGCAGACCGTAGCGCAGACGCGAGACCTGCGGGTAGCGAGAGGTCAGCGCATTTATTCCGACGATGACCTCGCCCTTTGGGTTTCCGTAATCCGAATAGACCCCGACAACCGCCGCCTTCCAGTCCCCCGCCAGATCCAGCTCATCGCCGATACGGAGCCGGTCCCGCCTCCAGAACTGTTCGTTGACCAGCACCCCTTGACCGGACGCCACCCGATCCCAGACGTCCGGCATGCCAACGATCAGGGGCCAGTGCTTCCTGTAGGTTGGATCGTCAACGACACCGAAAATCTGCATCGGCTGCCCCCGGATCTCGGCATCTACGCTGGAGATCGGCAACACCGATTCCACCTTCGTTGCGAGCCATGTCCTGAGCCTGTCTGCCTCGCCCTCGTTCCGGGCAGCGACGTAAAGTTCGGCGGCGAGACGTTGGTCGAGCCAGGCGACGAACGTGAGACGGAAGCTCGACACCATGGTTCCAACGCCGACGTTTGCCGCCAGCGCAAGAAGCAATGCCATGAGCGCAAGGGAAAGTCCGGGGAGCTGCTGCCGAGCGTCGGCCCAGAACCACGTGACGAGCGCACGTGAAGACGTCCGCTGCATTACGGTGAGGAATCCGGAGAGCACGGTGGGGAGAAGTAGCGACGCCCCGAGCAGAAGACAGCCAAGGATGCCAAAGCCCGCCTCAAGTCCATCAGCCCATAGAAGAAGAGCTCCCGAGAAGGCTAGCAAAGCCGCCGCGGCCAGCACTTGAATCCGCCGCCCCGCTTGCCACGACCGCCCCCACACCTGGGGTTGGGCCGCCGCGAGCAAAGGCACCCGCATCAAGCGCAACAGGCTCTGTGCCGACGAAACCATTGTTCCGGCCACTGCGATGGCAAAGCCCGAAAGCCACCACTCCGGACGCAGGGAAAGCGTGCCGGGCACGCTGGCTCCGTAAAGTCCTTCAAGGGTCGCGGCCACTCCGGGCAGTAGCAGTGACGCGATCAGATAGCCGATCGCGACGCCGACTGCCCCGGCGGCGAGGGCGAAAAGGGCAAGCTCGGCGAGCAGCAGAACCGCAAGCGCACTCAACGAAACTCCAAGGCAGCGAAGCGTTCTGAAGGTCGGCCGCCGTTGCTCGAAAGCGAGACCGATCGTCGAGTACACGATGAACAGCCCCACCGCGAAGGCGAGAAAACCGAAGGCCGTCAGATTGAGATGGAAGCTCTCGGTAAGATGCTCGACATCGGTTTCTGCATTCGGCTGACGAACTGAGAGCGTTGGAACAAGCTTTTCAAGCGGATCCAGACCGGAACGTTGGCTTTTGGCGATCACAATCCGACTGAGTACGCCCTCTCTTCTTAATAACTTCTGGGCCAAGCCGATATCGGTGAAGGCGGCGCCGTCCAGCATCCGATCCGAAACACGCAGTGCGAGGTCCGTCTGTCCTCGCATTTTTTCCGCTGTTTCGGGAGAGACAACCAGCATGCCCGGAGGCGTGATGAAGGAAAGCAAGTCCCCGGCATTTCCCAGATCGACGGTGTTGGTTTCCGCGGGCATCGTCAGTGGCTCGATGCCGATCACCCTTAACCGGGTGGTTCCGAACCGAAAGTCTCCCTCTAAAACTGGTGACACGATCCAGCCCGCCCGTCTGAGCCGCACGAAGGCGGACTGAGGAATCGGGCGGCCGTTTGGAGAAACCAGGCTGGCCAACCCGTTCTGGTCGAGCACAACCGCGGCGCGGGTGTAGCTTGCGCGGGCCTCTGCGTTGATCGCCTGCACTCCGGACCACAAGGCCGTCGCCAGCGCCAGGCCGGACAAGAGAGCGACGAGCTGCAGCGGTCGTCGTCGCCAGTGGGACAGAAGTGCCGTGGCTGCGGTCCACATCTTCATTCCATCTTCCCGGACCGCAAATGCACCTGCCGGTCGAGCCTATCCGCCAGCCTTTGCGAGTGTGTCACCAGAAGCAGTGTCGATCCGGTTGCCTTCGACAGCGAGAGCATCAGTTCCAGAACAGCGTCTCCGTTGGCCTCGTCCAGGTTTCCTGTGGGTTCATCCGCCAGGAGTAAGCCGGGACGCGCGGCAAGGGTCCGTCCGATCGCTACCCGCTGCTGCTGTCCGATGGAAAGCTGCTCGGGATATCTGGTCAGCAATGTCTCGATTCCTAGGCGGGCCACGAGTTCATTTTCCCACAGGGGATCGTGGCGTCCCGCGAGCTTGGCGTGAAAAGCGATGTTCGCGGCCACATCCAGTGACGGGACAAGGTTGAACTGCTGAAATACAAGGCCGACTTCTGTCCGCCTGTAGGCGGCGCGTTCCCGATCGTTCAGCTTGGAGATGTCTCGGTCCCCGATCACGATCTCGCCTGAGTCTGGACGGTCGAGGCCGGCTACGAGATGCAGGAGCGTGCTCTTTCCGCTACCAGACTCCCCTGTCAGGGCAACGCTGTCTCCCTGGCCGAGATCGAGATTGACCCCTCTCAACACTTCAAGGCGCCCTTCGGCAGTCTCATAGGATTTCCTAAGATTGCTAAGAGCGATCACCATGGTGGCCAAGATCAGGACAATTGCACATATGTAACGCTCCATGGCCGCTTGGAAAGGCCACCTCGAGTTTTCCGAATCGGGCAAATCCCAGCCGAGCTTCGCCACTTCGGCGGCATGGCGGGTGGCAGATAGCGCATCGGGGTTCGTCACGGGAGAGGCCTCTTCCGGACATCATCAGGTCCCGGCTCCTCGATGGGTCGCTCTGGGTTGGGCGGGTATCGGGGGACATCTGGTGAAACCTCCTCGGGCCTTTTCGGGTCTCTGGGGCCTGGGACCGTCACAACCTCGGGCTCAGATGGCGTCAGGCCTGCCGGGCCGGGCATCGGAATAGGTTCAGTAGGTTTTGTGCTCATGATGAACTCCTCTTCAGGAGGGCAACCGTTACCGCGAACAGGGAGGCGAGGCATGAGCATCGGAACGCGCTCGATTGCGTCTTCGCGTCTATGGTGTTGAAGGCAAGATCGGCCTGGAGCCGACGCTCGGCGATTATCTCGCTGTCATGGTTGAAGCCGCAGGGCTCGCTCTGGCTCAACTATGGTAACTGCTACGCCACGACTCCGAACGGGCGGTCGGCCGCGGATGTCATGGGCGACGATCGCACTTTTCGCGACAAGCCGTTCGCGACGGTCGGACCGATTCAGTGCCGGGATAATGGCGGCGAGGGCCACCACCACGATCGCAGGGCGGGTATCTGAAACCCATAGACCTCTGATAGACCTCTGCATGATCCCGAACCGCTCGGCGATCGCCTTGCAGGAGGCTGGTTGGTGGGTTCGCTCAGAAATCATCTGGCACAAACCGGATCCGGGGCGGGCCGACGACGGTGCACGCGAAGGTCTTCCTGCTCACCAAGGGACGAGGAACACAAACTTCCCGAGCAGGATGATTCTGTGTAGCTGGTGCTGCTGCTTCCCGATCGGTACGGATCGCATTGGACTTTTGAGAATCTTCCTGTACGGTAAGTCACCACTGGAGATTTCAATGTTCAGGTCCGCACGCGAGTTCGGCGCCGCCGTTCGGGAAAAACGCAAAGGCCTCGGCTGGACCCAGACCGAGCTTGCCGCTCGCTCAGGCACGGGCGAGCGCTTCATCGTCGAACTCGAATCCGGCAAGCCGAGCTGCCAGCTCGAGAAGGCGTTGATCGTGGCGCGTACCGTCGGCATCGAGATCGGCGATCTCAGGGCAGCCCAGATGACCCCAACCGCACCGGACGATGACCTCGGCTTCCTGCCGACCTTTGGTGAGGGTGGATGACAACCATCTTCTATGAAACCCTTCCCGTCGCGCGCATGACCTTCGAAGGGGAATGGCGGCTCGACTACGATCTTTCTTGGAAAGCGCGCCGCTCGGCCTTCCCCGTCTCGCTGACCATGCCGCTGCGTTCAGGCTCCGTCGGCGCCGACAGGCTGCTGCCATGGCTTGCCAACCTTCTTCCGGAAGCACATCTCGCCGAGATCGGCCAGCGTCTGAAAGTATCTCCGCAGGACATTGTGGGCCTGCTTGGTCACATCGGGCGGGACACGGCAGGCGCGCTCTCCATCGGGGAGGCGCGAAAGGCGGGCGTCAACCATGAGCCAATTCCGGATGAACAGGCACTGGAACGGATACTCAACGAACTTCCGGCCAAACCCTTTCTGGTTGGAGAGCGCGGCGTCTCCATGTCCCTTGCGGGCGTGCAGGAAAAATTGCCGGTCTTCGTCGATGAAGAAGGCAAGATCTCCATACCAGTCGACGGAACGCCGTCGACCCACATCATCAAGCCGGACACCAGACGGCTTGCCGGAAGCGTCGAGAACGAAGCCTTCTGTCTCACCCTAGCACGGGCCTGCGGCTTGGACGCCGCAGAAACAACCATAGGCGCAGCCGGGAAACGACGCTATCTGCTGGTGAAGCGCTATGACCGCTTCACGGATCCGCGAGGCGAGATCCGCAGGCTGCATCAGGAGGACCTCTGCCAGTTGACGGGTCATTTTCCGTCACAGAAATATGAGCGATCCTCGACAGGTCGTGGCGTGACTCTGAAGATGATGTTCGGCGCCGTCAGCGATCTCGTTTCGCCTGCTGAACGCCTGAAGCTTCTCGATGCGGTAATCTTCAACGTGCTGATCTGCAACTCGGATTCACACGCCAAAAACTATTCGATCCTGATCGGTGCTGCAGGATCCGCAAAGATGGCGCCGCTCTACGACCTGATGTGTGCGGCGGTTTACCGCCAGGTGGATCAGAGTTTACCGCAGGCTATTGCTGGACGTTTCCACGCAACTGACTTGAGGCGTTCCGATTGGCAGGAACTGGCCAAGGAGCTCGGAATGAGCGGCGCATCGACCATCAGACGGGTGGAGGAACTTGCTGGACTCATCAGTAGCGCTTGTGAGGACGTCGCGCCGCAAATCGCGGCCATGGCTGGCGATCCGACGGCAGTTCTTGTTCGCATCGTTCATCGCGTTCAGAAGAGATGCAGGCGAATTCTGGCTCAGGCGTGGGGATGATCATCGGATCGAGAAAACTCCTTCGAGAACGGCAAAAATCCCGCTTGGGGCCGCAGTTAGGTGCGAAAGCTTTGTGCCTCCCAACACGGCCGCTTAATCCCACTACGCTATTACCGAGGCAGACGCGATGCCCCGCAGCACGAGCAGAACGAACGCACCCGGCTGACACGGCTCGCGCTCGGACGAGGAAATACAGGTGTTTCATCGAAATATGTACTGGCGAGAGAGGCGGATTGCACGGGAAGCAACTCGCTGGTACCAACGACGCCTCACCTGGGGAGAATGCCTTTGATCGCCATCGCGAATCTTCCAACCTACCGGCCGTGCCGGCGGAGATGAGCCGTCGCAAGTTTGTGGGCGGCTGACCTTTACCTGCGTCTCGGCCTGATCGCCAACAATGGTGTACTTTCAAAAGCTGAGAAAAACCATGCTTACAATCCTTACCCCCGGCGCCTTCGACGCGCTGGCGAACGGCGTTGCTCCTATAGGTCTCCGCCTCGTGCAGGACAGCTCCATCGCCTCTCAGGAGGTATTGCGGATGCTGTCCGATCTCAATCGCGGCGTCGACGAGGAATTCAGTCCATCGGCCTGGCTGATCGTTGAGGATGGCGAGGTGGTCGGCCTGTGCTCGATCACCAGGCCGCCTGAGAACGGCGACGTGCATATAGGGTACGGCGTTGCGCCCTCGCGCGAGGGCCGCGGCTACACGACGGCAGCTATTTCAGAACTGCTGAGGTGGGCATGCGGCGATGCGCGGGTCAGAAACATTTCGGCCGAAACGGCTGGGGATAACATCGGCTCGCATCGCGTGCTCGAACGAAACGGGTTCGTTCAATCAGGAGAACGCGTCGATCCAGAAGATGGCCCACTGATCTGCTGGACGATCGCCACCACATAGGCCACAGAGAAGCGTCAGCGCCGTTCCCAGGACGATGCCACCCATCATTGCGTAGGCCATGGGTCCCCAGAAGATCTCGTGCGAGATCGGGATCAACGCCAGAGTTGCCGCCGCAGCGGTGAGCATGATCTGCCGCATACGGTGTTCGGTCGCCTCCACTGGCTGAGAGTCCGTTGAAGAACTTCCGTGTGCGCACTTGGCGGCACGGTTGAGGGTGCTGCGGTTTCCATGTAGCGCACCCTCCTTCACCCGGGCCAGCACCTGTTCACGGTCCTCGGCAAATACACCGTGATCTTTCGCGATTTATCGCTGACTGTCGAGGGATGGATCCCAAGAAAAGCGGACTGTCCCAATGGCGCGCCGTCAAAGCAGGCATCCGGACGCTGCTTGAGCGCTGGATACCTCGATTGCTGAAAGCGTCGCGGCAAGCAGCTTCAGGCGAATAGCGAATCGATGGCGCTGCCGTTCCTCGCGTATTCGATACTGACCGGTATTTTCGCGAACTATGCGGAAACAGCCGGCGGATTTTCTGCGCCAATCCTCAACCCGCAATTTTACTTGATAAAGCCTGGGTACTGCACTTCCTCGCGATTCACGCCTTTCGTATCCAACCGAACCGGAGTGGGCTCCGGCACGTCCGTCATGTACCGATGTGCTACAAGCCAGTCGCGTAGGATGGTCTCAACCGCGGCGGCACGACCGGCAGATGGCGGTATAAGGTCCGGGTCGGTCATGTAGGCCGCCAGTCCGGCTTCGATTTCGTCTGCAAGAAGTGGGAAATCTGCTGAATCGGACATGGTAGGCTCCTCAGGGCTTTAGCAAAGATAACGAGCTTTTACGGCGCCGGTTCCATGTGCCGGGAACTTGATCGAAAGGCATGAGCAACTCTGTCATCGCAATTTGTTCTCGCAGGTTTTTGCCGTCGAGCAACAACGCCGGCAAGCTGATCAGCTACGACAGGAACAAGTACGGCTGTGGCCGCGAAGAGGTTATGCGGCGCGCGATAGACGACAGAAGACGTGGCGCCAATCGATGGTAGAGTTTGTGGGCGGCTGACCTTTACCTGCGTCTCGGCCTGATCGCCAACAATGGTGTACTTTCAAAAGCTGAGAAAAACCATGCTTACAATCCTTACCCCCGGCGCCTTCGACGCGCTGGCGAACGGCGTTGCTCCTATAGGTCTCCGCCTCGTGCAGGACAGCTCCATCGCCTCTCAGGAGGTATTGCGGATGCTGTCCGATCTCAATCGCGGCGTCGACGAGGAATTCAGTCCATCGGCCTGGCTGATCGTTGAGGATGGCGAGGTGGTCGGCCTGTGCTCGATCACCAGGCCGCCTGAGAACGGCGACGTGCATATAGGGTACGCCTGCGGGCGCGGGAAGCCGGCCAGCCCCTCTGGAAGTGGGCGGCTGCGGTCGCGGCAGCGATGAGGTTCGACGATGGCGTTGCTGCGATGGGCGGGCGGCACGGGACAACTGCGCCGATAGTCTCGCGAGATGGAAGTTCAGGCTCGGAGATAATTGGGCGGTCATCAAAATTGGCAGGCATTGGGGAGGCGCGCTGGAACATTCAACGGTCAGTTCCGCTTCACGGCCCGAGCGGCTTGCACAAGCGCGCCAACGGACTCGGCAACATGCTTATGCCATCTCTAGCTCGGCAACCTTTGCCTCTGCCTCCTTCAGTGACGACTTTCGCTGCTCGGAACTCACGTTGACCCCATCGGCAGCGATAACCTCAGGATGGGCGATACCGATGAAAGCCAGGACACTTTTCAGATAGCTGAGCGTGTGCTCGAAGTTCTCGGCTGGGGAGCCCGGCCCGTAGAAGCCGCCGCGCGCCAACGCTATGATGACACGCTTGTTGACCACCAAGCCTTCGGGTCCCTTTTCGGTGTAACGGAACGTCTTGCCGGGGACCGCGATGCGATCAATCCACGCCTTCAGTTGGCTCGGCACGCTAAAATTATACTGGGCGACGCCGAGAACGACGGTGTCGGCCCTCAGAAACTCTTCGAGAACAGCTTTGCCAACAGCAAGGTCGGCCCGAAGTGCGGGATCGTGGGGCGCCTCCAGGCCTCCCCTGACCACGGCTACGTAGCCGCCCGTGAGGTGCGGGATCGGCTGGGCTGCGAGGTCGCGATACACCACGTCAACGGCAGGATCGAGATTCTTGAGCCGTGCGACCACCGCCGCCGAAAGCGCTCGACTGACGGAGTTTCCGCCGAGGATGCTGGAATCGAGATGCAGAATGGTCGGCATCGATGAACCTCATAAATGAAATCAGGGATGAAATGAATGAGAGGGAGGTCTCAATCAAATCAATAGAACTTAAACGTCAATACGACGAAGTAGTCAATATGAAAATTCACCCGTCGGTTCGGAGGTGGAAATATGGTTGCCCGCCCCTAAAATACCGCGATTTCGCGACTCCCCTTTTAGACGGCTCGTCCTGCTGTCAGGCTTCTCGGGATGGTGACTGATCGAGTGGATGGCACCCACGCGAGAGCGCAATTGAACCATATAGTCAAAACGACTATATGGTCATATCAAGTAGGGGTTTGGCGGAGCAGGTTGCCGAATGGCAAAGATAGATTTGGAGCGCCGGGCGAAGATCGGGCGCGAAAGGCGAGCGAGGACGCACGCGCAGATCGTCGAAGCGGGGACGGTGTTGCTCGCGCAAGCGCCCGCCAAAGCCCTCACGGTGGATGCTGTTGCCGAGGCAGCCGGCCTCGCCAAGGGCACTTTCTATTATCACTTCCAGAACATCGAAGAGTTGGTTTCTGCGGTATGTGCTCAACTCGGCCAGAGTTTCGGCGACGTGCTGGCGCCTGCCCGGACCGAGATGAGAGACCCTATCGCGCGCCTGTCCTTCGCCTTCACGCAATCCCTGGAAAAAGCGATTTCAGACACGGGTTGGGCGCGGTTGGTAGTTCAGACCTCGCAAACCCGCAGTGAGTTCGGCCGCAGTATTCGCGACAATCTCAAAAACGAGATTACCGAGGCAATTGCCCAGGGGCGAGTGACGGTGCAGGATCCGGAACTGGCTACGGACATCCTCGTGGGCATTTGGCTGCAGGTGACCCGTGGCATTCTCGAGCGAGTCGCCCCACCTGAATTGTCCAGCCAGGCTCTGGAGGCGGCACTTCGGGCCATCGGGAGTGCCCGACCAAAGAGCCGGAGTCCCTAAGGGGCTCTAGCGAAACTTGCGTATCGGCATGATAGCATGCTTATGCCACCCAGTAGTGTGCCTGCTCGTCGCAAGGCAGTCTGAAAACGCCGCACTGTATATGCGCTTAGTTCGTCGCGCTTCGCGAGGAATCGTCCTGCGTGGGGGGGAGTGGTAAGCGCGCAACCACAGACTTGGCCTCCTCAGCTTCGAGGCCGATCGCGCGCAGAATCGCGCTGATGGCCGCGTCACGGTCGATTGAGGACAGCCTTCCCTCGCCGAGCGCGCGCAAGATCTGGAGCATGATCCCGACGACAATCTCCAGTTTCAGCTCCGCAGACACTCCGTCGTCGGGTAATGCCTCGGAGAACTGCTGCAGGTCCTCGAAGAGGCGGCGGCGCGCAATCTCGCCACCCTTCGGAGCTGCCGCCGCCAGTCTTGCGACAACACTAGCCCATAGAGGGTCGTTGAGAGCCTTGTCGATGAATGAATAGCATCCGAAGGCTATCTTTAAAGCAGGGTCGGCGAGGGAGCCTCGGCCCGGCTGCAGCAGTTCGTCGAAGGACTGCACCAGTTCCTCCCCGACTGCTGCGGTCACTGCCTCCAGGCTGTCGAAATGAACATAGAAGGTTCCCTTGGCGACGCCGGCCTCCTTGACGACGTCATCCACCGTGACAGATTCCACCGCCTGCCTGGCGAACAGCGAATTGGCGGCCGCAACAAGCTGCGCACGCGTTCTCGCGCGCTTTTCGCGCCCAATTTCGGCGCGTCGGATCGGATTGATGTTGGCCATGGTGCAGACAATCTGAAATTTTTTCAGACAAATAGGTCATATTGACCAGATTGTCTAGTTATCATGCTGCTCTAAGGCTCGCATTGCATTGTCGGCGTGGTCTACGCGACGTGCGACGCAGCCGTCATAGAAGCGACCCGCAAACGCGCGGGGAGATATCATTCCTCGATTCCTTGCCCGGCGCTGGATCAAGCGGACGCGAGTGCTTTATTCGCACATAGCGCAATTCTCATATTGACGTTAATGTCGAAATGACGTATTGGTCAAATCGAAGGTCAGTTTCGGTTATGCGTAGGCCTTCGCATCGCCAAACTCTTACAACCTCGATCCTTTCGAGCGGAGGCTTTCATGCGCCCGTCGTCCGGTCAGTTTCTTTGTGTCTGTATTGCTAGCCTCTGTCTCTCTGGCAGTTGCGAGGTCCTCGGACTCGCAATCGTGACCGTGCTGGCGCTGGCCTCCTATGCCTCCGCCAACCACTTTCGGGAGACGGGTGAGCCGGTGACAGATCCAGGTCCACTCGCGGCGCCTGCTCTCGCACGGCTGCACTGAGGGAGACACCCATGCCGGAGACCCCAACCTCTCTCCTTGAGCGCCCTCGTCGATCGGATGCCCCAATGCACCCCGCGCCGAGTGAGAACAAGCGCGACTATGTAGACAGAATGCTGCTTGCCGCATTGCAGGAAGCGCAAGTGACGGCACGCGCCTATGATACTAAGGCGCAGATCGTTGGTGCCGGCTACATCCTGGCACTCAATCTAGTGCTGCATTTCGGTGATCTCCTGCCGACGCGTGCACCGCTTGGCCCGCTGTTCTTCGCCGTGGTCTGGGGTGTTGTCATCCTGCCCGTCCTGCAGTTCGGGCAAGTGCTCTATCCAAGCCGAACTCGCGCAGAGAAGGACCTGATTGCAAAAACGTCCGGTGCTTGCGAGGAGCAGGTCTACTATGTCGAACCCGACAAATTTGCCGATCTCAAAGACTTCGTGCGAGACGCACGGAAGTCCGACTGGACCACGGTGCTCGGCGCCGAGTTGCTCAAAACATCTCGCGTCAGGATCATCAAGCAGCTGCGCTTCCGGCGGGGTCTGATGATGGCCGTTGTGTCTTTCATCGTTGTCGGAGGCGAGCAATTTATTCGAAGTCTTTCCATCGCCTGACAAGCGCTGACGGCGACGCGGCAGTGTCTAAGGCAGGACGATTGCCGGCGACCGGGAGGTTCTTCGGTTTCGACACGCAAGGCTTGCTTTTCTACAACCCACGGCTCTCCGAAGGAGAAACCCTATGCGGCCATAGAGGTACACCGAGATCGGCATCCCAGCTGAAACTATGAACGCTGCAAAAGTCCATTTAGGGCCAGGTCGAAGTGCGCCTCGATGAAGGCGGGCCCATCGATCGGCTTTCGATCCGCAAACATCAGGCGCCACACGGCAACATGAAGGATCGAACTGGCGACGACGTCGGGAAACCTTGCCGCGGCCCCCTCGCGGAACTCTCCCGATGCCACGCCTTCCTCGACCAACCTACGGACGGCAGCAATCAAAGGGGCGATAAACTCGTCGTGGTGTCGGTCCACAATGTCGGGGAAGCGCGTCCCCTCGGACAAAGACAAGCGCAGGAGTTCTCTTGTTTTGCGGTCGTCGGCGATCTTTTCGTATGCCAAGAGCAGGAGGGCCCGCAACCGGTCCGCCGCCGAGCCTTCGAGTGTGCCGACAGAAGCCAGCAAGTGCGCGAACGGCGTCGAGATGTGGCGGAACATTTCCTCGAAGAGAACGTCTTTCGTCGGGAAATAGAGATAGACGGTTCCCTTCGTCACCCCGAGACGGGCGGCAACGTCTTCCACCCGGGTAGCCGCGTATCCATTGACGGAGAATTCCTCGAACGCAGCCTCCAGGATCTCCTGAGGGCGCTTGGCCTTTTGTTCCGCCCGCGAGGTCTTCTTTTCGGTCTTAGTCATCACACTTCCATTTCCTGCTGGATTGGACCGGTCGTTCGAATCGCTTGGTTGCAAGCAAGCCTAGCAGGTTAGCCCGGGTTCACGGACCCCGCCGTGTACCCGGGTACACGGACCCGCGGCGTGGTCAACAGCAAGCTCCGGCCCTCTTGCTCAACTTAATTGACTAACCCGTTAGTCATTGATATTAGCGCACTCTCATTTGGTTGCAAACCGCTGTGGAGAAAAAACATGCAGCCCTTTCGTTTGATTGGAATCGGTCTCGCCTGCGCATATCTCGCCGCCTGCGAAGACAAAGCCGAAACAGCGGCGCCGCCGCAGCAGGTTCGAGCCGTTCGTGCATCGGCGAGCGACTATCAGCCGAGCGCCCAGATCACCGGTGAGGTGAAGGCGCGGATCCAGTCCGATCTATCGTTCCGCGTCAGTGGTCGGGTGATCGAGCGCCTTGTCGATGTCGGATCGCATGTGCACGCCGGCGAGGTCCTCGCCCGCGTTGGAGACACCGAACAACGAGCCGATGTGGAGGTCGCCCGAGCCGGGCTTGAGTCAGCACAAGCGATCGTCAAGCAAAGGACGCTGACGTTTGAACGGTACAAGGCGCTATTGCACTCGCGCTCGATCTCGCAGGCAACCTTCGATCAGGCAGAGAAGGATCTGCGGACGGCGCAAGCCTCCCTGGAGACTGCGGAAGCGGCGCTCGCGACGGCTAAGGACGCCCTGTCCCATGCCGAGCTAAAGGCTGACGCGGACGGGATCATCACCGCACGCGAAATCGAGGTCGGTCGGGTTGTTTCGGCAGCGCAGGCTGCCTTCACCCTCGCTCATGACGGGCCAAGAGATGCGGTCTTCAACATCTTCGAGGCGTTCTTTTTGGAAGGGCGGCCGCTGAGCGAAGTGGCTGTGGCGCCGGTCGCGGATCGGGCGCTCGAAACGCAAGCGACCGTCAGGGAAATCGCTCCATTCATCGACACGAGAACCGGAACGATCCGCATCAAGGTCGCACTGCCGGAAGATGCGCAATGGCCGCTTGGCACACCCGTCGTCGGTGCATTCCGTTCTCCATCGCGTACTGGGATTATCCTGCCTGCAAGTGCGATCGCCTCTGCCCTTGGCGAACCGGCCGTGTGGCTCATCGACCCTGCAAACCGCTCCGTGTCCCTGCGGAAGATCGCGGTCGCGAAGTACCGTCAGAACGATCTGATTGTGGCCGGCGGGATCGCCCCGCAAGACCTTGTTGTCACCGAGGGCGGCAAGTTCCTCAGGGAAAGTCAATCGGTCGCTTGGGAGGGCAAGTAGATGGTTGGCTTCTACCGTCCTCACCTTTCATGTTCACTCCTTGCAACGCTCGCAATTCTCGCCGGCTGTGATCAGGATGCCGGCGCTGGTGAGACCACCAGGCCGCGGCCAGTCAAGTCCGTTACGGCGAAGGCAGCACAAATGGAGCTCTTGCATCTCCCTGGTATCGTCCAAGCCAGGGTTGAGACCGACCTTGCATTCCGGACATTGGGCCGCGTCGTATCGCGCAAGGTGAGCGTCGGCGAGCTCGTGCGCGCGGGCGATATCGTGGCGGAAATCGATCCAATCGCACTTCAGCTGTCGGTTCGCAGCGCGGAAGCCGATCTGCGCAATGCCGAAGCGCAGTTTGAGAACGCCCTGTTGACGCAGGACCGCAAGCGGAGGCTTGCCTCGACGAGCACCGGGAGCATCGCGGATCTGGACCTTGCCGATCAGATGCTGAAGTCGGCGTGGGCCGGCGTCGGAAAGGCAAATGCCAGCCTGGACAAGGCGCGCGAGCAGCTTGGCTACGCCGCGTTGACGGCCGAGTTTGATGGCGTCGTCACCGCCACTTGGGCCGAAGTCGGACAAACAGTGACCGCCGGTCAGCCCGTCCTGAAACTCGCACGCCTCGATCAGCGAGATGTGGTCGTCGACGTTCCAGACGCGTATTTCCGATCCTTGCGTCAGGGGGACCGGTTCGACGTTGCCCTTCAGCTTGACAATACGCTGCGAACCTCGGGCCTTCTGCACGAGATCGGTCCGCAGGCCGATGCCGGTACCCGCACCCACAGGCTGAAAATCGCCATCGATCAGGCGCCGGAGGTCTTCCGGCTTGGATCGGTGGTGACCGCGGCGCCGCCGGACCTGCTGCAAGGGCGTCCGATCAGCGTACCTGCAACGGCCGTCG
The DNA here is from genome assembly GCF_017488845.2 of Ensifer canadensis. Lineage (NCBI taxonomy): Bacteria > Pseudomonadati > Pseudomonadota > Alphaproteobacteria > Hyphomicrobiales > Rhizobiaceae > Ensifer > Ensifer canadensis. The sequence goes on from NZ_CP083373.1 coordinate 574,669, forward strand.
TCAAGAAGGACGGCGCCGATCATGTCTGGGTGGTCGACCCCGCGACACACGCCGTCTCGCTCAAATCCGTCCGGCTCGATACCCCCTCCACCGACATCCGTTCCGTCCGAATCCTCTCCGGGCTCAAGGACGGAGAAGAGGTCGTCGTCGCCGGCGTGAATGAACTTGCCGAGGGGCAGAGTGTGAGAACTGAACAGGATAATCGCCCGTGAACAAATTTAATCTTTCAGACTGGGCGCTCGAACACCGCTCGCTCGTCTGGTACTTCATGATCATCTTCGCAGTGGCGGGAGCCTTTGCCTATCTCGGCCTCGGCCGCGAAGAGGACCCATCCTTCACAATCAAGACGATGGTGATCCAGGCACAATGGCCCGGCGCCTCTGCCCAGGAAGTGACCCAGCAGGTTACCGACCGCATCGAAAAGAAGCTGCAGGAGCTCAACAATCTCGAACACACCCGCAGTACCACAACCGCCGGCCAGACGATCGTCTTTGTCGATCTGCTGCCGGATACGAATGCGCAAGATGTAAAGCCCACCTGGTCGCGGGTGCGCAACCTGATCGACGACATCAAGCACGAGTTCCCCCAGGGTGTGGTCGGTCCGTTCTTCGATGACCAGTTCGGGGATGTTTACGGCAATATTTTTGCATTCACCAGCGACGGGCTCAGTCACAGGGAGTTACGCGACTTCGTCGAAGACGCCCGAACCCAGATCCTCAAGATTGCCGACGTGGGCAAGGTCGATATCGTCGGCGCACAGGACGAGGTCATTTATCTCGAATTCTCCACCCGCAAGATCGCGGCCCTCGGGCTTAACCGCGCCGACATCATTTCGACGCTGCAGGCGCAGAACGCCGTTACCCAGTCGGGTTTCGTCCAGACAGGACCGGAACGGGTCGCATTGCGGGTCGGAGGACGCTTCATCTCCGAAGACACCTTGCGTGGGATCAACCTGCGGGTAAACGACCGATTCTTCCCACTGACAGACGTTGCCAACATTACCCGCGGCTATGTCGACCCCCCGACTTCGCTCTTCCGCTTCAAGGGAAAGCCGGCAATCGGATTGGCAATTGGCATGAAAACGGGGGGCAACCTGCTCGCCTTCGGCGAAGCGCTGGAAAAGACAATGACCAGGATCGTTGAGGATCTTCCGGTCGGCGTCTCCGTCGAACAGGTATCTGACCAGCCGAAAGTAGTTCATGAGGCAGTGGGCGGTTTTACAAAAGCCCTGTTCGAGGCAGTCGCCATCGTTCTCGCGATCAGTTTCATCAGTCTCGGTTTCAGGGCTGGCCTGGTCGTGGCAATCGCGATCCCGCTGGTCCTCGCCATCACCTTTATGGTGATGCTCTATTCAGGCATTTCGCTGCAGCGAATCTCGCTCGGAGCGCTCATCATCGCACTCGGTCTTCTCGTCGACGACGCAATGATCGCAGTCGAGATGATGGTGGCACGGCTTGAAATGGGTGACAGTCTCAGGAAGGCCGCCACCTACGTCTACACGTCCACGGCGTTCCCGATGCTGACCGGCACGCTCGTGACCGTCGCGGGCTTCATACCGGTCGCCTTCAACAAGAGTAGCGCCGGCGAGTTCACCTTCACCCTTTTCGTCGTCATATCCGTATCGCTCGTCGTCTCCTGGATTGTTGCAGTCCTTTTCACGCCACTCATTGGCGTGACCATTCTACCGAAGACGATGAAGAAACATGGCGAACACAAGGGCTGGTTTGCGAGGGCGTTTTCGCGCCTGCTGCAATTTTGCCTGCGCTGGCGCTGGATGACGATCATCGCCACTGTCCTTCTCTTTTCTGGTTCGATCGTTGGCCTATCGATGGTGCAACAGCAGTTCTTTCCAAGCTCCGACCGGCCGGAACTGATCGTGGACTGGAACCTACCGCACAACAGCTCGATTGCCGAAACGAGCCGTCAGATGGAGCAGTTCGAACGCGAGATGTTAGCCGGCAACCCAGCGGTCGATCATTGGTCGACATATGTCGGAAGGGGCGCGCCGCGTTTCATCCTTTCTTTCGACGTGCAGCCGGCAGACGTGTCCTTCGGACAGACAGTTATCCTCGCCAAGGGGCTCGACGATCGCGACAAGCTGAAACAGGAAGTGGAAGCTTACCTTCAGAGGACTTTTCCTGGAACTGATGCCTACGTGAAACTACTGGAAATCGGGCCGCCGGTGGGCAAGCCGATTCAATACCGCGTGTCCGGCGAAAACCTCCAGACAGTGCGCGATCTGGCACAGAAGCTGGGGTCCATCGTCGGTGACCATCCTTCCCTCAAGAATCTCGCCTTTAACTGGAATGAGCCGGCACGCGTCGTGAAGATCGATGTGCTGCAGGACAAGGCGCGGCAGCTCGGTGTCTCTTCTCAGGACATCGCGATGGCGCTCAACTCCGTCGTACAAGGTGACGCTGCAACGCAGGTCCGTGACGACATCTATCTGGTCGATGTGGTCGGCCGTGCCTCGGAACAGGAGCGTGGCTCGATCGACACCCTGCTCGACCTGCAACTGCAAAGCAGCAGCGGTCAGTCAGTTCCGCTGTCATCAGTCGCAACGTTCCGCTACGAACTCGAACAGCCGACGATCTGGCGCCGCGACAGGGTCCCGACCATCACGATAAAGGCCGGGATCGGTGATACGACGCAGCCGGCAACCATCGTGAAGGCGCTCGCCGACAAGGTCTCGGCGTTCGAAAAGACGCTGCCGGTTGGGTATTCCGTTGCAGTCGGCGGCGCGGTCGAGGAAAGCGCCAAGTCCATGGGTCCGATTGCGAAGGTGGCCCCGGCCATGTTCCTCATCATGGCGACCCTCCTGATGATCCAGCTTCAGAGTTTTCACAGGCTGTTCCTGGTCTTCTCGGTTGCCCCGTTGGCGCTCATCGGCGTTGTCGTGGCGCTGCTCGTGAGCAATGCGCCGCTCGGCTTCGTCGCCCTCCTGGGTGTGCTCGCGTTGGTCGGCATCCTCATCCGCAACTCTGTGATCCTGATCGTGGAGATTGAGGAATTGCGGGGCGCGGGAAAGTCGCCCTGGACGGCGGTGGTGGAGGCGACCGAACACCGTATGCGGCCGATCATGCTCACCGCTGCGGCGGCGACCCTGGCTCTGATCCCGATCTCGCACGAGATCTTCTGGGGACCCATGGCCTACGCAATGATGGGTGGCATCGTCGTGGGAACGGCGCTGACGCTTCTCTTCCTGCCGGCGCTCTATGTCGCCTGGTTCCGGATCCCGCATGAAATCGAGCAAAACTGACATGGCAATTTCCAGGTTCTCTTTCCCCGGACGAAACGACGCCCGGGGACCGCAACGGACTGCCCGATCGGAGCGGATCGCTGCAAAATATGCGTTCCCGCGGCGGGCGCTTTCTTCCATGCTGGTGCTATCTATCTTCGCATCCGGCTGCGCAACTCGGGTCGAGAATGTCCTTCAGCCTCCTGAGGTGGCCGCCCGCGACGCCAGCAAGGTGAACATGCTGGTTGCTACGACACGCAAGCCTTCGGAAAGCCGCGGCAAACTCTATACCGGCGAGCGCGGAACGGCGATCTCGCTCAACAGCGTCGCTGTGTCCATTCCTCCGGATCGGAACCGCAAGATCGGCGAGGTGCAGTGGCCCTCCCGTGTGCCCCCGAATCCGGAAAAGGAATTCGCGGTACTCGAGGTCACCAAGGCCGAATCCGAACGTCAGGCGCTGGAGTGGTTTCGCAAGCATCAAAACTCCAAGCGTCAGGTGCTCATCTTTGTACACGGCTTCAACAATACCTATGCCGACGCCGTCTTCCGCCTGGCGCAAATCGTTCATGACTCAGGAACAGATGCGGCGCCAATCCTCTTCACTTGGCCGTCGCGGGGCCGTGCGTTCGACTACCTCTATGACAGGGAGAGCGCCAACTATTCGCGTCGCGCCTTGGAGGATCTGATCCTTCAGGCCGCAAAAAGTCCCGATGTTCAAGACGTCACGATTCTTGCTCATTCCATGGGAGGCTGGCTGGCGGCGGAGGCGTTGCGGGGCGTCGCCATGCGCGAAAAATCAATCCCGGCGAAGGTCAGGAATGTCATTCTGGCGTCGCCGGACATCGACATCGACGTGTTTCGTCGTCAGTTCGTCGAAATGGGACCAAAGCGGCCGCATTTTGCGATTCTGACATCGACACGAGACAAGGCGCTCGAAGTTTCGGGCTGGCTGTCGGGCGGCGTTGACCGGGTCGGAGGCTCCGATCTCAGGCCTTACGTATCTATTCTAGACGAACTCGGTGTCTCAGTCATCGACACGAGCGCTGTGGCGTCGAAAGATCCGCTTGGCCACAATACCTTCGCAGATAGTCCTGACATGGTACGGCTGCTGGGCCGGCGTCTTGCAGGACAATCGCTTTCGGGAGGCGAGGCGACCCTTGCCGATCGTGTAGGGGTGGCTGCCGCTAATTTCGCCGGATCGGCAGCGCGCGTGGCCGTCGCGGCTCCGGTTTCTGTCATCAGCGGCGAGGCTCGCGAAGTGTTGAAACGCGAGCTTACCCCGTCGACCGGCCAGATGGTGGACGGGCAGATCGCGTACTAAGGTCAGAATTGCTTTTGCAGACCACCGCAGGAAGAAGCTCCCGGAAAATGGAGTGGGCATCGTTCGGCGCGGGCCGGCGGCTCCCACTCGGGGGGAATTCAGGTCGGGGTCATGCCGATCGTTCGCAGACGGTCGCATTCTACCATGTCGTGGTTGAAGCCCTCCGTGGGACAGCAGATCGATCCTCCAAATGGGGGCCAAGTAAATGCATTCAACAGCGTCTCATCGTCCACAACGGGCCGCCCGCAACAGCCACAGGGCATCACACGGAAAGATGCATGTTTGCTTCGCTGAACGATGTTCCTGGCAGCGAAGTCAAAACGAATACCCCAATTTGACGGCAGCGCTGACTAGATCGTTGTCTGTAAATTTTCCGAACGAACCCGAAGCATCACCGAACTGGTGGTAACTGATGGCGGTGGTTATTTTCACTCGGTCCTTCGTGTAGATCGCCCCAAGCGTGGCGCCCCACAAGCCGTCGGTTGCGTCGAGCGGCCCTTCAGCAGACACGTCAGTGGACGGCTCGTAAGTGAGAGACGTGAATCCCGCCCATTGTTCACTGAACATCTGCACCACGCCGAGCCTGTAGGTCGTCGTGTCGTTGAAGTGTACGAGCGATCCCAAAGGATAGCCCGGCGGATTGATCGTGTGTTCGCTCCAATCGGCCCAGCGAACCGTCGCGAAGAGCAACGTGGAAAGGCTGATCGGAGCCTGGATATGGACGTTAACCGATTGCGGGGTCTCTACATCCGTCGTCCCTCCATATGCGCCGGAGGTGTCAAAATCGTAGTTAATCGCGGAATTGTAGGTGATTGTGGCCAGGACATGGGCCTCCGGGATTTCGAAGGCGGCCCCGACCACGTAGCCAGCCGCCCAGGTGTCGCCAAAGGTCACGTTGCCAAAACCGGCGGGCACGCCGCCAACGAAAACTGAGATATCGGTGTTGCCCCCCATACGTTGCAGTCTGGGTCCGCCGAAGACACTGAAACGATCTGTGAACTTGTAACGCAGCAAACCTGTAACTGCGATCGACTCGACATTTCCCGACAGGCCGGACAGCGGTCCGCTATCATACTCAAGTGCGCGCCCATAAGGATTGTCTACGATGATTGCTCCTGAGAATTGTTCGTTGATATCGGCCTTGAAGGCGCCATTGAAGAATGGAACCGTGGGCGCAGTATCACCCGAAACAAACGGGGCCCCGACGGCAAGGATCTGCCCGCCCACGTTCGGACTGCCAAAGCCGACCCCGAATTCAACGTAGCGTCCGGTCTCGAAAAGGGCTTCATTCGACTGCCCCAGAAGATCGAATCCTCCTCCCATCGCCGGTGTGATCAAAAGACAGCTGAACAATCCGGTCGACAAATTAATAGCTTTCATGCGGGTCTCCCTCCTCAGAGACGTGTCGCTTTTCCGCAAAGCCTAAGGAAATGCGCATTGCTCACTTTTCCTGCAGCTCCTGCGCGTCACCTGCTGGTCTAGGTTAAGGGACTGGACCAGCAGGTGACCGTCGAGCCCTTCACACCTGATCGGGCTCTGCTGTGGGCGGCGACTTGGGCGTCCTATCCGCCAAAATCACGCGTCCAGAACTCCGAGCAACTGCCTGCCAAAATCGACGGTGTTGTCATCGGTTCGCATTTCGGCGCGCATGATGTCGCCCGGGGTGAGGTAACGGGCGTGCGCGGTCGCTTCCTGGACGATCGCTTCTTTCCGCTCCGAATCCTTGAAGAGCTTGGTCGTCAGGATCTGGGCGAGGGGGGCGCTCGCTTGCAGGATCACTCCGCCCGGCGTCCCTGTTAGGACGAGATCGCCCGCAGACAGGTCCATCAGAGAGGCAATATCGTTGAGGCAGGTTTCCGGGCGAAAGATGAGGTCCCGCGTGTGGGCCGACTGTCGCAGTTCGTCGTTCAGCCAGAGGCGGATCTCAATCCTGTCGAGCAACTCGGCCACCTCTTCCGGTTCTGGAATGACCAGCCAAGGGCCGCAGGGGCAGAAGGTACGGGCGCTTTTGCCACGGAACCACTGTAAGAAAGCTTCGCCGAACATGACGTCGCGAGCTGACACGTCGTTGCACAGGACCAGCCCGCCGATGAAATCGCCGAGGGTCTCTCGGGTTACGTGATCGCCTACACTTAGTGGTCGCTTCAGGACAAGCCCGAGTTCCACTTCATAGTCGAGCATCTGGCATCCGGCCGGCCGGATCACGGGATCGAACGCTCCCGACAGCGATGAGGCGGCCTTCATGAACAGCAGGTTCTTCTGGCGTGGCGCATGCCCCGATTGATCAGCGTGATCTGCATAGTTCAGACCCTGGCAAACGATCTGCGCCGGCGCTGTGACGGGGCTCAGAATGTTTGCGGAGCTGATCGGGAAACGTTGAGCGCCTGTCCGCGTCTTGAGCTCAGCGGGAGGGCGGCGCAGGATGTCGGCGGTCGAGACGAAGGTGCCCTCGATCGGCGCAATCTCTTCTCCGTCCAAAATTCCCCATAGGGGTTCGCTGCCGATTGTAAATCGGGTCACTTTAACTACCATTTCATTTCCTTTTTTGAGGAGGGCCGCTTTGAAATCGGCTCGAATATCCGCTCGCAGCGCTTTTGCTCGGAGCAGCGTTAGCTGCGGTCCTTGCCCTTGAGGTCCCCGTACCGCGCGCGATAGTTCTCGATCGTGTCCATCGCCCCGCAGAATTCGACATTGTGCCAGTCGGGATCGTAGAGATAGCAGGCGACGTTGCCGCCGGTCTCGCCGTCGCCCAGAGGCGGATCGCTGTTGTGGCGGACTGGACCGTAGTTCAACTGGAATCCGTTCGCCTGCTGTTGCTTGGCAAAGGCAAGGACATCTTCCAATTGGTTTCCTTCCACCTCGAGCGCGAAATGGAAGAAGCTCATGCCCGAAGGCACCGTAATCCTGCCGGAGGGATCGTATTCCTCGACGAGCGCGAGGCATTCTTCGTGGTCAGTTGCGCTCATGTAGCAGCAGCGAATGCGCCAGCCTTCCTTGAACGGATGCGGTTCGGGCTCGCAGGTGCGACTGTGGATCATGCCGGAAACTTTCTCGTACCAGGCCCGGCTTCGCGCGATGTCGCGCACATAGATGGAGAGCTGCCCGATGTGAGAAACGAGCGAGGGTCTGAAGACGCCGTAGTCTTCGGTCTTGTTGGAGAACCGCCGCTTCGTCAGCGTTGGCCACAACAGCACCATTTCGCGGAACCATTTCCGCTTCAGGAGGCCAGCGAAGCGTAGCTTGAATGGGGGCAGGACGTTCGGGGGAACTAAAGCGGTGTTGCTCATCTGTTGGACTCCTCAATGATCTCAATCCAGTGCTTGTCTGGGTCCCGGACGCAAAAAGCGCGCGACACAGGGCGCGCGGAGGCGAGCATGCGCCCCTCGCGGATCGATAGGTCCATGTCCCGCGCGCGGCGTCTGACACCGTCGAATGCCTCCGCGTCCTTCACGGCAAGCGAAAAATGCAGCATGGAATTGTTGTCCAGCTTCAGCTTGTGATGCTTCACCAGGCAGATGTCGTGGTGGTGGAAGCCGAACGAGAAGAAGTGCATTTCCTGCTGTGACAAACGCATTGCGGCGCTGCTGTCTGGATGGTTGAGAGCGGAGAACTGGAGGTCGAAAAGCTTGATATAGAAAGCCTTGGAGCGCTCCAGGTCGGTAACGTAGAAGACGTGGTGCTGAAGGTTGGTGACGGGGATCCGAGTTGGAGCGTTCATGACTGGTTTCCTGACTGATGGATTGCCCAAGAGAGTGCTGGCTGCCCCGATCTCGTAACGGGCATGGTTGACGTCCTTTTCTTCTCGCGAACGTTCAGAGGAACTGCGCCCTAAAGGCGTAGCGACCCAGTTTTTCGCGGAGAGGGCCTGGATCGCCCTCGGTTGCAATTCTCGCAAGCAGCCCGAGTCGGGCATCTTGAACGACCGAGAGCGATTCGAGTTTCACGCCAGTCGACGCCGCCTCCTGGCGCACCACATCCTCGATCTCCAGCATCGACAGTGCTGGCTTGAAGATCTTGCCGACGGATGTGACGGGAAGCGCAGACAGAATCCGGACCGATCTGGGATGTGCAGCGCGCTCTGGAATACGGTCGACGGCATGAGTAAGCAGGTCCACCTCCGACGCCGTCGTCGCCGGCTTCAACTGAACGTAGAGGACAGGCAGTTCTCCGGCGCGCTCATCGGGTCTTCCCACCGCTGCGGCCAGTTGTACCGCCGGGTGATCTTGCACTGCATTTTCGATCAGCTTGGGATCGATGTTATGGCCGCCCCGGATAATGAGCTCCTTCTTGCGACCCGTCAGCCAGAAGTATCCGTCCGCATCCTGGCGAGCGAGATCGCCGGTGTTCATCCAGCGCTCGCCGTCGATCTCAAGCCAGAGACCCTTGTTGTGCTCGGCATTGATATAGCCAGCGAAGACGTTCGGCCCGTGGATCGCGAGCACGCCGATCTCTTCCGTCCCGGCCATTCCGGTGAAGCCGCCGGAATCGTCAAGTCTGACCACGGCCATTTTCTGGTAGGGGAGGCGTAGGCCGATTGAGCCGACACGTCGCTCGCCTTCCGGCGGATTGACGCTGGAAACACAGGCACCTTCCGTCAGGCCGTAGGCTTCCAGAATACGGATTCCCGTCGTCTTTTCAAAAGTGCGAAACAGTTCAACGGGCATCGGAGCCGCGCCGCAAAAACCGTAGCCGACGCTCGAAATGTCGCGGTCGTCGACCGGCACCTGCAGCAGTGCCGAATATACAGTCGGAACGCCCGAGAAGGCCACGACCCGATAGTGTTCGATGATCTCCCAGAAGGATGGAATAACTCCCTCTCCGCGATAGCCCTGCGGCGTGCCCATGACGACATGTCCGCCTTGCGACCACGGGATGAGGCCCGTCACCAACTGCCCATTGACGTGGAAGAGCGGCAAGCCGCAAAAGATCGTCTTGCCCGGTGCGAACACACTCCCGACATAGGCTTGGGTGGACCAGGCGTCGAACACTTCCGACACATGGGTGCGCGCGGCGATCTTGGGCAATCCGGTCGTGCCGCCTGTACAGAAGTATGAAGAGGTGTCTGCGGAGCTTGGCATCTCAAAGGTCAACCTATCGCCTCGTTCCGAGGCAATTTCCTGACGCAGGCTGAGAACGGGGATGGAACGACCATCGACCCCCGAGGCATGCGAGCGTACCTCCGTGGCTTTCTGGGCGGTTCCACGGAGATACGGTGCGAAACTGACGGTTAGAATTCCTTGCAAGTCCGGCACATTCGCCGCGGCCTTGATCGCCTTCTGCCAGATGTCGGTTCCCGGAAAGGGGGCCAGAGTGACGAGCCATTTTGCCTTTCCGGCAATGAGGAGCTCTGAGATCTGTCCCGCTTCAAGCAGCGGATTGATCGCGAAGGCGATGCCCGCCGCCTCGCCGCCCCAGATCACGAAATGCGCTTCGGGCAGATTGGGCAGCACGAAGGCGACGACGTCGTCGCGACCTATTCCCAACCGCCGGAGGGCATTGGCTGTCCTCGTGATGTCAGCGAGGAGTTGTGCATGCGTCCAGACGAAGGGCTCACGGAAATCGTCGACGCGCAGAAAAAAGGACAGGGCAGGCTGATCCGGCCCGACAGCCGCGCCGCGCGCAAGCATCTCGTAGGTGCTTGCCGGGAGGTTACGGTCCGACAGCGGGATTTGCTCGAATGCCTCAACATCGGGCAATGCGACAATGGGGCGACCGCCGCCGCCACGGGTTTTTGCGAGCATTGTGATCTTCCTCCCTATAAATTCGCGCCGGCTCAATTGAACGGCGGCGGCAATTAGCGATGCGACGAGCTTCCTCCGGCTCGATCTCGAGTGCCTGGAGCACGAACTCCACCACGTCGGAGCCGCCATCCGGCCAGGTCTTGAGGCCATGCAGCAGAACCGCTGCATCGGGACTGGTGCCGGCAATCATCGCCGGCATTAAGAAGGGCCGTTCCGGAGAGCCTCGACACAGAAAGAAATCAGGTCTTCGGGCGTAATGAGCGGGTGCCTGAGATGGAGATTCTTGATCGCTTTGGGTTCCAAGAGGGACGCAGTTGACGCGCAAAGGCATTCAGCGGCCCGTCGACTGTCCTGTTGTCGAAATTCCTGTGCACGGATGCCCTCTTCGATAAGTTCAGCGACGGCGGCTCTCACGCGTTTTACGTGTACCTCGAAAGCCGGCCAGCGCTCCTCATCGGCGACTGTAAGGAGCTCGAATATCTTTCCCTCATTCCGCATGAGAGCAAAAGAATGCCGATACAGCCCCAGCATGAACTCTCGGAGCGTTTCTGCAGTCGTAAATCTTCCGTAGCCGGGTTGCATGACGGGAAAATTGTTTTGGAGCACCCGCGCAACAAGCTCGTCGTATATCGCCAGCTTGGAAGGGAAGAACCTGTAGACATTTGCTGGCGACATTTTGAGATAGCTGGCGATGTCGCACACGTTCGTTTTGCCGGATCCATAGATCGCGCACAAAGTTTCTGCTGCACTAAGAATGCGGGCAACGTTCGTTCCCCGGCTCTCCTGCCGGCTGGTTCGTCGCTGGGTCATGTCAGAGCAGCAATTACCTCTGTCAAGCATCGGCGGCCCCCCGCGCGTCTGCAGCGCCGGGGCGGGTCAACCTCAGTTCACCCAGATAGACGCTCTCGGATAGGACGCAGTCCCGCCAAAGGCTACCATGGGCATGGGACACTTCGACGCGATACTTGCCTCCATCCCCGACCAGATTGTCGAAGCGAAAGTCGCCGAAGCCGTCGGTGACTGTTTTCGTGAGAACATTGCCTCCCTGGGACAGGGTCACCTCCGCCCCCTCGAGACATTCCAACACTCCGGCGATGTCGGCGCTGACGCTGCCGCCGATGAAGCTTTTCTCCCATCGTTCCAGACCGCGGTACCAGACGCGGGGTTTGGTCCCGAGCTCGGGCTTTTGCACCTTGAGCTCCTCGATGGTCGCCATCCGCTCCATGGCGACGTCATCGAGTTTCACCGCCTCGAAGACTTCCGTCGGACAACTCTGCTGGCAACGAGGCCGCTGCCAGCCCTGGTCGAGCAGATGGGCGTCGAAGATCCAGGTCTGCGGCACCTGCTGCTCCTCGTTCCAGACAATTGCCCGATACGGGCACGAGCCGAGGATGTCCTTGCGGCCTCGAGCCTTGGCTGGATCGATAATAACAATGCCGTCTTCGCGTTTACGAATGGCGTCGCCCGCATATCGCATGCAGGGCGCGTCATCGCAGTGATTGCACATCACCGGTAAATAGGTGGTCTCCACCATAGGCGCACTGCCCTGCGCTCGGCGCAGGATGCGGATCGTGCTCTCACCCACGGCAGCCGCCGGCGCCGAATAGCCCGGAAAGTCGTTGCCAACATGTTCGTCCCGGTCCGCGATGACGCAATTATAGCAGTTCTCGCAGCGGCCGACGTTGATGATCAGGTTCCACTTGCTCAAGACGTCCTCCTACGCCGCGCAGCCATCTTGAAGGCGTGCGCGTTCTGCCACTTCTCGATTTGCACAAGGCAGGAATTGGGAGCCATGCTGCTGGTTCCGCGTGTTTGAGATCGGTCCGAGGTAAGGATGTTCAGGCAGCCGCCGATCTCGATAGTCTCCCCGGCAAGTTCGATAAGCTGGAACTCGGCGCTGGCCTCATAGGACTTGACGACGCCTGGAGCCACCAGGGGCGAAATGTCGGCGGCGCAGATCACGGCGCCGCGGTCGTTGAAGATTTTCACCAGGTCACGATGGCCAATGCTCCGGGCGGTGGCATCAGCCGGGTTGAGACGCAGCAACCAGAAGCGATGGCCAGCAATCAGGGCACGATGGTCCTCCACCTGATTGACCGCGCTGTTCTTGCCGTCCATGCTGGTGTGGAAGCTATAGCGGCTATGCGTGGCGATCATCTGGAGCGGATAGCGCTCCGTCAACTCTGCGGTGCGCAGCCCTTCCCAGGAGGGAATGTAGCGATTGACCGGCGGCCGGTCCGGATTGTCTGCCGTGTTCCGCTTAAGGATCTCGGGTACGAATTCCAGTTTGCCGCTTGGCGTCTGCAGGCCCGTGCCGAACTCTTCGGCATACTGGGACGGCATCGGAAAGGGTTCCGGCAGATCCTTGCGCCTTCCCTCCGCGAACCAGCGCATGTCGACGGGTTGGCGCAGCTCCGGCTTTTCGGGCGGCACGACGTAGTAGCCTTTGCGACAGAATTGCTTCCAGGAAACTTCGCCGGGTAGATCTGACGAATCGAACACCCGCTTGACCCAGTTGAGTTCACTGCAGCCTTCGGTGAAGACAGCGCCCAGGCCCAACTTGGTCAGGATGGCGGTGAATATGTCGTAGTCGGACTTCGACTCACCCAAAGGCTCGATGCACTTATGCTGAAGGGTGATGAGGCGATGATTGACGACGTTGACGCCGTGATGGGCATAGCCTCCGGAATTTGCCCACTCGCCGATGTCCCAGCGCTCCAGTGAAGTGCAGGCCGGCAGGATGATATCGGCGAACTGGGCCTCGCCCTCCATCCAGATGGACTGGTTCACCACGAACTCGATGCTCTCGTGCCGATAAGCGTCCACCCAGCGCCCCGATCGAGTTACGGTGCTCAGGGACGATCCGCCGTAGCGGTAGATCATGTGAATTGGCGAGTAGCCCGGCATGGGATAGCTGAAAGGCGCAAACTGGGCCTCCTGGGCCATTCCGTCCCAGAGATAGCCGGTGGCGTGGCCGTTGATGATCGCGTCGGGCAGTTGCTGGCGCGGCACCATCTGCTTGACCGGATTCATCGTCAGGATGTGCGGCATGCGCTGATAATTGTTGACGGCGTTGCCGGTCCACGCCAGGTCGCCGGATATCCCGCCATCTGCATAGCCCGGGAAATAGAAATGCAGGTCGTGCGGGACCCCGATCTGGAGACCGCCGAAATTGATGCCCGGCTTGCCCCAGCCCTGCATGGCCATGATCATGATCATACAGCGAGCCCACTGGGCTCCGGTCGCGCCGCGGCCCGCACCGCCGAAACCCGTGCCGGTCATTCCGACAGCTAGATAGACTTTCTTGCCGCCCCACTTGCGGGCCAGGGCGCGCACGTCCCTGGCAGGGATGCCGGTCTCGGCTTCCTGCCATTCGGGTGTCTTGGGGACGCCATCGGTTTCGCCCAGCAGGTACGCCTTCCATTCGTCGAAGCCGGTGGTGCGGGTCGCGACATACTCCTCGTCATAAAGGCCTTCCGTGACCCAGACATACATGATCGCCTGGGCCAGAGCCGCGTCGGTCTGTGGCCGTACGGGAAACCAGCGTCCGCCCAGCAACTGGGCTGTCGGATTGCAATGCGGGTCGATATGCACGAACTCGATGCCGAGTTCCTTGGCCCAAAGACGACGCGTGGTGCCCTCAAATCCCGCATAGGCTCCATTGGTGCTTTCGGGATCGCAGGACCAGAAGACGATCATCTCGGCTTCCTTGAGGCAATCTTCCACTCCGCCATAGCCCGCAGGCACGCCGACACGCATTGAATTGCCGAAATGGTGCATCGCGCCCCAGTACCAGCCCTCCCAGCTGTCCGGATTGGCGGCAACCCGGGTGAAGCCGATCAGGTTTGCGAACCGCGTCAGCGAACTCAGGTAGTAGCCCACGTTTCCCCACTGATGATGGGACGACATGGGGAAGGTGATCGAGCCAGGCCCGTGGACGCGCTTCTGCCGGTTGATCTCCTTGGCGACGATGTCCAGCGCCTCGTCCCAACTGATCCGTACGTAGTCGGATTTGCCGCGGTTCTGGGGATTTCGTTCGCCATTGGGATCGAAATCCACCCGCTTCATCGGGTAGAGGATACGCTTGTCCGAATAAACCAGGGATTTCATGGTCAGCGCGTGCGGTGCCACCAGGGCGCGGCGGGGTGGACTGAACTTGCGGCCACGGGCTTCGATTACCCAGGTGGACGGGTCCGTGGCGTCGAACTCGATGGGCGTGACCCGCAGGATCCTGCCGTCCTTGACGTAAACGAACAGGGGCCCACCATTGGTGCAGGTGGTATAGCGGCGGCTGCCGTCGGGCATCGGCGTCCCCATGGCCAGGCCGGCGGTCTCGCTCATATTGAGGGTCTGCGTGAACCAGACCACAAGTTCGTCCGGTCCGGCCGTAACCACCTTGAAATTCTTGGCCGCGTGGATGACCTCGCCCTGATCGCGATTGGGGAGCAGCAGTTTCAGGGCAGTCGCCACATCCTTGAACGCCATGCTCACTTCGGCCTGGGCAGCGCTACCCGAACGGGAGCGGAACTTACCGCCTCGGATTTCCACGATGCGGCCGATACTGCCGTCCTGGAGTCCGACCCACGCGACGACGTTGCGCTGCTTCAGCCGTTCAGCAAACGCAGGAACGCGGGACGCCGTGTGGTTGAGCACTTTGGGCAGGGCAACAAGGATGGTCCTGAAAACCTGCCGGTTCATTGTAGATCTTATGGCTAACATCTCGCGGTGCTCCGCGAGTCGAAATGTTCGATTTCGACGCCGTAGGAAAACGCCCTGATCGCGACGTCACGCGAGGCTTGCGGCATAGTTCTCCTCCAGACCATTCCTCTACATTGACCATATAATCATAATGACGAGATAGTCAATTCGAAAATCGGAGTTCGGATGGAATTGGAGAGCGAGGGGCCGGGAGGGAAGCTTCGGGGATGAGGCTTGCGGGGTAGTTACCGACGGTGTCCGTGTTTCGGGGAGGAAAAACCGGTCAGCCATAGCCTTTGAGGAAACCGGCGCCGGCTGGAGCGCATTGCACTTGGAGGTGACTGATTGGAGGACTGCACGAATATCGCCAACCTGCGAGTCAACGGTACGCGCGATAGCGTGTGCCCGGCCGCGTGCTCTGGCTATGCGGGCCACGCGGGTGGGACGCTATTGCTTCGATCTTCAGGATAGGTCGCTGAAAGTCTTCCCTTTTCAGCGCCTTGATCACATCGCGGCTATCGCTCGGTCGTCGGCGACCTGAACCGGGTTGGCCTGACGAGCGCCTTTGAGTCGAGCACGCGATCGACGAGATCGGAGGCGAGCGTGGTTTTTTCCTCTAGTAGCCCCCGTATGGGGCGGCCGCTCTTGAGGATTTCCGCGGCTATCTCCGCGGCCTTCTCGTAGCCGATGAGAGGGGTTAGGGCTGTCGCAAGAGCGGTGCCGGACTCGAGATGCTCCCGGCAGCGCGTTTCGTTCGCTGTAATGCCGATTACGCATTTGGAAGCAAGCGTTCGGACCGCATTCGCCATGATCGACATCGATTGCAGCAGGTTGAAGACGATGACGGGCTCCATGGCATTGAGCTGCAGCTGCCCTGCCTCCGCTGCGAGTGTCACGACAAGGTCCGAGCCAATGACTTGGAAGGCAACCTGGTTCACCACTTCCGGGACAACAGGGTTGACCTTCCCCGGCATTATTGACGATCCGGCCTGCATTGGCGGCAGATGAATTTCGCCTAAGCCTCCTCGAGGCCCGGACGAAAGCAATCGCAAATCGTTCGATATCTTCGATAGCTTGACGGCCGTTCGCTTCAGTGTCCCTGAAAAAAGCACGAACGCGCCCGTGTCCCAGCAGGCCTCGACAAAATCAGACGCCGATTTCAAATCGACCCCGGATACCTCGCGGAGCTTCGCGACCGCCAAGGCCGCGTATCGCGGGTCGGCGGTGATCCCCGTTCCGATCGCGGTACCGCCAAGATTGACCTCCCTCAAGAGACACGACATTTCGGTAAAGCGCTGGATATCTTCGCGCAGCGTTACGGCGAATGCCTTGAACTCCTGGCCGAGTGTCATTGGCACAGCGTCCTGTAGCTGCGTCCTGCCCAGTTTCAGGATGTCGGAGAACTCGGTCGACTTCAGTTCGAACGCGGTCGCAAGCTCGTCGAGAGCTGATATCAGGGTTTCGTCGCTGAGAAGCAGGGCAAGGCGGATGGCCGTTGGATAGACGTCGTTGGTGGACTGCGAAAGGTTGACGTCGTTGTTCGGATGGATGACGTCGAACCGACCTTTGGGAAGCCCCAGTCGCTCCAGCGCGCGGTTGGCGATCACCTCATTTAGGTTCATGTTCGTGGAGGTTCCTGCGCCGCCTTGAAACACGTCAACAGGGAATTGGTCGGCCAGAATGCCGTCGGCGATGTCGTCGCACGCCGCGACGATGGCCGAGCCCTTGTCAATGTCGAGATCGCCGAGCTCGACATTTGCCAGCGCCGCGGCCTTCTTCACAAATGCCATGGCACGAATGAAGACGGGATAGTGTCCAATCGATATCCTCGAAATCTGGAAGTTGGCGATCGCCCGGGCCGTTTGCGCGCCGTAGTAGCTTGCGACGGGGATATCGATGTCGCCGAGCATATCTTGGACACGTCGCGTCGGTTCTGCCGAGGACAACATTTCTGGCTCCATCCTTGTTAAAGTCATTCGTTTTCATCGCGCACTGGACGACAGGCGCGCACCCATGGCCCCGTACTGCATGCCGGCCAAATTCAATTCCATCAGTTCGATGCGGTTGCCTTCAGGGTCCTTGATCCACGACTGTCGATTACCGTCCCGTCCCGTCGTGATGGCGGTTCCTTCCACTTCGCAGATACCGGACAGGTCGTCGCGCCACAAGCACATCCGCGCTCCGCGAGCGCGGAGCGCCTCCACCGTGGCGTCGACATCGGCTACCTCGAGGCACATGTGCTGATAACCACGCTCTTCAGGGGTCGGAGCGTGCTCCCCGATCGCGCCAGGAAACAATTCCAGATATTGGCGATCGTTGATGCGGAGATAGACCAGGAACACCGAGCCATCGTCATTCGGCAACCGGAACATCTCGCGGAAACCCATCACGCGCTCGTAGAACGAGAGTTGAGCATCGAGATCGTGAACCTTTAGCGCCACATGGGTGAAACCTTCGAAGGATCGGCCGGGCCGAAGCGCGGACAAGCGATCGTGGGCGATCTTCCAACGGGATACGAAGCGGGAAAAATCGAGGGGTGCGTCGTGCTCGGCGACATGTGCCGCCAGACGCGGCAGGGCGCGGAGCGTTCGAAAAACATCGGACCAATTGCTCTCACCGAAACCCAGGTCGGCCCATCCCTCCTCGAGGATGTCGGGCTGAATGTCCTTGAGGTGAACGGCAACGATCCGGCCCGCGTAGGACGTCAACCACAAAACGGGGTCCTGGCCGGCACGCAGAATCCAACCCACATCCACTTCCCAATCCATACCCGGCGCGCCTTCCAAAAGGATATCGATCGGCGTTCGCCCGTCTGGCAGGGAGATGAGTTCGAAATCGTGATTGTGCCAAGCGAACCGGAGGCCCAAGGCGCGCAGCTTGCCTTCGACAATATCGAGGCGCTCTCCGAGGTTTCGCCAGCCGTCCGTACTCGATGGCCGCCCATCCTCGGGCAGCCCTGGCACGATCACAGTATAGATGTCGAGATGCCTGGTCAGATCGACCACCCGATCGAACGCATTCTCCAGCATTTCCAAAGGAACGTGAGCCTGCGGCATCGCCAGGCTGCGCAGGTCGAGTTCTTTCCGGAAAGCGGCTGGATCCTCGAAGTTCAGCCAGCAGCCCTCTACGCCGTCGTATCCGACCGCGGCTATCCGGTCGAGCGCCTCGGTTTGGGATTGGACGTTGCGGGCCGAATAGAGCTGCACCAATGTGGGCACGCTAGACCCTCCGATTATCAAAAGTGTCCGTCATAATGATCTGGACCAGGAATTTGGAATTGGGCCCCGATCAGACCGTCGGGTGGAACTCAATCGCCATCCAGATGCAGTCGGTATCTGTCCAGCCTCGGTGCCACGGATAGAAGAAGGTGCGTTTGTCGACCACCCAGACAATGGGATCGTGGGTATCGCCTGGAGAAGCGCTGATTTCGCGATACATCTCCTTGCCTGCTGCATCCTTGAACAACTGGATGCGTCCGTGGCCGAAAATCTGCGTGTGCAGTTCGATAAAGGAATGTGTGTTGTGGATCACCGCGTCCGTGCGTGCAGGCGCCCACCAAAGGTTCAGCTGGATATCGAACTGCTGGAGTTCGTCCCTGGGTTCGGGACTGTTGGAAAGGTTCCAAGGGTTCAGTTCGACGCGTGCGACTATGTCCTTGGGCGAGATGTAGAGGGGTGTGCGTTTCGGAAACTCCGGCACGGTCTCGCCAAGCCATTTCCAACCGTCCAGAACGACGCCGCCAAGGTTGACATCCTCTGGGACATGGACAACGGAGGCACATTTGCCTTTGGTAATAACCCCGTCCTTGAGGATCGCAGAGCGCCAAGGCGGAATGACCCCGATCGGTTCGCCGGCGATATACATGGGCTCGTCCGACAGGTTCGTGACGACGCCACTGGTTGTGTAGTTGCGCGCGTCATACACCATCTGGGCCTTTACGAACGTACCATCAAAAGCCAAAGGCCGGGTGCGGTTTTCTTGCATCATTTTCCCTCCCCAAGGTATCGGGCCAGCCACGTGGGCTGGCCCGCTTTCATCAAAAGCCGCGTCCCTTGACGTACTGGGCGCGCAAATCGCCGAGATACGCAGGGACGGTGATGTCCCACCAACCGGTCACGTGCATGTTGGAGTATGGGCGCTCGATCGCGCAGATCGCATCAATGAGATAGGGCTTGCCGGAGGCAAGAGCGCGCTGAATGGCCGGCCCGATTTCGGCCGGATCGGTTACCCGCTCGGCTTGGCAGCCCAAGGACTTCGCCACCCCTGCCGCGTCCGCCATCCAAGGTTCACCATCCGGCGTCTTGAATTGCGTGATGATCTCGCGGTCTTCGCCGAACATGTTGAGCTGAAGGTTGCGTATTGCGCCCCAACCACCGTTGTTGATCACCAGGAAGATCACCGCGGTGCCAAGCATTGCGGCGGTGGCCAGTTCGGTACCTGTTTGCAGGAACGCGCCGTCACCGAAGACGGCGCATACGGGTGCCTCGGGTTTACCGAGTTTCGCGCCGATAGCCGCCGGCAGAGCGAAGCCAATGCCTGACATGCCACCGGGCGTGATGTGCTGGCGCGGGCCATATACCGGGAACTCGTTGAAGACCTGGTTCTGCGGGTTGGAGCTGTCGGTTACGACGATCGCATCGCGCGGCAGGACCTTGCGCGCTTCGACGAGCACTTGGGAGGCGGTCATGGGCTGCACATTGGCGGTGCGGAGGGGTCGGAGGAATTCTTCCCACTCCACCTTGCGCGCCAGCAATTCCTTGAACTGCGCGCTGTTCTTGTAGTCACGCGGCTTGGCTATCGTTTTGAGTGCGTCAAGGATTGCGGACAGGACGGCCTTGGCGTCGCCGACGATACCGACTTCGACAGGATAGTTCTTGCCGATCTCGAAGCCGTCCAGATCGACCTGGATGAGCTTTGTCTTCGGGATATCGAACGTGATACCCGGCTGGTAGGACGACGTGATGCGGTCGGAGAAGCGGCAGCCGATCGCCAGGAGCACATCCGCCGTGCGCGTCATCGCGTTGCCCGGGATCGATCCCAGATCCCCGCATGCACAGGCGAACAGCTCGTGATCTTCTGGGAAAGAACCCTTACCCATGAACGACGTCGTCACAGGAGCTCCCAGAAACTCGGCGATTTCGCGGAGGATTTCCGTCGCCTCGGCAGTAATGACGCCGCCACCCGCCAGAATAACCGGACGGTCTGCCGCGATAAGCAATTGGACCGCTTCGGCGATGTAGGTGGGATCGCCATAAGTGCGCGCTGCGGTGCGGCGCTTCTTGCCGTCATTAATGACCACGTTGCCGGTCTCGGCCTGAATGTCCTGCGGGACATTGAGAAGCACGGGACCCATGCGCCCTTCGAGCATGGCGTTGAAAGCCTGCTCCATCATGTTCGGGATTTGCTCGACGTGGCTCGGGTTGAACCAGCGCTTCACTACCGGCTCGGCCATCCGCGGAAAATTGTCCGAATGCGGTCGATCGAGTTCCTGAAGAACTCCGCGACCCATCATGTAGGTGTGGACACCACCGGTAATGACGAGCTGCGGGAGGGAATCGGCGAAGGCCGTAGCTATACCCGTCAGCGTGTTCGTCGCACCCGGGCCGATGGATGTTACGACGGCCGCAACCTTGCCAGATGAACGGTAGAAACCGTCTGCCATGTGCGAGGCGTTCTGTTCATGCATGGCTGGGAGCAGATTGATCTCTTCCTTGCGGTCGACAAAAGCATCCATCAATGCCGTGTCGCCATGTCCAGGAATACCGAAGACATGCGTGACGCCTTCTCGTATGAGATGGTCCACAATGATCTGGCCGCCGGTCATTTCGCGCGAAACTTCGATCCCTTCGACTTTTTTGTCCATTTTCATTTCGTTACCTCCAGTTTCTTCTCCGGTGCGATCGGCTCAACGGCGGTCGCATAGTCTACATTCCGATGTCCGTAACGACGAACCCGGACGTTGGCCTGTTCTGCATGTCCGGCAAAACCCTCCATCATACACAGGCGTGAAGTGTACTCTCCGACGAGTGCAGAAGCTTGGTCCGTTAGGATTTTCTGATATGTGCAGGTCTTGAGAAATTTCCCCACCCATAGGCCGCCGGTGTAGCGCGCGGCTCGCATCGTAGGCAGGGTGTGATTGGTTCCAATGACCTTGTCGCCATATGCAACCGTCGTCCTCGCCCCGAGGAAAAGTGCACCGTAGTTCTTAAGGTTGTCCAAGAACCACTGGTCGTCGCGGGTCATGATCTGGACGTGCTCGGAAGCGACGCGATCGGCTTCCGACAGCATTTCCTCCCGGGTGTCGCAGATTATGATCTCACCGTGGTTCCGCCATGCCTCGCCAGCGATTGCCGCCGTCGGTAGGATGCGTAGGAGGCGATCGATCTGCTCCAAGGTGTCGTTTGCGAGCTTTTCAGAATTGGTAATCAGGACTGCAGGGGAGTTGGCTCCATGCTCGGCCTGTCCAAGCAGGTCGGTTGCAACAAGCTCGCCATCAACCGTTTCGTCGGCGACAATAAGCACCTCGGTCGGACCTGCGAAAAGGTCGATACCCACGCGCCCGAACAAAAGACGCTTTGCTTCGGCCACATAGGCATTACCCGGGCCGGCAAGGACACTAACAGGCTTGATCGTCTCGGTGCCGACCGCCATCGCGGCTATGGCTTGGACGCCGCCTAGAGCATATATCTCGTCAGCACCGGCAAGATGCTGAGCCGCGAC
Organism: Ensifer canadensis; assembly: GCF_017488845.2. Classification (NCBI taxonomy): domain Bacteria; kingdom Pseudomonadati; phylum Pseudomonadota; class Alphaproteobacteria; order Hyphomicrobiales; family Rhizobiaceae; genus Ensifer; species Ensifer canadensis. The sequence goes on from NZ_CP083373.1 coordinate 596,387, forward strand.
GATCAGGGGTGCCGGAGCGCCCTTGAATGGAGGTGCGCAAGTGATCACGCGGTCGCAGCCGGCAACTTTCGCGGTCAATACGGTCATGTGAGCGGAGGCAAGCAACGGGTACTTGCCACCGGGTACGTAGCAGCCGACGCTGTCCACGGGCACATGCTTATGCCCGAGCACCACACCGGGAATGGTCTCAACCTCAAGTTCCGACATCGTATCGAGCTGGGCCTGGGCAAAATTCCTGACCTGGTCCTGCGCGAACTCGATGTCTTCGCGCTCCTGCTTCGTGATGCCGTTCACGCAGGCGTCGATCTCCGCTTTCGTGAGTCGATAGTCCGCCCGGTCGAGGCCGTCGAAGCGGATGGCCATTTGCCGGACGGCTTCGTTGCCGCCCGTTTCGACTTCAGCGATCAGGTTCTGCACGGTCGTCGTTACGGCCTCATCGTGGAAATTCGACGCCTCGGCGAGAGGACGTTTCAAATGTCTTATCATGGCATTATCCCGCTTTTGATCCGCGACTTCCGCCGCCGTCGGCAGAGTGGCACTTGCTCATTTCGATCGCGGCAGAGTGTTCCAACGAACTGCCGCGGACAATTTCGCAGGGCCTTGAAACTTGGCGCAAACTGACGCATTTTCAGCAGGAGAAATGAAGCACAACGAGCGCGCCAAAGTGACCACCGAAATCATCGATCCCTTACAGAGCCAGAATTTTGGTGAGAACCTGCGCTTTCTGTGTGAGCGTCAGGGAACGGTCTCGAACATCTGCCGGAAAATCAAAATAAACAGACAGCAGTTCAACAAGTACTTGTCGGGCCTCCACCTGCCGTCGATGCAGAACCAGCGCCTGATCGCGAATTTCTTTGGCCTCAGCAGGTCCGTCCTGTTCGCCGAGCCCGAAGAGTTCCGCACTCTCATGGAGGGCAACTACTTCTACGCCATCGACACGCTGCGCAGTTCCAAGAGGATGGCGGCATTCCTCGACACGCTGCTGGTCGCGGAGGATACAGCAGGGGACGAATACGCAGGCGTGTACGACCGATATCAGTATTCGACGATCTACAAGGGGAAGGTGCTAAGGTCGGCCTATTGCATCTACCGCAACCGGGACTTGCTGCAGCACTATTACATCGAGCGCTTCCCCAATCTTGAGGACCAGGACAAGATCGACTTCGTCTTCAAATATCACGGTTTTACAATCCCGCTGGGCGGCCGGTTGTTTTCGCTGGATTTCGAGGCCGTCCAGAAAAACGAAATGACGTTTGGAATCTACGCCCCAGTCCAGCGGAGTTCAAAGAGCTTCCTAATGGGGATTACGAGTGGGATCGCGGAGACCATGCTTCGTCCGCCTTACTCGACGAAAGTCGCGATGCATTTCCGCGGACCTGGTCTGCTGAAGCGAGAACACCTGGACCGGGTTACCACGCTGGAAAAAGGGGACCGATCGATCCCCACCGAGGTCCAGCAGTATCTCAGCAGCGTCGATTAGGCCGACTTCTTGAATTCCGTCGCGAGGATATGGTCAGACGCGCGTAGCGCCTGCGCAGCGATCGTGAGCGCGGGGTTCACTGCCGCCGACGATGGGAAGAAGGACGCGTCGATCACGAACAGGTTGGAGTGATCCCAAGTGCGACAATACTGGTCCAGCGCTGAAGTCGCCGGATCGCTGCCCATTTTCACGGTGCCGGATTGATGGGCAGTCGCATGCGCAACAAGCGACTTCGTAACGACAACGGGATAGCCCGCGCGTTGCAAAGCGCGCTTCATGCGTTTCACCAGTTCGAGATGCCCTTCCATGTTGTTGAGAGTTACCGCCAGCTTGATCTGGCTGCCCTCAAGGGTGACGCGGTTGTTGGGGTCAGGTAAATCCTCCGACAAAGCGATCCAGTCCATTCCATGCCTGGCCATCTCGTTGCCCAAGAACCTCGGGAGGTACGGCACGTTGGCGGTCAACATGCCGCCCTGGAGCTTGCCGAGCATCTGCATATGTCCCATCGGCCACGGAAAATTCTTATCGCCGAAATACCAGTCGTTGATCGCCAAAGTCTTTTGGAACGTTGTCGAGTTGATCCGATGCGATAGCCCCATGAGAGCCGTCTGGTTATGGACCATGTAGTGGCGGCCGACGACATCCGAGCTGTTTGCAACGCCTTTCGCCGCGGAGCTGCTCGCGGAGCGCAGGAGCAGGGCAGCGGTATTGACCGCGTTACAGGACACGACGAACAGTGGTGCCGAGTAGCGTTTTGTCTCGCCCTTTTCTTCCACCTCGACTGCCTCTACCTTCCTGCCGTCCCCCGACAGGATGATGCGCCGAGCGAAGGTCCTGGTCTTGAGATCGACCCTCCCCGTCGCTAGAGCGGGCTCGAGCGCGCACGTCTCGGCGTCGTTCTTCTGTCCGATCTTGCAAGGGAAGCCGTCGCAGGTCCTACAGAGAATGCAGGTTCCCGCGGCTCCGGAGTTCACGCCATTCGGCATAGCCGACGGGGAGATGCCCTGGCTGCGAAGCCGATCCGCCAGGTGTGCGACGGCCGGCTCCGATGGCACCGGCCCGAAAGGGTAAGGCCCGTTCCTGTGCGGTGCGGTCTTGTCTCCCGTGTCGTCACCGTGAACGCGGAACATTCTTTCCGCCTGATCGTAGTACGGCTCCATATCGCAGTAGCGCATCGGCCAGGCAGGCGAGATGCCACCCTTATGTTCGAGTGTCTCGAAGTCTTGCTCGCGCAGCCTGAACAAGGCCGCGCCGTAGAATTTGGTCGATCCGCCGACGTTGTAGCAAGCGCCGGGATCGAAGGGGTTGCCGTTTCGATCGAGCCAAGTGTCCATGGCTTTGTACTTCTTCTGAAAGAAGACGGTATCGACGCTCCAGTTCTCCGGCTCCCGTGGCACGAAATCGCCGCGCTCCAGTATGAGGACGCGTGCCCCGTTTTCGGCAAGTCTGCGGGCCGTTACGCTTCCGCCTACACCACTTCCGATAATGATGACGTCGTAATCTTCCATGTCGTTCCCGGTTTTATCGTGATTGATTATCGAGCGGCGCGACCCATCAGGCGCTTGCCGTCCCTTGTAAGGTATCTAACACCGGTGAAATGACCCGAGAAGCGGGATTCCGGGCTCTTGCGTCACAGTGCGTCACATATCGGACAGGTGCGAACTTGCTGATCGAGCACTGGAAATGGCGAATAGCTAAATCTTGGCCGCGGGCGCTATGGGTCGCCCCACATCCTCGATTTTGGAAACGGTTGCCACATTTTTGTTTGTGACGAGCGGACGCAAATTTCGGAAAGAAGGACCCCGCGCAAGCCTTCGTTTAGGTCGGTGACTGGCGTCTTGCCGATAGTCCGCCAGTTCGGACCGGCTTCAAGCGCGCTGGCGTAGTCCATGTAGAGCACGGCAAGGGCTTCAAGATAGGCTTCGGGGTTTCCGGCAGGCAGGCTCACGCACGATGCTCCTTCCTCTGTCATGTCCGAGGCTCCCCTGCGGTAGATGAGATCGGCCTGTCCCATCCGAGAAAGATGCAGCGTCTCGGGCTGCTCCTGTCGCCACTCAAGCGTGCCCTTGCTTCCAACAATTTTGAAACGGAGACCGTTCCGGTGGCCGGGAGCTGCTAGACTGCACCACAGCAA